>DAOMNQ010000017.1:0-10924 GCA_035443945.1 Phycisphaerales bacterium | reverse complement strand
ACACCGTCGCCTTCACAGTGCTCGCCGTCGGCGTCTCGTTCCTGTCGCTGAGCGGCGTCGGCTCGCACGGCTTCGCGGGTTTCGGGCGGACCGCCGCCGGCCTGCTCAACCTCGTCATGCTCGTCGTCCCGCTCATGGCCCTGACCGCGGGCGCGGGCGCCATCGCCGGCGAACGCGAGCGGGGCACGCTGATCTACCTCCTCGCCCAGCCCGTTTCTCGCACCCAACTCATCCTTGGCAAGTACGCCGGCCTCGCCACCGCGCTCGTCTGCTCCCTCTGCATCGGATTCGGCGTCAGCGCTGCCGTCCTCGCCTGGCGCGCCGGCGGCGTCGGTATCACCGCCTACGCCATGCTCGTCGCCTTCACCGCCCTGCTCGCGCTCGCCATGCTCTCGGTCGGCGTTCTCATCTCCGTCGTCTCGCGCCGCTCCGCGGTCGCCACCGGCATCGCGCTCTTCGTCTGGCTCACGCTCGTGTTCGTCAGCGACCTCGGACTCATGGCGAGTTCGATCCTCTTCCGCCTGCGCGTGCAGGAGATCTTCGGACTCGCGATCGTCAACCCCATGCAGTCGTTCAAAATGGCCGTCATCGTCAATATGAACGCCTCGCTCGACGTCCTCGGCCCCGTCGGCGCATACGCCTCGTTCACGCTCGGTCGGGCGCTCCCCTGGGTGCTCGCCGCGACCGTCGCCGCGTGGGCCGTCCTTCCGCTCGCTCTGGCCACGATCCTCTTCGCACGGAGGAACTCACCGTGAAGCGCCTTGCAACCATGCTGCTCGCGTCCGCCGCGCTCGGGCTGGGCGCCTGCGGCAACCAGGCCGCCGACGGCCCGCCCGCCGTCCGACTCGGCCACGACGTCTGCGCCGAGTGCAACATGATCATCAGCGACGGACGCTGGGCCACCGCGACCGTCATCCAAGGCCCGCGCGGCCCCGAACCGCGGCTCTTCGACGACTTCAACTGCCAGGTCAACTTCGAGAATGAGCACGCCGACACCGAGATCGTCGCCCGCTGGTCGCACGATCACGCCTCCGCCGTCTGGCTTCGGACCGAGAGCGCGCACTTCCTCCTTACCCGAGACCTGCGGACGCCCATGGGTTCGAACGCCGCCGCCTTCGCCGGGCGCACGGACGCCGAGGCGGCGGCGGCCGCGCTCGCGGCGCAGCGCGCGGAAGGACAGGACAGCGCCACTGCCGTCGAGATCGTGCCCTTCGCCACTGCCTGGAAGCGTCTCGGCGCGAAGACCCCGTGACGGGCGCCCCCTTCACTCGCTCTTGCGGTCCTCCGGGCCGGTCTCGCCCGCGGCGCGCTCGGGCATGTACCGCCCCTTCGCCCGCCACGCCTCGTCGATGATCCGCAGGTAGCGGAGCGGATCGGCCTTCACCTTCGGATGGCAACTCGCGCAGCAGAACCGCAGCAGCCGCCCGGCGACCACCATCTCCGAAGGCTCACCCATCGATCCCAACTCGCCCCCCGCCACGATGCACGTCGTCAGGGGGTAGTCCTTCCGCTGCGCGTCCGCCGCGGCCTTGTCGAGTTTCTTCATCAACGCGCGCGGGTCCGCCGCGAACTCCTTCGCGCACGTCCGGCAGCACAGCCGCACCAGCCGGTTGTTGAACACGATCTCCGTGGCCACGTCCCGCCCGTCCTCCTTCAACGGCTCGTCCGACACGATGCACGTCTCCAGCGGATAGAACGGCCGCTGGTCCTTCGCCATCGCCTCGTCCACCTTCTTCCACGCCGCGGCCGGGTCCGCCTCGAACCGCTCGATGCACCCCGCGCAGCAGAAACGCACCTCGCGCCCGTCGTAGCGTTTCACCACCGGGTCCCCCATCGAGCCGAGTTTCCGGCCCGAGATCGGGCAGGTCGCGAGCGTGTACAGGTCCGTCCACGGCTCCGCGTCGGCGGCCGCGCCGGTCTCGGGCTGCTTCCCCGGCTGCTCGCCGTGCTGCTCCTGCCCAGGCTCGCGCCGCGCCTTGGCGAGCAGCACGAACTCGTCCTTGCGGGTTTCATCCCACGAGAGGAACTGCTCCCCGCACCCGGGGCAGCACAGGCCGATCGTCACGCCCTTGTACTCGACCGTCCCCGCCGACGGCACGATCGGCTCCTTCCCGATCGGGCACATGGCGTTGACGGGCGTCGCCTGGCCCAGGGCGATCCGGGCGAGCGACACGGCGAACACGGCGGCAAGAACACAGAACGTCTTCACGGTGAACCTCCTTCATCTGATGGTATCAACGCTCGACCGCCGTCCGAACGGCGGCGCTTCCACTCGGCCCCCCAGCAGTACAGGATGGGCACGACAAACCACGTGATCGACGCGACCACCATCCCCCCGAACGCGGGGATCGCCATCGGGATCATGACGTCCGACCCGCGCCCAGAACTCGTCAGCACCGGCAGCAGCGCGATCACGGTGGTCGCGCTCGTCATCACCGCTGCCCTGATTCGGAGCCGACCGCCCGCGACGACCGCCCGCCGGATCTCCTCGACCGATCCGGCCCGTTCCTCGCGCATCGACTGGTCGATCCGCGTCGCCATGATCACGCCGTCGTCGGTCGCGATCCCGAAGAGCGCGAGGAACCCGACCCACACCGCCACGCTCAGGTTGAACGGTCGCACCTGGAACAGGTCGCGGAGGTTCGTGCCCATCACGTCCACGTCCAGGAACCACGGCTGGCCGTAGAGCCACAGCATGGCAAACCCGCCGCCCCACGCCACGAACACGCCGCTGAACACCATCGCCGTGACCGAGACGCGGCGGAACTGGAGGTACAGCAGCAGGAAGATGACGGCCAGCGAGAGCGGGAGCACGATGCTCAGCCGCTGCGCCGCTCGCACCTGGTTCTGGTACGACCCCGCGAACTCGAAACTCACCCCCGGCGGCACCGTGAGTTCGCCCGACGCGATCTTCGATCGGATTACGCCGCGTGCCTGCTCCACCACCGCCACCTCCGCGTGCCCGGAACGCTTGTCGAACAGCACGTACGCCACCAGGAACGTGTCCTCGCTCTTGATCATCTGCGGCCCGCGCCGGTACTCCACGGTCGCCAGTTCGCGCAGCGGCACCTGCGCGCCGCCCGGAGTCGGGACCAGGATGTCGCCCAGCGTCTCGGGCTGGTCGCGCAGTTCACGCAGGTACCGGACACGCACCGGGTACCGCTCGCGACCCTCGACCGTGGTCGTCAGCGGCATCCCCCCGAGCGCGACCTCGATCACCTCCTGCACGTCCGTGATCCGCAGCCCGTACCGCGCGATCCGCTCGCGGTCGATGTCGATCTCCAGATACGGCGAACCCACGACGCGATCCGCGAACACCGCGGCGGGCTGCACGGACGGCACCTCCTTCAGCGCCCGCTCCAGTTCCACGCCGAACGCCTCGATCGTCGCCAGGTCCGGGCCGTACACCTTGATCCCCATCGGCGCGCGGAACCCGGACTGCAGCATCACGATCCGGGTCTCGATCGGCTGGAGTTTCGGCGCGCTCGTCACGCCCGGCATCTCCGCCGCCGCCACGATCGCGTCCCACACGTCCTGCGCCGAGCGCACCCCGTCGCGCCACTGCCGGTACGGCCGGCCGTCCGGGTCCTCGACCAGGTCGCCCCGCTCGTCGCGGACGAACTCGCCCGTCGCCGGATCGACGCGGAATGTCAGCAGACCGCCGCGCGCGTCGGTTCGGTACTCGCTCCGGTACTGGATCAGCGTCTCGACCATCGAGATCGGCGCGGGGTCGAGCGGGCTTTCGACGCGCCCGATCTTCCCCACCGCGACCTCCACCTCCGGCACGCTCATGATCCGCCGGTCCAGTTCACGCAGAATCTCCGTCGCTTCGCCGATCGAGGCGTGCGGCATCGTCGTGGGCATGTACAGGAACGCGCCCTCGTCCAGCGACGGCATGAACTCGCTCCCCAGCCCCGGCAGCGCGTGCGCAACCCGCACCACCGCCTCGCGCTGCCGAACGCTCTCGGGCAGCCACCGGCCCCACAGGCGGTCGAACCCGAGCCACACCGTCGCTCCGAAGAGCACGACCAGCACCGCGGGCGAGAGAGCCACGGCCTTGTGCCGGAGCGACCACGCGAGCACGTGCGGGAACGCCAGGCGAACCAGCCAGAACGCGAGCAGCAGCCCGCCCACGACCGCCCCGATGAACAGGGCGTTGCGCGACAGTCCCGCCGCCGGCCCGAGCGGCTCCCACGCCGCGGCGAGCGCGACAAGCACCACCGCGACCGCCACCAGGTTCGCCGACCACTCCAGCGCGCGGGCCGCGCGCCGGGGCAGCCGGTCCCGCGCCGCCTGGAACACGCCGAACGCCGCCACGAGAGTCCCAGCCGGCGCATGGACGCGCAGCGCGATCGCCGCGCCGATCAAGGCGATGGCGATGCCCGCCGCGATTCGGACCGCGCCGCGCCGCACCCGCAGCCCCATCAGAACGTGCGCCGCCGAGGGCAGGATCGTCAGCGCGATCACGATCGACGCGATCAGGGCGAACGTCTTGGTGTACGCCAAGGGCTTGAAGAGTTTGCCCTCCGCGGCCTCCATCGCGAAGACCGGCAGGAACCCGACCACCGTCGTCGCCACCGCCGTCAGCACCGCGCTCCCCACCTCCGACGACGCCCGGTGGATGACCGACAGCGTCGGCTCCTCCGGCCCTGCCTCCCCCAGCCGACGCAGGATGTTCTCGCTCAGCACGATCCCCATGTCCACGATGGTGCCGATCGCGATCGCGATACCCGACAGCGCCACGATGTTCGCGTCCACCCGGAACAGTTTCATGCCGATGAACGTCATCAGCACCGTGATCGGCAGCATCGCGCCGATCAGCAGGCTGCTCCGCAGGTGCATCACCATCACCACGACCACCACGATCGTCACCAGCACCTGCTGCGAGATCGCCGCGTTCAGCGTCCCGAGCGTCTCGCGGATCAGCCCGGTGCGGTCGTAGAACGGCACGATGGTCACCCGGCTCTCAGTGCCGTCGGCCAAGACCCTGCTCGGCAGCCCGGGCGAGATCTCCGCGATCCGCTGCTTCACGCGCTCGATCGTCGCCATCGGGTTCGCGCCATACCGCACGACAACGACGCCTCCCACGGCCTCCTCACCCGCTTTCGTCAGCACGCCGCGACGCATCGCGGGACCGACGGACACCTTTGCCACGTCCCCGACCAGGATCGGCTGCCCGTCGCGTGCCGTGATCGCCGCGAGTTCGATGTCCTCCACGCCCTTGATGAACCCAAGGCCGCGCACGATGTACTCGACGCGGTTCGCTTCGATGGTGCGCGCGCCGACGTCGAGGTTGCTCGCGCGGACCGCTCCGACCACTTCGTCCAGCGAGATGCCCGCCGCCCGCATCGCGTCCGGGTTCACGTCCACCTGGTACTCGCGCACGAACCCGCCGATCGACGCGACCTCGGACACGCCCTCCACGCCGGCGAGCTTGTACCGCACGATCGAGTCCTGGATCGTGCGCAACTCGACCAGATCCCACCCGCCGACCGGCCTCCCCTCGCGGTCGCGGCCTTCCAGCGTGTACCAGAACACCTGCCCCAGCGCGGTCGCGTCCGGGCCGAGCGCGGGCGCCACGCCCTGCGGCAGCGTCCCCGCGGGAAGTGAGTTCAACTTTTCCAGCACGCGCGAACGCGACCAGTAGAAGTCGATCCGCTCCTCAAAGATCACGTAGATCGACGAGAACCCGAACATCGAGTAACTGCGGACGTCCTTCACGCCCGGGATGCCCAGGAGCGCCACCGTCAGCGGATAACTGATCTGGTCGTCAACGTCCTGCGGGCTGCGGCCGGGCCACTCCGTGAACACGATCTGCTGGTTCTCGCCGATGTCCGGGATCGCGTCCACCGGAACCGGGTCGCGCGCCAGCGGCCCGAGGTCCCAGTCGAACGGCGCCACCAGCACGCCCCAGAACAGCGTCCCCATCAGCACGATCGCAACGACCAACTTCTGCTCCAGGCAGAAGCGGATCAGCGCGGCCACGGCCCCGCGAGGAACAACGGAGGGGGGGGTGGTCACTGCTCACCCTCCCCTCGCTCCAGCGGGGCGAACCGATCGCGAACCTCACCGCAGCGCAGCATCGCCGCGCCGAAGTACGGGTTCGCGATCGTCTCCGTCCGCTGCACCCACTCCGCCCCGCGGTTGTCGAACGCCATCGGGCAGAAGGCGAGATGCCACGTCTCCGATCCCAGGTGCCCGAAGCGGCGTTGCAGGTCGATCACCCCCTCGCTCATCCGTCGGAACCGCTCGCGTGCGTCGTCCGGCGAATCGGCGCGCCCCTCCTGCCGCAGGCGCGCCGCCGCCCGCCGCCACGCCCCGAGCGGCTCGCCAACAAGTCCCGCCTCCCGCACGAGATCCAGAGCACGGCGCACATCATCGGCGGCACGGTTGAACCCGTCGATGTCATCCGCCGCCAGCGACTCCTGCGCATCCAGGTACGCCGCGTACACCGGCTTCAGCCCGAAGAGGAACAGGTCCGGCGTCCGCACGCGCGCCGGTGCGCTCGCCCCGTGCCCTTCGTGTCCCACGGGCGAGCCGGCTTCGCCGCCCTCCGGCGACATCATGCTCGGCCTCGCCGCGATCTGCATCGCGCTGTCGATCCGGAACGCCCCGTGCACAACCACCGACTCGCCCTCACGAAGCCCCTCGCGCACCGTGTAGAACTCACCCGCGCGCGGCCCGAGCACGACCTCCCGCCCTTCGTACGTCGGCCTCTCCGTTCCCTCGACCTCCACGTACACCACCGAGCGCGTGCCCGTGAACAGCACCGCCGAGCGCGGGACGACCAGCGGCGCGACCGCCGCCGCCGGGTCGCCCACCACGCCCAGCGACTCCGCGGGAACGAGGTCCATCCCGCAGATGTCGCACTGCCCCGGGCCGTCCTTCACGACCGTCGGGTGCATGGGGCTGACCCAGCGGCCTGCGAGTTCATCTCCGACGACCGCGCCATCCTCGGCCACGCGCGGGCGCACGACCGCCGACGCGAACATCCCCGGCTTCAGGTGGCGATCGGCGTTGTCCACCGCCACGCGCACCGTCGCTGTGCGCGTGTCGTCCTTCACCACCGGCTCGATGAACGAGATGCGCCCCTCGAACACTTCGCCGGGGTGCGCTTCGACCGTGAATCGCACCCGTTGCCCCCAGCGCAGCAGCGGCAGTTGCGACTCGTACGCCCCGAGGTCCAGCCACAGCCGCGAGAGGTCCGCGACCGTCGCCAGCGGCGCGCCGGTCATCACGTAGTCCCCCTCTCGCACCGCCAGGCCGGTCACGACGCCCCCGATCGGGGCGAACACCGTCAGCCGGTCCGACACGAACTCGCCGCTCTCCACCCCCGCCACCTGCTCCGCCGTCAGGCCGAACAGCCGGAGTTTCTCGCGCGCCGCGCGCAGCGTGTCCTCCGTCGCGCGCCGCAACAGGTCGCTCGCCGAGCCACCGCCTTCCGCCGCGGCCCGTGTCTGCCGGAGTTCCTCGAAGGCGGCGAGCAGTTCCGGGCTGTACATCTCGGCCAGGTGGTCCCCGCGGTTCACGGGAACGCCGACGTAGTTCACGAACAGCCTCTCGATCCGCCCCGGGAAGTACGCCGTCAGCCGCGCCACCGACGTCTCGTCGTACGCCACCTTCCCGTACAGCCGCACCTCCGCGACCGGGAAAAACCGGCGAACCACCGCGGTCTCCACCCGGCTCAGCGCGGCGGCCTCAGCGCTCAGCGCCAGCCGACGACCCCCCCCCTCGCCGTCCGCGTCGTCCGTCACCGGGATCAGGTCCATGAAGCAGATCGGGCACTTGGCCTTCGGGTCGGGCAGCCGTATCTGCGGGTGCATCGAGCAGGTGTACATCCGCACCCGCCCATCGCCGGCAGGTTCGCTCGCACCCGCGCTCTCCTCCGCCCGAGGCTCCGGCGTGGGCCGGGCCAGCCGGTACCCGCCCGCGAACGCCGCCACGATGAGCACGACCGCAACGGCGGCGCTCGTTCGCTGCCAGAGCCATGCCCCCAGAGACCTCGCGCCGGTCATGAAGCGTTTCACGGTTCATCCTCCTTCGCGTCGTCCTCCGGCTCCGTGGGAAGCACCGTCCCGGCCAGCCGGTTCAGCCTTGCCAACGCGATGCTCCGGTCCGCGCGCGCCCGCTCCGCGGACATCGCAAACTCGAGCAGCGTCCGTTCGGTGTCCAGCAGGTCGAGGAAACTCGTCTCGCCCGCGCGGAACCCCGCCAGCGAAGCGCGGAGCGACTCCTCCGCCTTCGGGATAAGCGTTCGTTCGTACAGCCCGACCCGCCGGTGCGCGTCGGTGTGCTCGAACCACGCCCTCGACACCTCCGCCGCCACCCGGTTCGCCTCCCCTTCGCGCTCGTACGCGATCGCAAGCCGCAGGGCCATCGCCTCTCGCACGGCCGCGTTGTACTTCTCGCGCCAGAGCGGCACGCTCAGCGCCAGCCTCAACTTGACCGGGTCGCCGTCGAGGTCATCACCCATGTCGTTCTCGAGGATGGTGTACTCCACGCCCGCGCCGAACCCGGGCAGCCCCTCCAGGCGCGCGACACGCTCCAGCCGGCGCTGCTCCTCCGCTTGCTCGTCGAGCGCGAGCAGGCCCGGGTTCGCTCCGCGTGCCACCCCCGCCAGCGCAGCCGCGCTCTCCCGAACGACCCGCCCCGCGACGCGCCCCATCGCGGGGACGGCCGCGTCCGGGGGCCGGTTCAGCGCGGCGTTCAACTCCGCCAGGAGTGCGGGACGCATCGCGAGCATCTGCGCAAGCCGGTCCTCCAACTCGCCCAGTTCGACCTGCGCCCGGATCAACTCCGGATGCGAGCCGGCGCCGACCCGGTACCTCGCGCGGATCACCTGTTCCAGAGACGACAGCAGGTCGAGGTTGTCCCGAGTGATCCCGATCGCCGCGTCGAGATACGCCGTCTCATGCACTGCGATCGTCACCCGCTCCGCGACCGCAAGCCGCGCCGCCTCGAACTCGCGCCACGCCGAGGCCGCGCCGCGCCCGGCCGCCTCCCCGCGCGCCCGCAGCGTGCCCGGCCACGGGAACTCCTGCATCGCCCCGATCATCGCCTCATCGCTCCGGAAGTCGTACTCGAAGTCGGCGCGTGGATCGGGCAGCGCACGCACCTGCGGCATGCGCTCCGCCGCCGCTCGCCACCGCTGATACGCGCTCTCCACTTCGGGGCTGTGGTACAGCGCATACCGCACGTAGTCCTCGGTCGTGGCCGCGTCGCCGAGCGCAGGCCCAGTCTCGGCCCCAGCGGCGCGGTACGCCGACGCCGGAACGTCCCCGCTCCCCGGCGGGCGCGCGCGCGCCGAAGGCCGGCCATCCCCTCGGGGCGGTTCGAGCGGCGAGGCGCACGCCATCAGCAGCGCGGCCGCCGCCACGACGCACGCGCACGCGATGCTTCGCGATGCCATGTTCGGCTCCTGGATGCGATGGGACTGTGGATTATCGAAGCAATCGTCAGCGGGCACGCCGCCACGGGCGCGCACCGCTCCTGCGGCGGCACGCCCCTACGTTCGCCAGACCCCGATCAGGGCCTGCACGCCGTTGTGCCCGAGACGCTCCACCAGCGAGATGCCGCACGGCTCAAGCGACCGCGTCGCGCGCTCCGGCTCAGCGATGCGAACCTCCACGGTTCGTTGCGACGGCACAGCCGTGATCTGGTCGCGCTCCGGCGCGGGCCTCGGCGCGGGAGTGGGCTTCGCAGGCTCGCGCTTCGGCGCCGTCACGCATCGGCACGGCCCCTCGCTCCGAAGGCAGTACGCCGTCTCGATCCGCTCTCCGCAGCACGACACCTGGACGACGATCTCGTGGCAGGCCGAGTCCCCGTCGCAGTTCCCATGAACCGCCGGCAGTCCGCGAAGGACGCCCAACGCCGGGGTCAGGCCCACGAGCACGAGCGCCGAGATGACCAGCCATCGGAGCATCACCTATCAGTCTATCGTCCTCCCCGGACGCGACCAACACCCCCGAAGGCGGACTTTGCTCCCACCCACGGCACCTACGCGGAGCCCGCGTGGCTGGGGGCGCGGGGTCAACTCGGCAAACGACTTCAACGTCGATGCCAAAGAGTGGGCAAGAACCGCGACTGGCTCGGTAGGTCTTCAGTGTCGCGCGCTGCACAGTGCGCTGCGGCAGGGCGTGCGAGGCTGTGTCAGCGACGCGCAGAGCCTCGCATCGCCGCTCAAGGGCGAGGCGGAGCCTTCGTCCCCAAGTGCCTGCATCGCAGGAGTTTGCAGCGACACACAGCGGGACTCTGCAATGGGCAGGGCCGGACTTGAACCGGCGACACCCGCATTTTCAGTGCGGTGCTCTACCAACTGAGCTACCTGCCCGGTCGCCGCTCGCGGGGTGCACGAGGGGCGGGGGTGAACGGAACGATATCACGTCGCGGGGGGGCGTCAACACCCCTGTGGAACGGCGGTCGGCAGGCGGACCGCCGACATCCAGGCAGATTGGGCGATCCTGTCCGGTCCGGGATACTTGTGCCCTCGAGCCGGATGGCCCGTTGTGCGGCTTCCCGCGGAGGTGCGTCGCCGCAGCGGCAGCACCGCGTCCACCAAGTCACGCGCGAACTCGAACCACTGCCCGGCATGGGGGATGGATACAAACTCGTGAGAGTCGCCGCCAACGCCGGCGACGACGGACGCCACTCGCCGCCGACAGACAGACCGGAGAGGATCGGGCTGCTGAGCCGGACCGGCGTGTGCCGATTGACGGCGAGCGGCATCCCAGCCGCCAACCGATGCCCGGAACGTCGTGGTCTCCATGGCGTTGCTTGCGGCGCCACACCAACCATCTGCTCGGAGGCGGCACCGACGTCGCTCCCCGCAAAGATTGTCGCTCCAAGGAGTTACAGCCCATCACCCCGCCGCGTAACTCTTCAGCCGTCTTCCACGGCCTGCGGCATGGGCGGGAGTGTCCCGGTC
>DAOMNQ010000016.1:0-51224 GCA_035443945.1 Phycisphaerales bacterium | reverse complement strand
ACCCGCCCTCACCGATCACCTGCAATAACTTGTAGCGGCCGATGAGGTCGCCGGGAGACTCCTGCATGGCGACGGATGACATGTCCCCCGGGCCGTCACGGGTCGGGGCATCGTCGGGACGGGCAGTTGGCGCGATGAGAAACTCGTCCGCCGCTTCATGAGCGGAAAGCAACGACTCGACCTCGGTCTGCAACCCAGGATCGCCGGCACACTCGCGTTCGATGAAACCCGGTCGCTCCTCCGCGGGCAACTCCGCGGCCGCCTCGAAGACTCGCCGAACCCGGTCCTTGCTCACGTGGGTCGTCCTTCCGAGAGGTTCGGGGCGTCCGACTCCCGTTGCAGTTCACGCGCGAGCCACGCGCGGCCGTACGTCCAGTGCCTGTTGACCGTTCGCGTGGATACGCCGAGTGATGCCGCTGTCTGTTCCACACTCAGTCCCGCGTAGAAACGAAGCCGCACAACCTCCGCCGCGTCGGGCGACTCGTGCTCAAAGCGACGGAAGACCCGCTCGAACGCCTCGATTCGGTCAGGATCGTCCCCGGATGCCAGATCGGCAACGCCCGTCACGTCCAAGGGCACCCTCATTCGGCCTCCCCCCCGCTTCACCCGTCCCTTCGACTTGGCATGGTCGAGCAGAATCCGCCGCATGGCCTCCGCGGCCGCGACGAAGAAGTGGGCCTCATTTGCCCAGGGCTTCTGACGCCCCTCGGACAGACGCAGGAAGGCCTCATGGACAAGGGCCGTGGCCTGCAGCGTGTGGCTGGATCCCTCGGCCGCCATCGCACGCTGCGCGATGGCCCGAAGTTGCTCGTAGACCGCGTCGAGGAGCTCCTGCGACGGCCTGATGCTCTCGGCAGGCTCGGTCGGATTCCGATTGTCCTCCGCCATGCCGACAGTGTAACAACACACTCATGGACACCAGGCCGCCACGGGCGAGTCGTGGTGTCCGCACCGATCCAACTTGGCTGACGGCGTACACTCGACGGCATGACACAGCCTTCACACTCCCTCTGGGGCGGCCGGTTTGCCGGCGGGCCGGATGCCGTCTTCCGGGCCATCAACGACTCCTTGGCCTTCGACTGGCGGCTCGCTCGCCAGGACATCGCCGGCTCGAAGGCTTGGGCGCGGGCGCTCGGGCGGGCCGGCGTGCTGACCGCGGACGAGGTCGGCAGGCTGGAGCAAGCCTTGACGGACCTGGAAGACGAGGTCCGCCAGACCCCGGACGCCCCGTCCGACTCGGGCGCGGAGGACGTCCACACCTGGGTCGAACAGCGCCTCGTTGCGATGCTCGGCCCGCTCGGCAAGAAACTGCACACCGGCCGCAGCCGCAACGACCAGGTGGCGACCGACCTGCGGCTGTGGGTGCGAGAGGCGATCGACGAACGCACCGCGGAGTTGCGGGCGATGCAGCGCGCGTTCATCACGCTCGCCGAGCGCGAGATCGAGACGCCGTTCCCGGGCTACACCCACCTCCAGCGCGCCCAGCCGGTGCTGCTCGCCCACTGGGCGCTCGCCCACACCGAATCGTTCGACCGAGACGCCGGTCGATTTGCGGATGCTCGCAGGCGCGCCAATCTCTGCCCGCTCGGCGCGGCCGCCCTCGCGGGGACGGCCTATCCGATCGACCGCGAGACGCTCGCCCGCGAACTCGGATTCGACGGCCCGACCGCCAACAGCATGGACACCGTCGCCGACCGCGACTTCGTCGCCGAATCTCTCTCGACCGCGGCCCTCTGCGCCGTGCACCTGTCGCGGCTCGGCGAGGAGTTGATCCTCTACTCCTCCAGCGAGTTCGGACTCGTCGAGATGGACGACGCGGTGACCAGCGGCTCGTCCATCATGCCGCAGAAGAAGAACCCGGACGGTTGCGAACTCCTTCGCGGCAAGGCCGGCCGGATCATCGGCGTGCACGCGGGCTTCCTCACGACGCTCAAGGGCCTGCCCTTCGCGTACAACAAGGACCTGCAGGAAGACAAGGTGCCGCTCTTCGACGCGATGGATCAACTGTCTCTCTGCCTCAATCTCGCCGAACGGGTCGTGGCCGGATGCCGCTTTGACCGCGACCGATGCCGGATTGCGGCGGTCGGTGGACTCGCGAACGCGACCGAACTCGCCGACTACCTTGTCGAAAGAGGCGTGCCCTTCCGGGACGCGCACGAGCAGACAGGCCGGCTCGTCCGCGAAGCGATCGCACGCCGGTGCGCTCTCGAGGACCTGCCGCTCGACGCCGTGCAACTGCACGCCCCCGCGGCGGGCAACGACCTTTACGCACGGCTGACCCTCGACGCGACGCTCGCGAAGCGCGACGTGCCCGGAGGAACCGCTCCCGCGAGGGTCCGACGGGCGGTCAGCGAGTTCAAACACCGTCTCGCCAATGGCCGGTGACCGCGGGCGAGGCGACCACCGACCACCAGCGGCTTACTCGCTCGGCGCGAGCGCCTGCATCATCTCCGCGTCAAGGTCCGGCATCCACCGCCTCGCTGTTGCCGCGTCGAACCGCGTCGGCAGGCGGGTCGCCAGCCTCCCCACCACAAGCGTCATCAGCCGCTCGATGACCTCGCTCGGCGGGCGTGTCCCGCCGCACCAGTAGTCGTGGTCCACCCAGGCAATCGTGACTTCATGGCGAGTGAACGCGCCGCCGGGAGCGGCGATGCGCACTTCGTACGACCATCCGCGATCGGTCTCGGTTTCCGCGCCAACCTGCACGACGCTCATCGGTACGTCTCCGGGACCTAGACTATCGGCCCACTGCCCCACCCGCATCACCGACGCGTGCGGACGGGCGGCCTCGGACCCCGGGAAAACCGCCGTGAGCTACTTCCTCGAGACCTTCCGCCTCGGTCTGCGCAACCTCCGGCTGCACATGCTCCGCTCGTTCCTCACCGCGCTGGGCATCATCCTCGGCGTGGCGGCCGTCATCATCATGGTCTCGATCGGCGAAGGCTCGAAGCAGGAGGCCCTCCTGCAACTGGAGCAACTGGGCGCGCGCAATCTCATCATCCGCTCGGAGCGGCCCGCCGACTCGATCACCCAGCAGGGCGGCCAGCAGACCGGCATGATCAGCCGCTACGGCCTGACGCGCGACGACCTGAACGTCCTCCGCGAGAACTTCCCCAACGCCGAGAGCATTGTCGCCCTCAAGGAAGTCGGCGGACAGGTGCTCCGCGCTGACCGCGTCCGCACCAGCCAGGCCTTCGGCAGCACGCCGGAACTGCTCGGCGCGGCGGGCCTGCGCATCGCCCGGGGCCGCTTCCTCACACAGCGCGACATCGACGAGGGTGCGATGGTCGCCGTCATCGGCAAGGAGGTCGCCCGCGCCCTCTTCCCATACGAAGACCCCATCGGCCTCACCATCAACATCGACGACAAGGCGTTCACCGTGGTCGGCGTGCTCGCTCCCGTAGGCCTCGCCGGCGGCGCTGGCGCCAAACTCGTCGGCCGCGACATGAACCACGACGTCCACATCCCCGTCACCACCGCAAACGACGTCTTCGGCGACCTCGTCCTGCGACGCTCGGCAGGCTCGTTCACCGGCAACGAAGTGCAGGTCTCCGAGGTCTACATCGTTTCCCAGAACCGGGACACCGTGCTGACCGACGCCGCCAGACTCCACCGCCTTATGGCCGTCCGACACCCGGACCTGACCGACGTCTCGATCATCGTTCCCTACGAACTCCTCGAGCAGGCCAAGCGAACCGCACTCACCTGGCAGGTCGTGCTCGGCATGGTCGCGGGAATCTCGCTCCTCGTCGGCGGCATCGGCATCATGAACATCATGCTCGCCACCGTCCAGGAGCGAACACGCGAGATCGGCATACGCAGGGCCGTCGGCGCCAAGCGATTCGACATCATCTCGCAGTTCGTCGTCGAGACGGGCGTGCTCTCCGGCATCGGCGGCGTGATCGGCGTCGCCCTCGGCGTGGGGGCGAGCGTGCTGCTGGGCTACGCGGGACCGTTCATCCTCGAACTGTTCAAGTCCGACGCCCAACTCCACACCCAGGTCACGGGCTGGTCCATCGCCGTCGCCTTCATCGTCGCGACCATCACCGGCCTGGTGTTCGGAATCTACCCGGCGCGACAAGCCGCAAAGCAGGACCCCATCGTCGCCCTGCGGCACGACTGATCTTCAGAACGGGGCCAGAGCAAAGGACACCAAGGCATCGCGCCGGGATCAGCCGCCCAGCAGTGAGTCCAGTTCCTCGTCGATCGGGTTGCGGGCGCGCTGGTCCTTCGGGCCTTTCTTCTTCCCGCCCTTGTCCTTCGGCTCGGCGAGGTCCTCGGCAACGCGGGCTCCCTCGGCGGGCTCGGCAGGCTTGCCGGCCTGCTCGCGGGCCTGCTTCTCTCGCTCCAGTTTCCGCTTGATCGCCTCGACCTTCGGCTTGTCCGGCGCGAGGATGATGCTCGCCTGCCTCCCCGCCCAGCGAGGCTCGGACTCAACCTTGGCCACGTCGGCAAGATCGTCGCAGATGCCCCGCAGCCGATCGATCCCCAGTTCCTTGTGCATCATCTCACGCCCCCGGAATCGCTGCGTGATCTGCACCTTGTGCCCTTCGAGCAGGAAACGCCGCGCCTGATCGACGCGGATCTGGACGTCGTGAGGATCGATCTTCACCGATCGGCCCAGACGGATCTCCTTGAGTTCCGAGCCTTTCGACGAACTCTTGGTTTCCTTCTTCGAGAGTTCGTACTTGTACTTGCCGTAGTCCATGATCTTGCAGACCGGCGGGCGCGAGTCGGGCACGACCTCGACGAGGTCCAGCCCCTGCTCCTGCGCCATGCGGATCGCCTCCGGCGTCTCGACAACGCCGATCTGCTCGTTGTCCGGGCCGACCAGCCGAACCGGGCTGATGCGGATCAGGTGATTGACGCGGATGCGTCGGACCGGCCCGGCGTCTCTGTAGAATCTTCGCCCTCTGATGTCATGCACTCCTGGTCTGGCGGACGACAGGCCCGCGCGATGCAACGGTGAACCGCGGGGAACGCTCCCCGCGATCAAGGTGGTGTGAACGTCGTGTGGGGGCGGGGGGCTGCGTCATGACCGCGCCGCCGAACGCCGCCCACGGGCGGAAGCGCCGGGCGCGATCGTCTGTGCCGTTTTCATCACCGCGCAGCGCCTCCGAAACCCCTGAACCCCGCCCCACCGGGCCTGTCCCGGCGGGCGGTCCCCAAGCCTAACACGGGACCGACCCGCAAGGCAAGCCCAATCCGGCCTCATCCGCGAAGAGCCAGCAGGACCACATTGAACGTGATGCTGATCACCGCGATCACGCACATGACGATAAACAGCGGCTCCTTGAACACCGATCCCGCCCCCGAAACCGTCGAGTCCACCGCGATCTCGGCCGGCGCCGCCGCCTCCGCCGCCGCAAGGCTCGCCACGGCCTCCGCCGGCAGCACGTCCTTGTGGGCGATCGTCGGCGTCTCCCCCTTGCGGATCGCCCGCAGGTCGATGAGCAGGTCCGTGCAGTTCGGATAGCGCCGGCGGGGGTCCTTGGCCATCATCATCTCGATGACCTCGCTGATCCCCGCCCCCAGTTTCGGGTTGACGTGGTCCGGGGGGACCAGGTCCGCCTTCAGGTGCTTGTGCATCACCGCCGACGGGTTCTTCCCGTCGAAAGGCACCGACCCCGTCACCATGTGGTACAGCGTCGCCCCCAGCGAGTAGATATCCGCCGGCGGGCCGATGTTCTTCTCGCCCCGAATCTGCTCCGGCGAGATGTAGTACGGCGTGCCAAAGGCCTTGCCCGCCTCCGCCTCCGCCGCCTCCTTGTCCGTGATCGCACGGGCCAGGCCCATGTCCGCCAGTTTGGCGACCCCTTCCTTCGTCAGCATCACGTTCTTCGGCTTCACGTCGCGGTGGATCAGGCCCTTCGAGTGCGCGTGCTCCAGCGCCTCGGCAACCTGGATCACCACGTCCAGCGCCTCCGCTTCGCTGAACCTCCGGTGCTTCGTGATGTCGTCGTAGACCGTGCGCCCGTCCACGTACTCCATCACGAAGTAGTGGTGCTCGCCCGCCTTGCCGACGTCGAATGCCTGCACGATGTTCGGGTGGTTCAACTGGGCCGCGGCACGCCCCTCTGCGTAGAACCGCTCGATAAACTGCGGGTTCGCCGAGTATTTCCGCGGCAGCACCTTGATCGCGACCATGCGGTCGAGGCTCAGTTGCTTCGCCTTGTAGACCGTCGCCATCGCCCCGGCCCCCAGTTTGCCGAGGAGTTTGTACCCCGGAATCTGCTGGCCCGAACGCTCGGCCTCGATGATCTGACGCAGGCGGGACACCTGCCGCCGAGTGACGTACTCGTTGTCCACCAGCAGTTCGACGAGCGACCGCTGATTCGCCTCGACTTCCCTCGCACGCCGCGACAACTCCAGACAGGTCTGGACCTCCTCGGGCGTCGCCAGGCCTTGCTCAACCACGAGCCGACCGACCAGTGTGTCAACGTTCGTGCCGCCCTTCGCGAGATCCTGCGGCGTATCGGTGTCGTGCGACGAGGCCGCGACGTCGGCAGGGGGGGCAACGGGCTTGGTGTCACCGGGCCGCCCAGCGGTCCTGCTCTCGGTCAGGTCTGGTTCTCGGTGCGCCTGGCTCATCCGTTCGGCTGCCGTGCCCTTCCATCCCCCTCACACGCGGGGGAACCGTAAATCCGCCGCCGCGCCCTGTCAATGAGGCATCCTCGAGGCTCCGCCTCGCGGCATCCCTGCCATCGGCCATACGAGGGTCGGGCTTGGGGGGTTCTCCTGACGCACCCGTCCGTTCGGCACTCGGCCGGTGTGTGAGTACGCCCCACGACCGCTACGCTCACGCACCAAGGAGCGACGATGACCCGAACGGATGCGGGCCGACACGCCGAAGCCCACGAACTCGACCACCTCCTGACCGACCTCACCGAGCCGCAGCGCCGAGCCGTCACGACCACCGAGGGGCCGCTCCTCGTGCTGGCGGCGGCCGGGTCGGGCAAGACGCGGGTGATCACACGCCGGATCGCCTATCTGGTCAGGTGCGGCGTGCCGGCGTGGTCGATCCTCGCCCTGACCTTCACCAACCGGGCCGCGGGCGAAATGCGAGAACGCGTCCTCGCCATGCTCAACCCCACGGGCGACACCGAAGGCCCCGCCGCCCGGCGCGTCCGCGGCCTGACGGTCACGACCTTCCACGCTCTCTGCGCCCGCCTGCTGCGCCGCTACGCCGAGACGGCACGGACAGAGGGCGTCGAACTCGGCATCGGCCCCGATTTCACCATCTACGACGCCGCCGACCAGAACGCGCTGGTGAAGAAGGTCATCGCGTCGATCAACCTCTCGACCACGAACTGGTCTCCGGCCGCGATGCTCGCCGCGATCGGCCGGGCCAAGAACCGCCTCCAGACCGCGGACGCCTTTGCCGCCGAAGCGGGCGACTTCGCCGCAAAGACTACGGCAAAGGTCTACAAGGCCTACGAGAAGGCGCTCAGGGCTGCGAACGCCGTCGATTTCGACGACCTGCTGCTCCTCACCGCGATCATGCTCACCCGCTCGAAGGCCGTCCGCGAAGACTGCCGCGCCCGCTGGCAGTACCTGCTCATCGACGAGTACCAGGACACGAACCACGCGCAGTTCGTGATCGCCTCGCTGCTCGCGGGTGGGAGCGACGGCGGCGCTCGACCGAACGTCTGCGTCGTGGGAGATCCAGATCAATCGATCTACTCGTGGCGGGGCGCGGACATCACCAACATCCTCGAGTTCGAGGAGCACTACCCCGACGCCGCCGTCATCATGCTCGGCGAGAACTTCCGCTCCACCGCGCCAATCCTCGGGGCCGCGGACTCCGTCATCCGACGCAACCGCATGCGCAAGCCCAAGGACCTCTTCACCTCCAGGCCGGGCGGCGAGCCGGTCACCGTCGCCTTCTGCGAGGACGAGCACGACGAGGCGAACCTCGTCGTGGACTGGTTCCGTCGGCTGCGCGAGGAAGGCCTCGCCTGGCGCGACATGGCCGTGCTCTACCGCACAAACGCCCTCTCCCGCGTGCTCGAGGACACGCTCCGCGCCGCCGCCGCTCCCTACGTCGTCGCCCGCGGCACGGCGTTCTACCAGCGCGAGGAGGTCAAGCACTCGCTCGCCTACCTGCGCGTCGTCGCGAACCCGGCCGACGACGTTTCGCTCAGTCGTATCGTGAACGTGCCGACACGCGGCATCGGCGGCGCGACGCTGGCCGCGGTCGAGGCCCAGGCCGCCCGCGCCGGCATTTCCCTCATCGACGCCATCCGCCGCTCGGACTCGATCCCGGGCCTCTCGACGCGAGCGAACGCTGCCCTCCGCAGATTCGTTGCCACCCTCGACGGCTGGACCGGCGGCGGCACCTTCCTCGGCCAGACCGTCGCCGGCTCGCTCAGCGAACTCGTCGAGCGTGTCATCAAGGAGTCCGGTCTCGAAGCGATGTACGTCAAACAGGCCGAGAGCGGCACCGAAACCGACCGCGAGCGCCTCGACAATCTCGCCGAGGTTGTATCCTCCGCCGCCGACTTCGAGGCCGATTACGACCCCGAAGCCGACCCGACGACCTTCCCCGGCCCGCAGGCCGCCACCGACGGCGAGAAGGCCTCGGCTCCCCCGCTGCTCGCCCTGCTCCGGGCCTACCTCGAGCGGGTCTCCCTCGTCGCGGACGCCGACGCCGTCGACCCGGCACAGGGCGCGGTCACGCTCATGACACTCCACGCGGCCAAAGGACTCGAATACCCCGCCATCGCCATCATCGGCCTCGAAGAGGGCTGCCTGCCGCACGCTCGCGCCTGGGAGTCAGAGTCCGACCTCGAGGAGGAGCGCCGCCTCTTCTTCGTCGGCATGACCAGGGCCATGCGACGACTCCAGATCACGAGCGCGCGAACACGAACGCTCCGCGGCCGAACCGAACGCACCATCCCCAGCCGCTTCCTCGACGAGATCGACACCGCCCACATCCGGGTCGTCGAACTCGCCGAAGCCCACGAGCACGACGACAACCTCGATCACGACCCTCCGACCCACCATCCCGCCTCAACAGCATCGACCTCCCGAGGCAGGCTCGCCCAGGCGAAGGAGGCTTTCCCGCCGGGCTGTCGCGTCCGCCACCCGCAGTTCGGCGTCGGCACGGTCCTCAGCCTCGACGGCGGGACGAGCGTCCGCGTGCGGGTCCGCTTCGGACAGGTCGGCGACAAGACGCTCATCCTCGAATACGCACGACTCCAGCGGCTTTCCTGAGGCGACCCGATGACGATCCGCCGCCAGCCGTCGGACTTCCGAGTCGAGGAGAAGCCCGCTCCCGGCTTTCTCGATTCGCTCCGCGACCGGCCCGGCCGCGACGCGCAGTACGCCGTGTACACCCTCGCGAAGACCTCGATCGCCACGCCCGACGCCGCCGCGTTCCTGGCCCGCGAACTGGGCGTTCGGCAGGGCCAGGTCGCCTACGCCGGCCTGAAGGACAAGCACGCCGAGACACGCCAACTCGTCTCCGTGCCCGATGGCGCTACAAGGCGCCCGGAGCGCGTCGATGGCCGCGGCTGGTCTGCCGAACTCCTCGGATTCTCGGGGCAGCCCGTATCCGCCGAGTGCATCACCGGCAATCGCTTTTCGATCGTCGTCCGCGACCTCACCCGCGAGCGCGTGCGCACGATGGAGCGAAGGGCCGGTGCGCTGCGCCGACGCGACAGGCCGGACTCCCTGCTCGTCATCAACTACTTCGGCGACCAGCGCTTCGGCTCAGCCCGGCACGGGCAGGGGTGGGTCGCGCGCCACCTCATCCGAGGCGAGTTCGAGCAGGCCCTCCGCCTCGCCGTCGGCACGCCCTCGCGCAAGGACGCCGGACGCACGAGGCGCATCACACGAGCCTGCGCGACCGCCTGGGGCAAATGGGACGACCTCGTGGCCCAACTCCCCCGCTGCCCTGAGCGGGCCGCGTTCGAGACTCTCGCCTCGGGAGGCTCATTCCGCGACGCCTTCGCCGCGCTCCCCTACTTCACCCAGGCCATGAGCGTCGAGGCGTACCAGTCGCACCTCTGGAACGAGGCCGCCCGGCTGCTCGCGCGGCGCATCGCCGACGACACGCCACCCGCGGAGACCGGAAACGAGAATCGCATCCGAGGCCCCCGCCTCCTCCGGTCGGACGACCCCTTCGGCGAGATGCTCTTCCCCGTCGCGGCGGCAGTGAGCGAGCGTTGGCGCACGCTCGTGCTGCCCCTGCTCTCTCGGCGCACCCGGCTCGAAGACCCGTGGGCGGACGCCGTATCGACTGTCCTCTCCGAGCAAGGACTGACACTCGACGACCTGCGCATCCCAGGGCTTCGACGCCCGTTCTTCGGCGAGGCGCCGCGACCGCTCTTTGTGGATGCCGCCGAGTTCGAACTGTCCCGAGCCGAACCCGACGAACTCACCCCGGGACGCCTCCATGTTTCGGTTTCGTTTGATCTGCCCCGCGGTGCGTACGCCACCGTTGTGCTCCGTGCCCTCGGGGAGTGACCCGCGAAGACTGTCCCGGATCACGCCCATATCGTCTATGCCCGGCCGAGTCGGGCAGGGACAGGAGACGAACGGATGAATCGCCGAGTGGTCACTCCCGTGCTGGCCTGCATCGCGTCGGCTGCGCTCGGATGGAGCGCGCCCGGCCACCGCACGATCACGCACAGCGCGATCTCCCTTCTGCCCGACGAGATGCCCGCCTGGGTGCGCGACCCCGCCATCGCCGCGCAGGTCGCCTACCAGTCGAACGAGCCGGACCGCTGGCGAGGCACGCGCCTCCCCGCCCTCGAGCACGAGAACGGCCCGGACCACTACCTCGACGCCGAACTTCTGACCGACGCCGGCCTCACGCTCAGAACACTCCCCTCGCTGCGCTACGACTTCGTCCTCGCCATCGGCCGAGCACGCCCCGAGGGCGAACGCCGCGGCGTGACCGGCCCCGACGTCGGCAAGGTCGGCTTCCTCCCCTACGCGATCGCCGAGCACTACGCCAAACTCGTCTCCAGTTTCAGCACGGTTCGCATCCTCGAAAGCCTGGACGACCCCAACCGCGCTCACCAACTCGCCGCGGCCCGCGCCAACGCCGTCTACCACATGGGCCAGTTGAGCCACTTCGTCGGCGATGCCGCCCAGCCGCTCCACACCACGATCCACCACCACGGCTGGGTCGGACCCAACCCGCGCAACTACACGACGGAGTACGCGTTTCACCGCTACATCGACGGCGACATCGTCGAGTGGCACGCCCTGAACGTCGAGGGCCTGCGACCGTTCCTCGGCGATCTCCCACGCATCGAAGCGACCGGCGTGTGGGACGCCACGATCGCCCACATCGAGCGCAGCCACGCCGCGGTCGAGCCGCTCTACACCATGGAGAAGTCCGGCGCTCTGCGGGAAGACGCAGGCCGACAGTTCATCGCCGAGCGCTTGGCCGACGGCGCGATGACGCTCGCGGGGCTGTACTGGGCCGCGTGGAGAGCCGCCGAGCCGACCCCACAACAGGTCCAGGACTGGGTCCGGTACAATGCCCTCAACGCCGAGGCAGGGTGGCGGCAGCGAACCCGATGATCAAGATCGCGCTTATCTTCCTCGGGGCCGGACTCGGTGGGGTTCTTCGCTACGGCTTGGCCGGATGGGTCCAGGGAATGTCCGGCTCGTCCTTTCCGACCGGCACGCTCGCCGTGAACGCTATCGGATGCCTGCTCGTCGGCTTCTGCGCCGCCGCCTTCGCGGGTCCGGTGCTGATCCGCGAGGAGTACCGCCTCGCGCTCATCGTCGGCCTGTTGGGAGGTTTCACCACCTTCTCCACCTTCGGCAAGGAGACGCTCGCCCTCGCCGCGGACCGGCAGTGGCTGTTCGTCGCCCTCAACCTCCTCCTGAGCAACGGCCTCGGACTGCTCGCCGTCTGGGCAGGCATGAGAGCCGCCCATCGAATCTACGGGGTATAGCCATGACCATCCCGGAGTCGGGCGTCCTGCTGCGCATCTTCATCGGCGAGAGCGACCGATGGCAAGGCAAACCCCTCTACGAGGCCATCGTGCTGAAGGCACGCGAACTCCACCTCGCCGGCGCGACAGTCCTCCGCGGCCCGATGGGATTCGGCGCGAACTCACGCCTCCACACGACCAAGATTCTCCGACTCTCCGAGGACCTCCCGATGGTCATCGAGATCGTGGACAGCCGGGAGAAGATCGAGACGCTGCTGCCCCACCTGGACCAGATGGTGAGCGAGGGGCTGGTCACGCTGGAGAACGTCCGCGTGTACCGCTATCGCGCCTCGGATCGTCCCAAGTCCTGACAGCCACGCGTCCTCAGAGCACGGCACGCAATCCGAAGCCAAGCGCGACGGCGCAGGCGAGCACGCGCAGCGTCCCCCATTTCGCGCCGAACACGAGCGCGAACGCCGCGCCCACGACCACCAGCGAGGCCCAGTCAACCGATCCCGGTCGTGGGAGCAACACCCGCCCCGGCCCCCATGCCACCGTGAACGTCTCGTGGAAGAGGGTGTGCAGGCCGAACCAGACCGCGAGGTTGAGGATCACGCCGACGATCGCTGCCGTAATCGCCGACAGCCCGGCGGTGAGCGTCTCCCGCCCGCGCAATGCCTCGACGTAGGGCGCGCCGAGGAAGATCCACAGGAAGCACGGCACAAACGTCACCCACGTCACCAGCACCGAGGCGAGCGATCCCGCGACCAACGGGTGCAGCCCGCCCGACTCGCGGAACGCGCCCATGAACCCAACGAACTGCACGACCTGAATGAGCGGCCCGGGCGTCGTTTCCGCCATGCCCAGCCCGTCGAGCATCTCGCCCGGCGCCAGCCAGCCGAACCGCTCGACCGCCTGCTGCGCGACGTACGCGAGCACCGAGTATGCCCCACCGAACGTCACCACCGCGGCCTTGCTGAAGAAGACGGCCTCCTGCGTGTACACGCTCGCTCGTCCGAGCCAGGCCGCGAGCGCGCCGACGGGCGCAAGCCAGATCGCCCCCCAGACGATGGCGGTGCGAATCGCCCGGGCCGGGCTTGGGCGCGTGTGGTCCAGCGAACTGTCTCCGAGCGCGGTGTCGAGCAGACCAGACTCCGCGTCATCGTTTGCGCCGTGCCCGCCAACGACGCTGAACGAACCCGGCGCGAAGCGACCGCCAACGAGACCCACAACGCCCGCCCCGACCACGATGACCGGAAACGGCAGGCGGAGCAGGTGGATTCCCACAAACGCGCCGGCAGCAATGGCGACCATCACCCAGTTCCTGAGCACGCGCCGGCCGATCCGCAGCACCGCCTGCACCACGATGGCGAGCACGCCCGCCTTCACGCCGAAGAACAGCGTTTCCATCGCCCACGAGTCCTGGAACGCGGCGTAGGCCAGGCTGAGCACGAGGATCGACAGGAAGCCGGGAAGCACGAAGAGCGTTCCCGCAAGCAGCCCACCCGCCGTCCGGTGCATGAGCCAGCCCACGTACGTCGCCAGTTGCATCGCCTCGGGGCCGGGCAGGAGCATGCAGTAGTTCAGCGCGTGCAGGAACCGCCGTTCGCTGATCCAACGCTTCTCGTCAACGAGAATGCGGTGCATGACCGCGATCTGCCCCGCCGGGCCGCCGAAACTCTGCAAACCGACCATCGTCCAGACTCGCAGCGCTTCGCGCCACGAGACCATCGGGCGGGATGCGGGAGGCGGTAGCGCCATTATCGCACGGGCACGTCGTCGTCGAACGCGTCGAACTCGCCCGGCGCGGAGGCGTCAGGCCCGGTCAGACCGTACCGATCAATGATCCGCACGCACGCGTTCCAGCGCAGCACGGCATCGTCGTTCCCCTCCGGCGCGATCGCTTCAGCGGCGTCATAGTGGTCCATCGCCAGTCGGAAGAAGCCGAACGCGACCTCAGGCTGATACCCGCCCAGCAGGAGAGCCTTCGCCCACCGCTCATCGATCACGCCGGCGTAGTACGCCCGCTCGTACTCACTCGGCAGACGCGCCAGCAGCGGGCGCACGTCCTCGGGCTTGATCTCGAAGACGTGGAACAGGTCCGTCAGCGCAAGGATCAGGCAGACTGCGGCGTCATGGTTGCCCGGGTCAACCGCCAGCACGTCCCGGCAGATGCTCTCGGCCTCGCGCGGCTCGTTCAGCAGCCGGTACCGCTCCGCCTTCGCGATCGCCCGCGACACGGACTCCTTCGAGATCGGCTTCAGTTCAGCCATCGTCGCCTCCGTCGGCCGGCGGAGCCGTCACGAACCCGCTTCCGGCTTGCGCGGCCGGAAGATGCGGAACAGCCGGGTCAGGGGATCGTAGAACTCGTCCACCACCCGCTCCTTGAGCGGGATGATGGCGTTGTCCGTGATCGTGATGTGCTCCGGGCACACCTTCGTGCAGCACTTCGTGATATTGCAGTACCCGATGCCGTCCTTGCCCCGAAGATCGCTCACCCGGTTCTCCACGTCCAGCGGGTGCATCTCCAGCGCGGCCGCGTACACAAAGTGCCGCGGGCCGGCGAACTCCTCGTGCTTGTGGTGGTCCCGCAGCACGTGGCAGACGTCCTGGCACAGGAAGCACTCGATGCACTTGCGGAACTCCTGCACGCGGTCCACGTCCGACTGCTGCATCCGCCACGTGCCGTCCGGGGCGTCGGGCCTGCGCGGCTTGAAGGGCTTGATGCGCTGCTTGACGCGGTAGTTCCAGGAGACGTCGGTCACGAGGTCCTTCACGTGCGGGAACGCCCGCAGCGGCTCGATGATGACCGGCATCGAGAGGTCGAGGTCGCTCAGCCGCGTCATGCACATCAGCCGCGGCCTGCCGTTGATCTCCGCCGAGCACGACCCGCACTTGCCCGCCTTGCAGTTCCACCGGCACGCCAGGTCCGGTGCGGACTCCGCCTGCACCTGGTGCACGGCGTCGAGGACGACCATGCCCTCGGACACCTCCGTCGTGTAGTCCTCGAACGCCGCGGACTCGCCCCGGCCTCGCGTGATGCGGAAAGTCGCTCTGGGCATAGGTGTCTCGTGATGGGGTCGCCCCGTTCAGAACCAGTTCTTCTTGCCGACGACGTAGGTGTTGTAGAAGTCCTCGTCGGTCTTCGTCAGGTAGATGATGCCTTCGATGATCCCGATGATCGCCATGAGCCAGCTCAGGAATCCGAGCGTGAGCACCGAAACCAGCAGCATGATGACGCCGGGCACCGTCTTTCCCAAGATAAACTTGTGAATACCCAGCGCGCCCAGCAGGATGCCGCAGATGCCCGCCGCGATCTTCTTGCCCTGGATGTTGGATGCCGATTCAGACATGTGTGTCCTCCCGAACGGGGTCAGGCGTTGTTCTCGGCGATGACGGCCTTCAGGTCGTCTCGTACAGGTGCGAGCGCCTCTCGCCTCAACCGCATCGAGCCGTCCGGCCCCCGGCTCACGATCGTGTTGTGCCGCGCGTACTCGTCGCTCTTGGCCGGAAAATCCTCGCGGAAGTGCGCCCCGCGGCTCTCGCGCCGGTCCAGCGCGGACCGAGCCACGGCCTCCGATACCGCGAGGAGGCTCTCCAGGTCCAGCGCGGTGTGCCAGCCGGGGTTGTACTCCCTGTTGCCCTCCACTCGCGAGTTCGCCGCACGCCGGTGCAAGGCCGCCAGCCCATCCAGCGCGGCGGCCATGTCCGCCTCCGTGCGCACGATGCCGACCTTGTCCTGCATCATGTCCTGCAGGTCGTGCTGGATCGTGTACGGGTTCTCGCCCGACGCCCGGTCGAACGGCGCGAGTGCAGCCGCCGCGGCGTCGCGCACCTGCCCCTCGTCCAGGGCCGGCGCGGCATGCTCCTTCGCCCAGGCCGCTGCGTACTCTCCCGCCCGCTTGCCGAAGACGAGCAGGTCGGAGAGCGAGTTGCCGCCGAGCCGGTTCGCCCCGTGCAGCCCCGCAGCCACCTCGCCCGCCGCGAACAGCCCCGGCACCGTGGACATCTGCGTCACGCCGTCAACCCGCACGCCGCCCATGGCGTAGTGCGTCGTCGGTCCGACCTCCATCGGCTCGGCCGTGATGTCCACCCCCGCCAGTTCCTTGAACTGGTGGTACATGCTCGGCAGTTTCTTCCGGATGTGCTCCGCCGCGTTCGGGATCTTCTCTTTGATCCACGCGATGTCGAGGAAGACGCCCCCGTGCGGGCTGCCCCGGCCGGCCTTGATCTCCCGCACGATGCACCGAGCGACGTGATCGCGCGTCAGCAGTTCCGGCGGGCGGTTCGCGCTCTTGTCGCCCGTCACGTACCGCCAGCCTTCCTCGGCATCCTTCGCGGTCTGGTTCTTGTAGAGGTCCGGGATGTCGTTGAACATGAACCGCTCGCCGCGGTTGTTCACGAGCCGCCCCCCCTCGCCGCGCACGCCCTCCGTCACGAGAATTCCGCGCACGCTCGGCGGCCAGACCATCCCCGTCGGGTGGAACTGGACGAACTCCATGTCCATCAGGTCCGCGCCGGCGTGGTACGCGAGCGAGTGGCCGTCGCCCGTGTACTCCCACGAGTTGCTCGTGATCTTGTACGCCCGCCCGATGCCGCCCGTCGCCAGCACGACCGCGCCTGCCCGGAACACGCGGAACCGCCCCCGCTCGCGGTCGTAGCCGAACGCACCGACGACGCGCTCGCCGTCCTTGAGCAGGCGCGTGACGGTGTGCTCCATGTAGAACTCGATGCCCCGGTGGATGCCGTGGTCCTGGAGCGTTCGGATCATCTCCAGCCCCGTCCGGTCGCCGACGTGCGCGAGCCTGGGGTACTTGTGCCCGCCGAAGTTCCGCTGGAGGATGCGCCCGTCGTTCGTCCGGTCGAAGAGCGCGCCCCACGCTTCGAGCTCCCGCACGCGGTCGGGAGCCTCCTTCGCATGCAGTTCGGCCATGACCCAGTTGTTGAGATACTGCCCGCCGCGCATCGTGTCCGCGAAGTGGACTTTCCAGCCGTCGCGGTCGTCCACGTTCGCCAGCGCCGCCGCCACGCCGCCCTCGGCCATCACTGTGTGCGCCTTGCCCAGCAGCGACTTGCACACGACGCCGACCGAGACGCCCGCCGCCGAGGCCTCGATCGCGGCCCGAAGCCCGGCCCCGCCCGCGCCGATGATGAGGACGTCGTGCTCGTGTGTCTGGTAGTCGGTCATGGCGAGAGTTCAACCCACGGGCATCCGCCCGTCTTCAAGCCCCATCAGATGATGCGAAGGTCCGTGATGACGCCCGCGCACAGCAGCCGGACATAGACGTCGGTCAACGCGACCCAGACCAGGCTTACCCACGCCCAGGCCATGTGCTTTCGGTTCAACCAACTCACGCAGGTATAGCACGACTTGCGGACAGGGGCATCAGACAGCGTGTCGCGCCTCCCACCCACAAGGTGCCGGGCACAGTGGCAGCCGAACGTGTAGCCGCCCAGCAGCACCGCGTTCAGTGCGAGCACGATCGTCCCCACGCCGATCCCGAACTCAGACCCCGCGCCATCGGCACGCGTGAACCACAGCGCCTTGAACGCGTCGAATGCGAGAACGACCACGAACGCCGCGGCCGGATAGAAGAAGTACCGGTGCGCGTTCTGCATCACCAGCGGGAACTTCCGCTCGCCCCGGTACCGCTTGCCGCGGAACCCCGGCTCGCCCACGGCGCACGCGGGCGGATCGCCCCAGAAGGCCTTGTAGTACGCCCCGCGGTAGTAGTAGCACGTGAACCGCATCCCCGCAGGCCCGACCAGAATGAGCATCGCCGGAGAGAACGGCAGCCACCCCGGCCACCAACTCGGGTGCGTTGCAGCGAACACACGCGGCTCGTTCTCCTGCCCGAACAGCAGCGGCGAGTAGAAGGGCGACAGGTAGTGCGCCCCCCCGCCGTCATAGAAGTAGTTCTGCCCCTGAAGCGCGGCCCACGTCGTGTACACGATGAACGCCGTCAGACCCAACAGGATCGCCCCCGGCTGGAGCCACCACGCGTCCGTCCGCGAAGTCTTGCCGATCCCTCGCAACTGGGGGAGTTGAAGTTCGGAACCGCTCATCGAGGCTCTCCGGGCGGGAACGCCATGCGGCGGGGAGCATACCGGATCGGCAACTCCCCCGCCACACGAGCGGCTCCGATCGGCCGAACCGCGTGCCGCGCTATAGTTCCATTCCCCGTGCCCGGGGCTTCCCTGCCACGACCGGAACCGACCTGATGCCCGACCTGAGCGTCACCGTCCACGGCCTGCGCCTCCCGAATCCGTTCGTCATCGCCTCGGGGCCGCCGGGCACGAACGCCAACGTCATCGCTCGCGCCTTCGACGAGGGTTGGGGTGCGGTGGTGGCCAAGACCGTCTGTCTCGACGCCACCCGGATCGTGAACGTCGCGCCCCGCTACGCCCGCCTCCGGGCCGCCTCATCGCGCGAGATTTACGGATGGGAGAACATCGAACTCATCAGCGACCGCGACTTCGGCATCTGGCTCGACGACTTCCGGCGACTCAAGGACCGCTACCCGGACCGTGTCCTCGTCGCCTCCGTCATGGAGGAGTACCGCCGCGACGCCTGGCACGAGATCGTCGAGCGCGTCCAGGAAACCGGCGTTGACGCCCTCGAACTGAACTTCTCCTGCCCCCACGGGCTGCCCGAACGCCGCATGGGTTCGGCGATGGGGCAGGATCCCGCCATCCTCGAAGAGGTCTGCGGCTGGGTGCGTGAGGTCGCCCGCATTCCCGTCTGGGCCAAGATGACTCCAAACGTCACGCACGTCGAGGAACCCGCCAGGGCCGCCCTGCGTGCCGGGTGCGACGGCGTCAGCGCGATCAACACCATCCTCTGCGTCATGGGCATCAACCTCGACACGCTCCGTCCGGAGCCGACCGTCGAGGGCTACTCCGTCGCCGGCGGGTACTCCTCGAAGGCCATCCGCCCCATCGCCCTGCGGATGGTCATGGAACTCGGCACCATGATGTTCGGCGGCGGCAACGGGCAGCCCATCCCGGCGGCAGGCCAGTCGGCCAGGCAGGCGGAGTTCCCCAACGCCACACTCCACGCCATCGGCGGCGTCGAGTCCGGCGCGGACGCCGCACAGTTCATCCTCACCGGCGCACACACCGTGCAGGTCTGCACGGGCGTCATGAAGTTCGGCTACGGCCTGATCGACACGCTCCGCGACGGGCTGTCGGCGTTCATGGCCCGGCACGGGTTTCGGACCGTCGAGGAGTTCCGCGGCCACTCCCTCCGGTACTTCACGACGCACGCCGAACTCGTCCGCCTGCAGGCCGAGCGCGGCATCGCCCCGCGGACCGACGATGCCGACATGGCGAGCGACGACTCGGGCTGGGAGGGCGACCGCGTGACCGAGCAGAGCGAACGGCTCGCCCGCAACTGATCCATGCCGGTCAGAAGTGCGTCGGCTCGCGGGGGATGAACCGTCCGCGACCGATCGTGCCCACGAACTCGCCGTTCCGAGCCTCTACCTCGCCGCGCACCGTGACCACGGTCGCCCTGCCGTGCACGGGCCAGCCCTCGAACGCGCAGTAGTCCACCCGCGACAGCGACGTGCGCTTCGAGAGCACTCCCCGCCACGACGGATCCCACACAACGAGGTCCGCGTCGCTGCCGGGGGCGATCGTGCCCTTCTTCGGGTACATCCCGAAGATGCGGGCGGCCTGCGTCGAGCAGGCGTCGACGAACGTGTGCAGGTCGATGCGCCCGGCCGCGACGCCGTGGGTGTAGACGAGCGACATCCGCTCCTGGAGCGAGGGCACGCCGTTGGGGATCTTCGTGAAGTCGCCGCGCCCCATCTCCTTCTGGCCGCGGAAATCGAACGGCGCATGGTCGGTCCCGATCGCGGCGATGTCGCGCCCTCGGACGGCGTTCCACAGAAAGTCCTGATGCCGCTTCTCGCGCAGCGGCGGCGACATGACGTACTTCGCGCCCTCGAAGTCCGGCCGCTCCGCGAACGAGCGGTCGAGCGTGAGGTGCGGCACGACGGCCTCGACCCACACGCTCACGCCCCGGAGCCTCGCCTCGACCGCCTGCCGCACCGCCTCCTCGCACGAGGTGTGCACCGTGTAGACGTGCGCGCCCGTCAACTCCGCGAACGTTGTGATCCGACGCACGCCCTCCGCCTCCACGATCGTTGGACGCGAAGGCTCGTGCCACTCCGGACCGGTCTTTCCCGCCGCAATCAGCCTGGCCTGCATCGCGGCCACCGCCTCCGCGTTCTCGCAGTGCGCCGTGACGATGACCCCGAGGTCCTTCGCCATCGCCATCAGCGCGAACAGGTCCGCGTCGTCGAGGTTCAGCGCGCCCTTGTACGCCAGGAACACCTTGAACGACGCCACGCCGGCCCGCACGATCTCGCGCAACTGCCGGCGCGCCGGCTCGTCGAACCGCACCGCGGCCATGTGGAACGAGTAGTCCACCGCCGCACGCCCCTCGGCCTTCGACCGCCATTCGTCGAAGGCCGCCGAAGGCTCGTCCTTCGGCCCGGGGCAGACCATCTCGATCAGCGTGGTCGTCCCGCCCGCGAGCGCGGCCTTGCTCGCTGACTCGTAGTCGTCCTTCGCGTGCGTTCCCATGAACGGCAGGTGAATGTGAACGTGCGGGTCGATGAACCCCGGAAACACCAACTTGCCCGTCGCGTCGATGACCTCGACCCCGCCCCCGTGCGCGGGCAGCGAGCGCACGTCGATCGACGGTTCGACCCGCGTGATCGTCTCGCCCTCGCAGTAGACGTCCGAGACGCGGTCGTCGCTCGCCGTGATGACTCGGCCGCCCTTGATGAGCAACGCCATCCGTTCGCTCCCGCCTCACCGCGCCCGCGTCACAGGCTCGTCACGCCGCCGTAAGTCTCGGGGCGGCGGTCCCGGAACCACTGCCACGTGGCGCGGACCTCCTCGATCATGTCGAGGTCCAGGTCCGCTACCACGACTTCGTCCTTGTCGCGTGATGCCTGCGCGACGATCTTCCCCCGTGGATCGCAGAAGTAACTCTTCCCGTAGAACTCGCCGATGTTCCACGGCGCCTCGCGCCCCACGCGGTTGATCGCCCCGACGAAGTACTGGTTCGCCACGGCCATCGACGGCTGCTCGATCTCCCACAGGTACTCGCTCAGCCCGGCGACGGTCGCGCTGGGGTTGAAGACGATCTCCGCCCCGCTCAGCCCGAGGATGCGCGCTCCCTCAGGGAAGTGCCGGTCGTAGCAGATGTACACGCCGATCCGACCCGCGCTCGTCTCGAAGACCGGGTACCCGAGATTGCCGGGCGCGAAGTAGAACTTCTCCCAGAACCCCGGCTTGCAGTGCGGCAGGTGGCTCTTGCGGTACTTGCCGAGAAACTCCCCCCGCTCGTCGATCACCGCGGCGCAGTTGTAGTACAGGCCCGCCATCTCCCGCTCGTACACCGGCACGATCAGGATGACACCGTGCTTCTTGGCCACGCCGCGCATCGTGGTCACCGTCGGCCCGTCCGGCACCGGCTCGGCGAAGTCGTACCACTTCGTCTCCTGCTCGGCGCAGAAGTACGGCCCGTTGAACAACTCCTGGAGGCACACGACCCGCGCCCCACGATCGGCCGCCTCGGCGATCAGCGAGACGTGCCGGTCGATCATCGACCGCTTGATCCGATCGAACGGGGCATCGGCGTCCTCGCAGAGCGAGGCCTGAATCAGCGCAGCACGCGTCACTCTCGGCATGAGCCGTCTCCGTGCGGCGCAGCCCATCCACGCCGGGGGCACGAACGCCGGATCATATTGCTCCGCCGACCCATCGCCCGCCCGCTCACGCCGCCCGTTTCGAGGCGACGTGCTCCGGCCGCGGCACCCGGACATCCCGGGCCAGCCGGACCAGCGCCAGCCCCCTGATCACGAGGTAACTGAGGTCGAACTGCCACCACCGCAGCCCATGCCGCGCCGACGCCGGGAACGCGTGGTGGTTGTTGTGCCACCCCTCTCCGAATCCGAGAACCCCGAAGATTGGGTTGTTGCGGCTGTGGTCGTGCGTGCGGTACGGCCTCGATCCCCACAGGTGGCAGACCGAGTTGATGCTCCACGTGACGTGGTGGACGAGGAACACTCGCACCAACCCGCCCCAGAGCAGCCCAAGAAACGCACCCGTCCACGCCCCCGTCACGGCCCACGCGATCCCCGCGGGAATGGCCAGACCAAGCACGACCCAGAGCACGAAAAGTCGGCTGATGCCGCGCACCAACGGGTCAGCCTGAAGGTCGGGCACATACCTGTCTGGGTCGCTTTGCTGCCCCAGAAAGAGCCAGCCGAAGTGGGCATGGAGCAGCCCGTGGAAAAACCCGCGGATGCCCTCGCCGTGCCCGTGCGGCGAGTGCGGATCGTCATCGCGGTCGCTGTGCTGGTGGTGCTGCCTGTGCGTGGCGACCCACGACAGGATCGGCCCCTCGACCGCCATCGAGCCGAGCACGCCGAGGACCGCAGTCACCGCTCGATTCGTCCTGAACGACCTGTGCGTGAAGAGCCGGTGGTAGCCGACGGTGACGCCCAGCCCCGTGAGCATGTACCCGCCGACCAGCAGCCACAGGTGAACCCAGCCGAAACCGACGCCCCACAGCAGAACGATCGCGGCCACCAGCCCGATGAACGGAACCACGACGGCGAGCAGGTTGACCAGTCGAAACAAAAACGAAGCCCGCTGGGCGGGCTCGTTCTCGATCGCGTCAACGAATGGTGTCAGGAACACGCCATCGGCCGGCTCCGCTCGCCCGTTGCGATCGATGGGCGAGACGGTGCCGTCCTCACCGGCCGACGGGGTGTGAACCGCGCGGGCCGATGTCGTGTTTCCCCCCGGAGGCCATGATGGCTCCGGTGTGTGTGGCACGGTTGATGTCTCGAACGACGTCTGGATTACCAGCCGCCCCGTCCGCCGCGCCCGCCGCCGCCGCCGTAGCCGCCACGACCGCCGCCGCCACCGCCGCCTCCGCCGCGGTTCTCGCGGGGCTTGGCCTCGTTCACGGTGAGGTCGCGACCGTCGATGTTCTTGCCGTTGAGGGCGTTGATGGCGGCCCGGGCCTCGTCATCGTTGTTGAACTCGACGAACCCGAACCCGCGGGGGCGACCCGTGTCGCGGTCCATCACCAGTGTGGCCGACGCGACCTGACCGTGCTCTTCGAACATCTCGCGAAGACGGTCCTCAGTGGTGCTGAACGAGAGATTGCCGACATAAAGCTTCATGAACCCGATCCTCTTGCCCGAGTACTCTTCCGACCGCTGCTTGAACCCGGGCAAGAGTCAGCTTCGGCGATCCAGTTGCGGGGCCAGACGCCTGGTCCCGCCGGACAACCGGATTCTAGCCCCATCCCATAGCCCGTGCAGGAGGGAGTCAAGGGGAGTCCCCCTTTGGTCCGCCCGTCTCGCGGGTCCGGGTCGGAAGCGCGTGCCGAGAGGGCCACGTAACGCCTTTCCCGCCAAGGACTTGGCCCGCTTTCAAGCACGCATTCCCCCCTTTGGGGTATGCTGACCGGACATCCGGAGAAGTGCCATGCTCGCCCAGAACCGAATCGTGACTGCCGTCCTGGCAGGCACCCTCGCCGTGGGACTCACGCTCGCCATCGTTCCGAGCCGTGCCCAGCCAGAGTCAGGACCGGCCGCGCGGATGCCCCCCCGCCCGGCCGTGATCAACCACGTCGTCTTCTTCAAACTCAAAGACTCCGCTGACGCAGCACGCCTCATCGACGACTGCGACCGCAGGCTCGCTCGCATCCCCGGCATCACCTCCTACTTCTGCGGCAGCCACATCGACACAGGCCGTCCAACCGTCGAGACCGAGTACGACGTCGCCTTCTACGTCGGCTTCGACACGCTGAAGGACTACGCCGCGTACGTGGACCATCCGCTGCACGTCGCCGTCGTCGCGGAGTGGCGGCCCCGGTTCGAGTGGATCAAGGTGTACGACGTTCACGACGAGACGCCATGATCCCATCTGTCAGCCACCAGGTGCGTGTTCTCCACGTCGGGCTTGGCCCGCTCGGGCGGCTCATCGCCTCCGACCTGCACGCACGCGGCGCAGGCGTCGTTGTCGCCGCCGTCGATCCCGACCCGGCCCTGGCTGGACGACCCCTCAGCGATTTCGCACCCGACACGACGCCCGGGGTCACCATCGACGCCGACCTCTCCCACGCAGCCGATTCCGCTGCGTTCGACGCCGCCATCGTGACGACTGTCTCTTCGCTTGCCTCCTGCGCCCCGACGCTTCGCACGCTGCTCGAACGCGGCGTCACGGTCGTGAGCACCTGCGAGGAACTGGTATACCCACGTCTCCGCTACGCCCTCCTCGCCGACGAACTCCACGACCTGGCCGTGCGCAGGGGAGGCCGACTGCTGGGCACGGGCGTCAATCCCGGCTTCCTCATGGACCTGCTGCCGGTCGTCGCCACCGGCGTCTGCCGGAGCGTCCGATCCGTGCGGGTGGAACGCGTGCAGGACGCCTCGACCCGCCGCCTCCCGTTCCAACGCAAAATCGGCGCCGGCCTCGACCGCGACGCCTTCGAGCGCGGCGTCCGCAAAGGCTGGCTCCGGCACGTCGGCCTCGGCGAAAGCCTCCACCTCATCGCGGACCGCCTCGCACTGGAGATCGAGGACTGGAGCGAGTCGGTCGAGCCCGTCATCGCCGACCGCGAACTCCGGTGCGCCCTCGGCGTGATCGAGCCGGGCCGGGCGGCTGGCGTGCGGCAGGTCGCCGTCGGCGTGGGGGGAGGGCGCGACGCCGTTCGGCTCGAGTTCGTCGCAGCCATCGGACAGGCCGACCCCCACGACAGCGTGCGCATCGACGGCGACCCACCCATCGACCTGACCATCCGCGGCGGCGTCCACGGCGATACCGCGACCGTCGCCATCACCGTGAACTCGATCCGACCGCTGCTTGCAGCGCCGCCCGGACTTCATACCATGTCCACCATCGCGCCCCCGGCCTGCGACCGCCACGCGAACGCACCCCTTCAGCACGGACGCTGACCATGCCCGCCCCCCCCTTTGACGCCGCCACCGCGACCACCGTGACCACCACCGACGGACGCTCCCTCGTCTCCTTCGGCGGCTGCAACTACCACGGCCTTGCGCACCACCCTCGCGTTGTGCGTGCCGCGCAGGACGCTCTCGCTCGCTTCGGCCTCAGCGCGTCGGCAAGCCGAGAGACGACGGGCAACGCACGCCCGCACGAACTCCTCGAACGCGAGACGGCGGGCTTCCTCGGATCAGAAAGCGCGCTGCTCGTTCCCGACGGCTACACCGCGAACGTCGCCGCGGCGCAGGCGGCTGCGCGAACGCACGGCGTCGCCATCCTCGACGAGCGATCACACGCCAGCCTCCACGACGCCGCGGCCGCCGCCGGCCTCCACACGCTTGTCCACCGACACGGCGACGCCGACCAGGCCGCCGCCATGGTCGCGGCGCACGCCGAGCACGGCATCGTCATGATGGTGGACGGCGTCTTCGCCGCGGACGGACGCATCGCACGCCTTCGCGAACTCCTCGCCGCACTCCCCCAGGACGGCCTGCTCATCGTCGACGACTGCCACGGCTTCCTGACGCTCGGCCAGGACGGTCGCGGCACGGCCTCGCACCTCGGCCTACACGATCCTCGCATCGCCCTCACCACCACGCTCGCCAAGGGCCTCGGCTGCGCCGGCGGCATCGTCGCGGGTCAGCATTGCTTCATCGAGCGAGCCAGACGCGCCACCGCCTACGTCTGCACCACGCCGACTCCGCCCGCGCTCGCCGAGGCCGCGCGGGAGGGACTCCGCGTGATGCGTGACGAACCATGGCGGCTTGAACGCCTGCGCGACAACGCCTCGCGACTGCGGGCGCACGCTGTCCGTCTGGGACTGGCCGTCTGCCCCGACCCGACGCCGATCATCACCTTCACGCTCGGCACACGCGACGACATGGAACACGCCCGAGCCACGCTGACCGCCGCTGGTTTCCGCGTCCCGCTCATCGACTACCCCGGAGGTCCCGCGCCCACCTACTTCCGCCTGATGGTCTCCAGCGAGCACACGCCGGACCAGATCGACTCGCTCGCGGCCGCCCTCGCCGGCGCGATCTCCCGGCCGATCCGGGCCGCTTCCTGACCTTCACCCTTCGATCGCGCTCGCAGGCTCGACCGTCCGAACGGTCACCGCTGTGCCCGCGACGTCGCGTCCCCCACCCGGCCGCGCCAGCAACGCCCGGTACTCGCCGTACGCGTTCGGGTGCGACTTGTGGTCCTTCGACACACGCTCGCGGACGACAACGAACCCGGTCGTCGCGATCAGTCGCCGGAGTTTCTCCTCGCTGAACGAGTGCGGGTGCATGTGGTCGCTGTAGTCCATCAGGTCCACGAGCAGCCACAGCAGCCCGCCCGGCCGCAGGACGCGCCGGCACTCCAGTATCACGCACGCAGGGTCCGTCACGTGGTCCAGGCAGTTCTCCGCAATCACGAGGTCCGCGATGCCCCCAGGCACCGGAACCGACTCCCCCGGCGCGGCGACGAACACCACCTCATCGCAGTGCGCCCGCTTCGGCAGCAAACCCTCGCGCACGTACCCGTCCGCAAGCGGATCGACCGCGATCGCCCGCCGCCAGCGCGCCGCCGCTACGGCCGGGTACGGGCCGGGGCCGATCTCCAGGACGGACTGCCTCGCGCACCACGCCCGAAGTTCGTGCTCGCCGGTTGCGCCTACGAACCGCCCCAACTCGACGATCCGATCGCGCTGCCAACGACCGAACGTCTCCTCGTAATCTCCGATGCCCGCGTGGCGTTCCGGCTCGCGGATGAGCGAGACCCAGAACGCCAGTTCGTCGCGGTACTTGGCCGACTGCTCCTCCGCTCGCACCGCATCGACGCCGTCGGGATGCACCGCTCTCCCGTCTGCCAAGCCCCCCCGCCACATGCCGACGGTGTCCGCCCGCGTCGTCCCGAGTTGATCCAGCCTCGCGTGGATGCCCGCGAGTCCCGGCCTGAGCAGCCGCTGCACGAACGCCTTCGACCGTGACTTCACGCTCATCCCGGTTCGCTCCAGCCGTCGAGTCGCCTAGAGCACGACCGGGCTTCCGATCGGCTCGAAGTTCCACGTCTCTTCGCCCAGCAGGAACGTGTACAGGCCGAGCGAGCTCTGCCCACCCGCGTCGCGTGCCGCCACGATCATGCGCCCGCCCGCCGACGCGGCGGACACCGGGAAGTCTATCGTCGGCCCGCTCGCCAGCGCAGTGGCGTCGCTCGAACCCCACACGAGCGTGACGAGCGAGAACCGCAGCATCACGAGGTTTCCGGCCGGAGTCAGCCCGAACAGGTTGATCCCCCCGTCGGCCGACACGGCGGCCGAGACGGCTCGGTCGAGCGCCGGCGCTGCCGCCGCCTGCGCGATGTTCGCGACCTCCCATCCATCCGGCTCGCCCGCCGCGACCTTCTGATCGCGCAGCGCCGGCGACCACCAGTACGTCCAGACCTCGCCCACAGCCGTCTGCCCCGCGATGTTCAGCCCGCCCCACGGCGTGACGTAGGCGGCCAACCGCCCCTCGAACGTTGGCCCGCTGAAGAGCGTTGTCATGTTCAGCGTCTGCCAGTCGGAGAGACCGGGCGCCCACCAGTAGACGATCACCTCGCCGGCGCCGTTCAGGCCCGCGAGATTCAGCCCGTCCCACGCGGCGACGTACCCCGCGAGTCCTCCCGTCATCGTCGGGCCGTCGAAGAGGGCCGTGAGGTCGGAATACTCCCACGCCGACAGCCCCGGCGCCCACCAGTAGTTGATCGCGTGCCCGCGTGCGTCCAACCCCGCAACGTGAATCGATCCCCAACTCGGCTGGTAACTCGTCAGGTCGCCGGTCAGACCCGGCGCACCGATCTCCGCGGTCTTGTTCACGACGCTCCACGTCCCGAGTTCGTGGTCACCGCTGAAGATCCACAGCCTGTGCTCCTCGTCCGTCACGGCCAGGTGCAGCAGCCCATCCGGCGTGACGTACGGCGTCATGTCGTGCACCCGAGCGCGGAAGTTGGTCAGCAGCGCGATGTCCTGCCGGCTCACGTCCCCAGTGTTCCCGTCCGACAGCATCAGGAACGGTCGCAGGTCCGGACCGAGCGCGAAAGTCGCGATCGAGGAGCCGACGCTCGTCGAGACGATCTTCTCCGTCTGGCCCTGAGCCTCCCGTGCGCGGAAGCGCACCACGAGATCCCGCGCGAACGAGGGCAGGTCGAAGGTCAGCGAGCCGTCGGGGCTGAACAGCCCGGTCAGCGTCGTCGCCGGCCCCGTGACACCGGCCGCCGTCCCCCAGACCTCCGCGTCGTACAGCGTGTCCGGGATCAGGCCGTGCACCGTCAGCCTCGCGCCCTGCACCGTCCCTTCACGCACGTTCGAGTCCTTCAGCACGTACACCAGCCCCAGGCGGCGATCGGAGCCGCCGAACAGGTGCAGCATGTCGCCGGACGAGTTCGTCGATGACATCCGGCCGACCAGCGAGTCGGGGTGGTAGCGGGCGAAGTCAAACCCGAGCGAACCGTGCAGCGCGAACCGGGCGATGGTCTGTTGCAGCGCCCGCATCCCGTTCGTCAGGATGTAGCCGTTGAAGTCGAGTTCCTCCGTCACGATCCGCAAGGGCGTCCCGAACTGCCCGGAAGCCAGCCCGGACCAGAGCACCGTCCGGAACATCGCCTCGTCCTCGGCCTGCGTATAGCCAGGCCCGTAGACCGGACGCCCGTTCGGCCAGTCCACGCGCGTCATCCCCCACTCGCCGTTGATGATCGGCCGCCGCAGCCACTCGTGCGTCAGCCAGTACGCCGTGATGTTCCCCTGTTCGACCGCGGCACGGATCGAACGGTCCGAGTCCGGGTTGTTGATCGGTTCCTCGTTCGCGTTCGTGTAGAAGTGCGGCGTCATCGCGTCAAAGTTCCGGCTCAGGAAGTTGAGGCGGTTCAGAGGCCCCCGCGGGTCCTGCGCGATCGTGCTGTTCAGCACCATGTGGTTCGGGTCGTACTCGCGCATGTGCGCCGCCAGGGCGTCGATCCATTGCGCCCGCCGCGCGAACTCCGGCTCACGCCCCGGCCCCACGCTCCCCTCCGCGTTCAGCGTCCACTCGTAACTGTCCCACTCGCTCGGGATCTCCCACCCCAACACGCGGTGGCCGAACTCGCTCTCGTTGACCCAGTCCGCGACGATCTCCATGCGTCGCTTCGCCATCTCGAGCGTCTCGGGTGTCTGGAAAAAGTCGTTGATCGACGCCAGCGGGCCGCCGAAGTTCTGCGCCCACGGACCTTCGACCGCCGAGCCGGAGTCGCCGAACGCCTCGAAGACCTCGTCGTAGTGGAACGTGTCGAACGCGCTGAGAATCACGTAGATGCCGTTCCGGTCGGCCTCCTCGAGCAGGTTGTGGATGAACTGCCGCATGTGCGGGTTGAACTCGCCCGGCCTCCACTCCAGCCAGAACAGCCCGTCCGGCGCCGAGGTGATCGGCGTGTCAGGCCCCGTGGGCACGGTCGGGTTTCCCTGCCAGTGGTTGTTCAGCAGTTCAAGGTACACGCGCATCGTGTTGATGCCGCGTGCGGCCAGCGCCTCGAAGTACGGCCCGGCCGGACCCTCGAACGACGGCTGCTCGTGGAAGTTCTGGAAGACGCCGCCCTGGTTGTCCCACACGTTGCCGGGGTACAGATTTCGCGTGTAGTTCCAACTCAGCCCCAGGTGGTCCCCAACCGAGACGAACGCGCCCCCGCTCTCAGTCACCAGCATCCGGCCCAGCGGCGACGGGACCAGCCGCAGCCCCCCGGAAGTGTCCTGCGCCGTCGTCTGCGTCGTGAACTGCACCGACCCGGCAAGATCGCCCAATGCGCCGGCCGCATCCAACGCCCGAACGGAAACGTGGTACGTGGTGCCGGGCGTCAGCCCGATGAGCCGAATGTCCTCCGCCAGTCCCGCCAGCCGCGGCACGTGGCGGTGCTCGTACACCGTCGCCTTCTGCCAATCACCCTCACTCTCGATCGGCGAAGCGCTGAAGCGAACGTCGTACCCCGAAACATGACCGAGGCCCCCCGTCGTCCCGCTCGGAGCGTCGAACCGAAGCCGCGCGGAGTACCCCGTCGCGTGGGTCACGGCCAACCCGGCGACCGGCGCGGGCCGCTCGCCCGCTCGAGTGTCAATGAACATCGCCTCGGCGTAGTTCACCGGGCCGCGGATGCCCGCCTGCGTGGTGGCGAAACTGCTGTGAACGCCGGTGATGAAGTCGTCCACGAAGGCCGGCATCTCGAACCGCTCGGCCAGGTCGCGCCGGTCGATCAGGTCGCGCTCGCCCCCGGAATCGTCGAAGATCACCTCGAAGTTGATCCCCATCGTCCGCCCGTGCGTCGGCGTCGTCGTTCCCAGCACGGACCACGGGATGAACATCTCCATCGTCCACCCGCCGTCGAGGTCGGAGTTGTCGTTGAGCGTGCCGGCGACGACGGTGGCGTACAGAAAGCCGGCGGGAAGCGAGGCCGCCAAGTTGTCCGGCGCTGCGTCGAGAATGCCCGGTGCGCCGCCCAACCCGTCGCCCATCACATACTTGCCGCGGGCGACCGCTCCGGCGCCGTTCACAGGCCGGTCGAGGTTCGCGATGTTCACCCCGATGGCGACGTCGTCCGCCCGGAAAAACTCGTCGCGCGAGCCGTCAAGGTCGAAATAGAGGAGGAACGAATCGTCGTTCTCCAACTCCCAGCGGCTCCCCGCGCCCCCGCCGTTGCCGTCCGCCCAGAGGAACTGGTCCTTGACGTCAACCGAGGCGTAGAAGCCGGCCTCGTCGTACATGAACCGCACCGTCGCCCCCGCTCCGGTCCTGAACGGCAGCGTGCGATGGAGCGTGAACGCATCCGCCCAGGCAGCGTCGTTCAGCAGGCCGTCGATCGACGCACTGCCGTATGGGATCGCCCACAGCGGGTGATCCTGCGTGATCGGATCCGCCGCGAGCAACTGCCGCGGTTCGAGAGGTTCGATGATGTGGCGCCGGCCGTTCACGGGACGCCTGAATCCGAACATCCTCGCGCCTCCTGGAATCGCACCTGCGCTGCCGCCGCGAAGCCTACACGCGCGCCCGGTGGGCGTTGATGATCGGCTGGACGACGCGCTGCCCTGCCGCGTTGTCCCCCGGCGAAACTACCGAAACGCGAGTTCAGATCAGTCGTTGACCTTCCTCGCTTCCTGCAACCTCGGTCACGACAACATCTTACGGCAAACGCAGAGTTCTCGTTACCCATCTTGACCCGTACACCCCCTTCACCGATAATATTCAAGACCTTGCTGTCCTCAAGGATCGAGGGAAGGGAGGCCACATGGCACGGCGAAGCCACCAGGCGGAAGGCAGCACAACCCGGAGCGGGACAGTCGAGCCCGGGACGGTGCGCGAAGCCTTGGCCGAGTTGAACTCGCTTCGGCGTACCGAGGCCCCGCGTCGCCGCACACTCGGCCGCCGGCCGGTGATCGACGTCCCCGACCAGAGTACCACCCCAGCCACCAGCGCCCCAACGCCCGTCGGCGCACCGCTCGAACCGACACCGGATCAGATCCGCCGCCGCGCATACGAACTCTGGATCGCCCGCGGCTGCCGCGAAGGCCATGACCTCGAAGACTGGCTCGACGCCGAGCGTGAACTGCGCGCCGAGCACTGACGTGCGTGTTGCGCCAGGTTCTCGGACTTCGTTCCGGGCACCCTCATCGTCGCCGTGAAACGCGCGGCCGCAGCATCCCTGCCGCTGTCATAGTCGCTACCGAGGCTTTGAGTCGTCACCGCGTGGTCTGGCCGCACGGCCGTTCGTATGGAATGGTGTAGGTGTCAGGGCACACGTCGCGCACGACGCGGCCCGCATCAGCCGGCCAACGCCGGAAAGGTGGTTCAGCATGAGAAGGACTTCGTGCATCGCCCTCGGGACGCTCGCCACGGTCGGCCTCGCCTCGGCTACGCACGCCGACATCGTCGCCACGCCCTTCAACATGGAGTTTCCCTCCTCCGTCGCCGGCCTCACCATCCGCCTCGACGTGATCGACCAAGGCTCGTTCGCCGAACTCGTGATCTCGAACGACTCCGCCACCGCCGGCGTCCTCACCACCCTCTACATCGAGAACACACCCACCTCGCAACTCTGGGGCGGCGTCTCGCTGCACGACTGGTCGAGCGGAGTCTCGTTCAGCAACGGGGCAACGCCCGCCAACCCGCCCGGCTCCATCGCCGACTTCGGCGGCCCGTGGGGCGGCTCCCTGTACGCCTTTGGAGCCAACAACCCAAAGCCGTCCAACGGCATCGGCCCCGGCGAATGGCTCTCGCTCAAGATTGACCCGGGTTCGTCTTCCGTCGCCGCGATCCAGGCCGCCTACACCGACCCGACCGTTGTCCGCTTCGCCGGCCACGTGCAGGCCCTCGCCGACGAATCCAGCGCCTGGATCGTGACCGTGCCCGCGCCCGGCACAGCGGCCCTGCTCGCCCTCGGCGGTGCGCTCGCCATCCGTCGGCGTCGCGCCTGATCGCCTCTGCGTGAACTCCCATCCGGGCGGGCGCGGATCGCCCGCCCTTTCTCATGCGCCGGCGGCCTTGCGGGCCACTTCCCGCGCAACGTCGAGCGTCGAATCCCCGCGCCCGCGCCCTTTCACGTCGTACGTCGCCACACGCCCCTCCCGGATCACCGCGGCGATCGCAGACTCCAGACGCCCCGCGAGCGACGACTCACCGAGCCAATCGAACATCAGCCGGACCGTCAGCAGCATCGCCATCGGATTGACGACGTGCTGCCCCGCGTACTTCGGGGCTGACCCGTGCGTCGGCTCGAAGACGGCGTACCCATCGCCGATGTTCGCCGACGCCGCGAAGCCCAGCCCGCCGACCAGGCCCGCGCACAGGTCGGAGATAATGTCGCCGAACATGTTCTCCGCGACGAGCACGTCGTAGTCCTGCGGACTCTTGAGCAGCCACATGCAGATCGCGTCGATGTTCGCCTCGTCGCTCGCGATCCCGGGATAACCGCGAGCCACTTCCCGGAGGACCCGCGTCATCAGCCCCCCGGTCTCCCGCAGCACGTTCGGCTTCTCGACCAGCGTGACCCGCCGGCGCCCGTGCTTCATTGCGTACTCGAACGCCTGCCGACAGATGCGCTCGCACCCCTGCCGCGACACGATCCGCGTCGAAAGTGCAACATTCTCCAGCCCCTTGGCGGCCCACGGCTTCATGCGCGGGTTCGCGCACAGCGCGTCGTACACACGCTCCGGAAGCGGGAAGAACTCCACGCCCGCGTACATCCCCTCGGTGTTCTCGCGGAATACCACGAGATCGATCTGCCCGGTCACCGGCGAACCCTCCGAGCCGCGGTAGTTCAGCGGGTTGCCCTCGTAGGCCTTGCACGGGCGCAGGTTCGTGTGCAGGTCGAACAACTGCCGGAGACGCACGATCGGCGAGACGTAGACCAACCCCCGGCCTCGCAGCGACGGGTCCAGTTCCGCCTCCGCCTCCCCGCTCGGCTTGCTGGTGATCGCGCCGAACAGCGCGCAGTCGGTTCCCTTCAGCGCCTCGATCGTTCGGGCAGGCAGAGCGTCCCCCTCGCGCCGCCAGCATTCCCAGCCGATGTCGGCGGGCACATACTCGGCGTCGAACCCGATCGCATCGAGCACGATCCGCGCCGCGTCCATGACGTCCTGCCCGACGCCGTCGCCCGGCATCCACGCGATGCGACGCTTCACCACCAGATCACTCTTCGAGCAGCGCCCGCAACTGCTCAAGGTGGTCCGCCCAGAACTTCTTGGCTTTCGCCACGTCGCCCGATGCCTTCAGTTTGCGCTGCTGCACCGCGACCTGGCACTTGCCCTCGCCCTTGGGCGTGAAGTGCACGTCCACGAACGTCTGGTCGGGCCACGTCACTCGCAGGTTCTTGTCACGGTTCGCAACCCGCACCGTGAACGGGGTCATCAGCCAGCGCTTGCGCGTCCGTGTGTCCGCCCATGCCCGGTAAGCACGCGAGACCGGCACTTCGATGACTCGGCTCGCCGACGTCTGGTAGCCCGTCGCGGCCTGGTTCGGCTCGCGCCGTCCGCGCGCCTGCTCGTAGCCGACCGTTACCATCTGCGCCCACCACGCCGAGAGGCCGTCACGCTCCGTCAGGAAGACCGCGATCTCCTTGTGCGTCATCACCTCCGCGCCGGCGTCGTCGAGGATGCGGCACCAGTCCTCCCACCCACGCCCCGTCCCCTTCTTGACGGCCTCCTCGGTGATCCCGGCGGTCTTGTCCGCGCCGTTCGCCTCGGCAACGACACCTCCGTTCGCCGCCGGTCGGTCGGCGGCGGCCGCCGCCTTCTTCGCCTTCGGCGCGGACTTCGTCGCTGTCGTTCCTGCCTTCTTCGCCATGGCCTCGGTCCTCATCCCGCGCCGAGCGCGGCCCGCGTCATCGACTCCGCCCCCCCCATCGCCACCAGTTCCTGCGCGACCGGCGAGAGCGGCATGAACCCGTACTCCTCACCCTCGCACCGCACGACCGCCGACCCGAAGTCGATCTCGATCGCCGGCCCTCGCACCGTCCCGCCCGTCAGGCCCGGGAACCGCCCGTGCAGGGCTTCCACAAACCCCGGGCACTCGACACACGGCAGCCCGTTGTTGAACGCGTTGCGCAGGTAGGTCTCGCTGAACGATGCCGCGACCACGCACGGCACGCCTCTGTACTTGAGCGCTGTCGCCGCCTGCTCGCGGCTCGAACCCGTCCCGAAGTTCCGACCTGACACGATCACGTCGCTCCGCTTGGAATGCCTGCCGAACTCGGGATCATAGTTCTCAAAGACGACGGCGGCCATTTGTTCGGGCGCCAAGGCCTCATTGTAGGTGTGTTTCCCGGCAAAAATCCCGTCTGTATCCATGTCGTCCCGGGGCAGAAACACCGTATCGGCCCGGATGACGCCCGGGAAGCCGGCCACCAACGCGCCCCGCCCGTTGGGAGCCTGTGAGGCGGTCGGTCGATCCCCCTCGCGATACGACACCCCCACACGCGACTCGCCGTTCGCGCCCGGCGCGCGGATGAACCCCGCGATCGCGCTCGCTGCAACGACCGCGGGCGACCCGAGAAACACCTCGGCGTCCCGACTCCCCATGCGCCCCCGGAAGTTGCGGTTCGTCGCGCTGATCGCAACCTCGCCATCACGCACCAGACCGGCGCCCAGCCCGATGCACGGCCCGCACCCCGAAGGCAGCGCGATCGCCCCCGCGTCGAGCAGCGACCGCCAGTAGCCCAACCGCTCCGCCTCACGCTGCACCTCCGCGCTCGCCGCGGCAACGTAGAACTCGACGCCCTCCGCCACACGCCTCCCGCGCACGACCGATGCCGCCTCCGCGAGATCCTCCAGCCGCGCGTTGACGCACGAGAGCAGGTACGCCTTCTGAATACGCACGCGCCGTCTCTCCATCTCCGGCAGCGAGTGCATCACCTTCACCCCGTTCGGCCCGCTCACGTGCGGGACCACCGTGGAGAGGTCCACCTCCATCTCGGCGTGGTAGGTCGCGCCGTCGTCCGCCGTCAGTTCCCCTCGCCGCTCCCACCACCGCTCGACATCCTCCCGTGTGTACCCGCCCTGCGAGTCCTGACGGCGCGTGCCCGGCCGTCGCCCGCCCGCGAAATACGCCGCACGGGCGAGCAGGTAGTCGCGGAGCGTCCCGTCGAACGGGAACACCCCGGCCAGAGCGCCCCACTCGGTCGTCATGTTCGCGATCGTCATGCGCTGGTCCATCGAAAGCGACGCGACGCCATCGCCTTCAAACTCCACCGCGTGGTTCAACACCTCGTCCCGGTTGAACACGCCGCACAGCGCGATGATCACGTCCTTGCCCACCACGCCCGGCCTCAGACGCCCCCTCAGCACGCAACGCGCCACCCGCGGCGTCCTCCACCACGTCGTCCCGGTCGCCCACAGGCACGCCGCGTCCGTGCGCACGATCGGCGTACCCAGACAGCAGAGCGCACCGTACAGGTTCGAGTGCGAGTCCGAGCCCAACACCATCGAGCCGGGAGTCACGTACCCCTGCTCCACCATCACCTGGTGCGAGATGCCCGTGCCGGGCGGGTAGTGATCGATCCCGTGCTCGGCCGCGAACCTCGCGATCCGCGCGTACTTGCCGAGGTTCTCAGGCGTTACGTTCTGGATGTCGTGATCGATCGCGAAGACCGGCTGCCGCGGGTCGTACACACGCGGCGTGCGCCCCGTCCCCTCAAAAAGGCCCAGGAACTTCGGGATCACCGCCGCCGTGTTGTCGTGCGTCATCACGTGCTTCGGACGGATGCGGACGATCCGCCCCGACCACGCCGCCTCGCCCGGCCCGAGGCCGACCGCGGCGTGCGTGGCGAGTTTCTCGACGAGCGTCAGCGGCATGGGGAGCGCGGGCCTCTGGAAGCGGCGTTCGGGTCATTGTAGGGAATCAGGCCGCACGCTCCGCCCCTGCGATTTCCCTTCTCCGGCCTGACAGGACTCCCTCGCTCGCGCCAATCCCTTTCGGACGGGGGATCGATGAAGCCGGATCGCTCGGGGACTCCCCACACCCATCGGGCTTCTCAGGAGAACACCCGTGACACCCCAGCGGCGGACTCTCGCCTCACTCGTCGCAGCCTCCCTCTGTATCGCCTCGGGCGCGGCCCACGCCCAGTTCATCAAGCACTTCGACACCGACCGCGAGTACCAGAGCGTCGCCGGCCCCGCGGAGCGGACCGAGCACTACGCCCTCGACGCCTTCCTCAAGGCTCCGGTCGTCGTCGATCGCCTCGTCAGCGTCGGCTCGCGCACGCTGCCGACGGGCGAGAAGGGCCTGCACGTCGTGATCTGGTCCTCGCAGCACACCATCATCGACGAGTGGCTCTTCACCGACCACTTCTCGGGAGGAGACATCGTCGGCTACGACGTCAAGGTCGCCGCCAACAAGCGCGACATCCTGATCGCCGGGCAGTACCGCAGACCGAACGGCAACGAAGGCGTCTTTGCCTGCCGCGCCGACACCGTCGCCCGCTCACTCACCTGGTACGTCGGCCTCGCCGGCGAGTACCTCGTCTCGGTGTTCGACTGGAGTTACGAACGCCCGGCCATCACCATCGAGGAACTCCCCAACGGCGACGTCGTCGTCTCCAGAACGCTCTATTTCGGATTCGCTGCGCCATCCGTCGGCATCGTCACGTGCCTCGACGCCGTGGGCAACTTCAAGTGGTCCAGGACCTACACCGACGGCACGGGCCTGGGCCGATCGCTCTCGCTCCTCGACATGACCATCGTCCCACCGGGCAGCGTCAACCCGCCCGCCGGCAGCATCGTCGCTGTCGGCGCCTACGGCAGCCAGGCCCTCATCCTCAACATCGACCCCGCCACCGGCAATCCAATCCTGGGCGCCAATACGACAGTCCACGACCACGTCGATCAGTGGCGGGCCATCGACTTCGACCCCGCCTCGCTCGACATGGTCCTCGCGGGCATCTTCATCGACCAGTGGGATTTCTGCTCCGGCCCGCAGGCCGTCGTCGGGCGGTTCACTCCCGGCACCTGCGGCAATCCTCCACCCACGAACTGGCTCATGCACGCGGTCGGGCTGGACTTCGTCCCCGCCCCGGGCGCGATCTCCTTCCGACGCCCGCCCATCGGCTCCCCCGAACGCATCATCGTCGCCGGCAGCACGACCTGCTACGACGAGGGAATCGGGATGACCATCGACGGTGCCGGCATCCCGGTCGCCATCTGGACCGACTCCGGCGCCGCGCCGACCTCGTATGTCCGCACGCACGACCTCGCCGGAACTCGACTCAACTTCACCCCGCACACCATCGGCGCCCGCGGCCTCGCGGGAGCGCCCCCCACAGGCGCCTACATCTCGGCCGCCAACTGCGTCCAGAACATCGACATGCTCCCCGACGGTCTGCCCATGGAGTGCTACAGCGAGGACACCATCACCGTCCTTGACGACCAGTTCTTTGAACCCCTGATGTGGAACGACTGGCCCACCCAGAGCGTCGAGGTCCACAACTGCCGGAGCAACCCCTTCGGCGGCGGCGTCAACGACGCGCCAGACCCCAAGATCAAGTTCAAGTGGCCCCCGTGAAGCAACGCCCTCCATCCGCCACTCAACCGCTCGTACCCCAACGCACAACCGCCCGGATCGCACACGCGATCCGGGCGGTTATCCAAAGCGGGCGAAGGGAATCGAACCCTCGACATTCAGCTTGGGAAGACTGGAGCGCCCGATCGCAAGCCGCGAATCCTCCGCGGTTTGCGGCGCTCGCCTTGCCCGTTTGCACCAGCGCTTGCACAAGGCGTCGGCGATTGGGTCGGCGCGAGCGGGCAACTCCTCGTTCCCCGAGCAGAAGAAGCGCACGCACCACCAGAAGTTCGACGTGGAGCGCCACCCCGAGAAGGCCAAGGCGACGCACCGCCGGATGCGGGCCAAGGACCGCCCGCTGGTGAACGACTTCGTGAGCGACGAGGAGTTCGGCCGCCTGCTGCTCGCGTGGTTCGGGAACGCGGCCCGGGCGCTGGAGCCGGGGCGCGGGTTCTACGTCTGGGGCGGGTACGCCAACGTCGCCAACTACCCGCCCGCGCTGAAGGCCTCGTGCCTGTACTTCTCGCAGACGATCATCTGGGACAAGCAGCACCCGGTGCTGACCCGCAAGGATTTCATGGGCGCGCACGAGTGGTGTTTCTATGGATGGAAGGAGGGCGCCGCGCACGTCTTCCTGGGGCCGAGCAACGTGCCCGACCTCTGGCACATGAAGAAGGTCAACCCGCAGAGCATGGTGCACCTGACGGAGAAGCCGGTCGAGCTGGCGGCGCGGGCGATGGCCTACTCGTCGCGCCCCGGGGAGAACGTGCTGGACCTGTTCGGGGGGAGCGGCTCGACGCTGATCGCTGCGGAGCAGCAGGGGCGCGGGGCGTACCTGCTGGAGATCGACCCGGCGTACTGCGACGTGATCGTGCAGCGATGGGAGAGTTCACGGGGCGCAAGGCGGAGCGGGTGTCGTGCGCCGCGATGGGCGCGCCGTCACCGCAGTCGCTCGTAGAGGTCCCGGGGTGAGAGGATCGGCACGTCATGGAAGCGACCCAGCGCCAGCAGTTCCTTGTCCCCGGTCACCAGCGCATCCGCCTTCGCGGCCGCCGCCGTCCCAAGGACGGGCAAGTCGTCGCGGTCCTTCAGATCCGGCACCTCGACGGCGGCAGGCTCGACGATCTCGGCGGCGCGGCGGAGCAGGCGCACGGCCTCATCGACGTCGCGGCCCGGCGCGCGGAAGCGCGAGGCGTGCCGCCGGAACTCGTCGAGAATGTGCTCGCGCAGCACGACCGTGACGCTCTCGGACTCGAGCAGGAAGTGCAGAAGCTCGTGGCAGAACCCCGACCCCATCATCGCCGCGAGCAGCACGTTCGTGTCGAGGACGACCCTCACGACACGGCCCGGAAGAAATCCTCGTCCGTGATGAGCCCTTGGGCTTCCGCGTACGGCCGCAGCCGGCTGCGCAGCCGGCGGAGCCGCTCGGTGAGCATGTACCGCTTGATCGCCTCGCGCGCAACGTCGCTGGCCGGCCGCTGCTGCTCCTTGCAGAAGCGGTCGAGCTCCCTGCGGAGGTCGGGCGGGAGCCGGAATGACACGGATTCGCTCATGTCAGACATTGTGCGACACATCGGCGCCGCGGGCCAGCGGCTTGAGGCGGTGCCCCCGGACGGAAACGGCCCCGGCCGAAGGGGCGGGCGGGCGTGGCGGACTATCGGCTCGGGTCGCTGGGAATCGATCGCTGCTCTCGCCGGCCCGCCGGTCGAGCGTGCGCGAGCGGCGAGGGGTCAGTGCCGCTTCGACTTAGAAACACCCGCGACGATCGCCGCGGGTGGAGGAGTGGGGTGATGGGCGCGCTACTCGTACCCGAAGGCCGGGTCGGCCGGCCCCTTCTCGCGCAGGGCGTGGACCTCGGTCATGGCGTCGAGGTGGACGCCCGCGTTGCCCGGCGCGGCCTTGTGCCGCCGCCCGTGCGCGTGGACGACGCAGCCGCGGTCCTTGAGGAAGGCGAACGCCGCGAAGACCTGCGACCAGGGGGCGTCGATCCGGTCGCGCAGCATCTCGCCGGTGAAGGGCGCGCCGGCCATCTCGTCGATGGCGTGCGCGACAGCCTCGTAGGTGCCGAGCGGGCAGAGGTGCTGGTACGCCTCCCCGCGCGCGGGAACGACGCGGCGGACGAGGAAGCCGTCCTCGACGGCGAAGGACTGGTTCAGCGCCACGGCTCAGTCCCCCTTTCCGTTGAAAGCGAAGCTGCCGCGCCCGGCCTTCGTGAACCGGGCCCCCGCGCCCTTGGCCGCGATCTCGCGGGCGATGGCGGCGTAGAGCGTGGCGTCGGGCGTGAGCCCCGACGGGCTCTTCCACAGGCCCTTGGCCTCCATCTCGGCGATCATCTCGCGGGCCTTCATGGGCCGGCCCGCGTCAGCCAGGACGCGCGCCGCGGCGTCGAGCGCGCTGGGGCGCTTCGCCGCGCCCCCGGCCTTGTCGGCCTTGGCCTTCGCGCTCTTGGCCTTCGCGCCCTTGCTGCCCGCGCCCTTGGCGGGCTTGCCGCTCTTGGCCCCGTGTCGCGCCACGTCGGCCCGTGTGGCGTCGGGCGTGGCCGCGGCCTGCGTGTCCGCCCCGGCCGCCGCGGCGTCGGACGCGCCGCCGTCGCCGCCCGCGTGGGCGCCGGGGTAGACGACCGTGAGGTCGTCGGGCCTGGCGACGCTGAACGTCCCGTCCTCGTGCTCGATCACGAAGTGCGGCGGGCCGAGCGCGCCGGCGCGCTTGATCGCGGGGGCGCGCCCCTTGAGGGTCCGGTCGATCTCGACCCGGCCGCGCTTGCGGGCCTCGGCCTCGTTGAGGACCTCGGGCTTGGCGGCCAGCGCCGCCCTGGTCCGCTGCGCGCCCTCGGCACGCGCCGCGCTGGCGCTCATGCGCTGCGGCTGCTTCGCGGTCTTCTTCGCGGTCTTCTGCTTCGTCGTCATCTTCGTGCTCCTGGTACGGGGTTCACAAACAGCGAGGCCCGCGACGGGCGGGCCTCAGGTCGTCGGGTCGGTTGCGAGTTCGGGGTTTCGCGGCACTCGCCAGTTGATCCCGAGCCCGGCCGCCTCGCGGGCGGCGTCGCTGCGTCCCTGGCGGTAGCCCGCGTGCAGCCCCTCGCGGTAGCCGCTCTCGAAGGCGTGGCGGACCAGGTCGCGGATGGACCACACCGGGATCTCGTGGAAGTCGAGGGCGTCGCGCTTGCGCGTCTCCAGCGTTTCGAGCCGCAGCCTGACCTTGGCCCATTCCATCTCGGCGTCGAGGGCCTTGCGCTTGGCGATGGCGTCGAGGCTCGTGCGCTTGCCGGTCATGGTCGCGGGGGCGTTCGTCTTCCTCGTCGTCGTCATGGCGTGTCTCCTTGCTCGTGGTCAGGAGGCGCGCTGCTCGTCGTCGGCCGCGGCGTCGTCGAGGAACTCCTCGATCTCCTCGCCCGTCTTGCCGCTCAGGAACCCCACCGCGTCGATCAAGTCGAGGCGGACGCTCAGCAGGTCGTCCGGGTAGTCCCGATGCCTGTCGTTGAGCGCGGCCCGCTTGGCGTGGGCATCGAGCTCCACCTGCAGCACGTCGATCAGGCGTGCGATGTCGCGGCTCCTGGCCGCGTAGGCCTCGGCGGCGGCCCGTTCGCGGTTCGACTTGGTCGGCATGGCGGTCTCCTTTCGGGTGCGGTTGCTCGGGGGTCAGAGGTTGGTGAGAAGGGCGGCGACTGCGTGGGCGACATTCAGCACCGCGGCGGTGGTGCGGACCTCGTCGGGCGTGCCGAGGGAGAAGGAAGCGCCCGAGACGGTGACCCGCCACACCGACCCGTAGGCGACGTGGGCGTTGATGCAGATCTCGCTGCCGCCGGGCACGGGCAGGCTGATGCTGACCTCCGGGTTCGCCGTCACGCTGTGCGCCACCTTGGCGAAGCCGAAGGGTGTGGTTTTGGCGAGCGCCCGCAGCGCGGGCAGCATCGCGTCGAGATCGGCCTTGGTCGGGGTGGTCTTGGTCATCGTCGTCATGGTCGTTCTCCTGTTCGGTGTTCCCGCGTGCGGCCATCCCGCCCGCGTCATGCACATGAAGCCCCATGCGCGCGCGGCTTGCAAGCGGAATCCGGCAGCATTCGCCGCTCTTCCGCACATCAAGGACAAGTCCTGCGGCCGGTGCGCCCCCGTGCGCCCCGGTGCAAGGGAGAGTCCTGAGGGGGGGGGGGCATGGTCGAGGTCGTCGAGGTCACCGCCCGCCAGGAGAAGGCGATCGCCGCCCTCATCAACGAGACCACGGTCGCGCGCGCCGCGCGCACCAGCGGCATCGGCCTGCGCACGCTCCACCGCTGGCTCGTCCACGACCCGGCCTTCCGCGCCGCCTACCGCAGCGCCCGCCGCGAGGCCTTCGGACAGGCCGTCGCCCTCACGCAGCGCTACGCCCCACTCGCCGTCACGACGTTGGCGCAGGTGCTCACCGACCCCGCCGCCCCCTACGCCTCGCGCGTCTCCGCCGCCGCCGCCATCCTCCGCTTCGGCCGCGACGGCATCGAGCTCGACGAGCTCGCCGACCGCGTCGAGGACCTCGAACGCGCCCAGCACGAGGGGAGCGGCGCATGAGAACCCGCGCGCGCGTCGAGCGGCTGGAGCAAAGGCGCCGCGAGCGCCCGTGCGACGCCTGCGGCGGGCAGGGCCGCTACGAGGTGCTGCTGCAGGAGGAGGGCGAGCCGGAGGTCCAGCCGCGCGGGTGCAAGGCCTGCGGCCGCGTGCGCTGTGTCACCCGCATCGTCCTCGGCAAGGAGGACGGGCCGTGACGGGGCGTGGGGGCGTGGACGAGCGGTAGGCGGGGAGCGGTCGGAGGCGTGAACGGGGCGCGGCGTGGGCGATCGTGGGCCATCGCGGCCGGGCGGATTCAGGGCAGTGGAGCCGGGGCGTTGACGGGTGACGATGCGGATGAGCGCACGGGTCAAGCGGTTGGAGAAGGCCGGCGCCGCTCCCGGCCTTGCCGCGCCTGCGGCGCGGGGCGCGGGCCGGTGCGCTGCCACGTCGAGACGTACTCGGGGGAGGCGAGCGACCGCTCGAAGGACTTCTGCGCGGCGTGCGGCCGACGGCTTGTGTACTACGTCGAGTTCGACCGGGCCGGGTAGCGGCGTCGATCTCGGCTTGCGTTGCTGCGCCGCGGCGCGGTGCCTGAGCGCCGTGGGTCTCGTGCGGCGCGTAGCCGCCATGCCCCCGCGAGGAGCCGATGCGATGCAGCGTAACCCATCATGCCGCAAGGTCTTGCCGTGCCGCATCCCGAGGCTGCGGCCGCCGTCCTACTCGACTGGAAGATGCCCCAATAGCGACGTGGGAAGCTGCGCGGTGCCGCTCCTCTCGGCCCGGAGCACCACGCACACCATCCATGCCGACTCGGTTTACTTGGCCGGTCGAGTCTCGCCGCGGCGGTCTGGGGTAGTATAGTCTTCGGCTCATGCGCCCTGCCAACCGTCCAGGTCGACCGACCCGCTCGGACCGCCTCCCGCGGTCGAGCGTGATGCGCTGGCTGGCGTTTGTGGTTCTGGCCCCGATATTGGCCTTGGGCACGTTCGGCGGCGCGCGGTTCCTTGCCCACAATCACGACGACCACGGGATGCACTGGCACCCTGTGGTGGTGGGTCCGCTGAAGGGTGCCGAGCTTGCCGCGGCGGACCATGCCGACCTCCACGGGCACGACCATTCCGTGCCGCCGTCAGACTGCACTGAACCATCCGACGGGGACGAGGAGCCATGCGAGGTTCCTGAAGGCGTCATCGTCTCGATCGACGTCCACAAGCGGATGCCGACTCGCGGCACGGACCTCGACCGGTCGATGCTGCCCGTGGTGTTGTTCGTGATCGCGGACTTCGTCATGCCGCCGCCACCGAACCTTGACCGCCACATTGGTTCACCGGGCGGCGACGCCGGCGGTTGTCCGTTGGACCTCGTCGCGCTGAGCGCACGCGATCGGCTCGTGCGCACCAGCCGGGCCTTGCTCATCTAGGAATCGGAACGGCCTCCGTTCATCGCTCTTCGATGCAGGCCGAGCCCTGCCGCGAGTGAGTGACGGTGTGTGCTGGTTCCTCCGCGCTCGCGGTTCGCCTTTCCGGCGGCCGTCGCGTTCCTTGAAGCAGGAAGCCCCTCGTGAAGAACACATTGATGTCTGACCGCAGCCTCCACCGCGCGCAAGCATGTCGCCGCGGCGCCTTGCGCGCTCCGCCGCGGGTCGCGAGGCCGCTGGCCGCTCTCGTGCTGATCGCGGGCGTTGGGGTTGGTTGCCGGTCGTATGAACGCCGCCCCCTCGACCTCGCCGCGACCCGCGAATCGTGGCTCGCTCGCTCGCCTTCCGACGAGTCCGCGCGCCGGTTCGCCGACCGGCTTGCGCGAGCGGAAGGCCGCGAGACGGGGATGTTCGATCCAGACGACGGCCTCACGCTCGCGGAAGCGGAGCCGGTTGCTCTCGTTTTCAACCGCGAGTTGCGGCTGGCGCGGCTGGAGGCCGATGTCACGCGTGCGACGGCTGACCATGCCGGGTTGTGGGATGACCCTGTGCTGGGCGTGGACATCGAGCGCATTGTCTCGGGCGTGCCGGACCCATGGGTGGTTGCGGGAACCGCCGGATTGACCATTCCGATCTCGGGCCGTTTGGCTCTTGAGAAGGCCCGCGCCGGGGCGGAGCACGCCGCGCAGTTGCAGCGTGTGGCTGCGCAGGAGTGGGCCACGAGGGCGGCGCTGCGGGAGCTGTGGGTGCACTGGTCTGCCGAGACCATCCGGCTCGCGCTCGCGACGGAACTGGTCGAGCGGCTCCGCGCCGTGTCCGCGCTCGCCGAGCGTCAGGAGCAGGCGGGCGTGATGTCCAGGATCGATGCCCGGCTGTTCCGCGTCGAACTGGCCGGCAGCGAGGCCGATGTGATCACCGCCAGGGCGCGAGCGAACGAACTCGAACTGCGTCTCCGTGACATCCTTGGCCTGTCCCCGGAGGCCCCGGTGCGCCTCATCGAAACCGTCGCCTTTGAGCCGAGGGGCACCGATCCTGCATGGCTTCAGGGCATGATGGAGAGCGCCAACCCCGAGCTTCTGGCCGTGCGCAGCGAATACGAGGTGGCTGAGGAGTCGCTCAGACTCGAAGTGCGCAAGCAGTATCCGGACCTGACCATCGGCCCGGGCTACGGCACCGACCAGGGCGACGACCGAGTGTTGCTCGGGGTGCAACTCCCGCTGCCCCTCTGGAATCGCAACCAGCAGGGCGTGGCCCGGGCGACCGCCAACCGCGAGGTCGCACGAGGCCGGTACGAGAGCACGTTCGAGCGTCTGGCGTCCAATCTAACGATTGCGCGGACGAGGTTCGATGCCACCCGTGCCTTGCGCGAGGCTGTCGAGTCGGGCGTGCTCCCGCTCGCGGACGAGCAGGACGCCGAGGTGCGCCGCGTGGCGGAACTTGGGCGCGTCGATCCGCTCCTGCTGCTGCAGGCCATCAGGTCTCAGTACGACGCCAAGGCGCGGCTCGTCGATGCGCGCGCCGCGGAAGCCATCGAAGGAATCCGGCTCGATGAGCTGATCGGGCCGCCCGCACCGACCTCATCCGGCGAGGCGCCCGAGTCGTTCCCCGCCGACCCACAAACTTCAACTTCAGGAGGCCGCCCATGAGCCGCCCATTCGCCCTGTTCATCGCCACCGTGATTGCAGCCTCACTCTGCGCCTGCGATGGGAAGCCGGGGCAATCCAACGCAACGTCGGGCGACGCCGCGGCGCCCGCTCCCACCAATCGTGTGGACATCAACGCGGCCGTCCGCCAGAACCTCGGCATCACCTTCGCCAAGGTCGAGAGCCGGAACGTGGGGCGGACGCTGCGCGTGCCGGGGAGATTCGAACTGACCCCCACGGCGCGGCGGGAGTACCGGGTGCCCGCGGCGGGCGGTGTCGAGCTGCTCGTGCAGCAATACCAGAGTGTTGACAAGGGAACGCCTCTCTACCGGCTCGATTCACCACGGTGGCGCGACCTCCAGCGTGAGTTGACCGATGCGGAGGCTGCCGTAACGCTCGCTCAGGCGAACGCCGACAGCATCAGCCCGCTGATGGAGGCGCACGAGCAGCACCACACGGCGATCGAGAACGCCGTGGCGCTGTGGACCCGGCGGGTTACGGCACTCGAACAACTCCAGACAGCGGGAGGGGCGAGGGGCGAGGAAGTTGCCCAGGCGCAGGCCGCGCTCGCGTCCGCACGCTCCGACCTTGCCGAGGCCGCCGAGACGCACGTTCAACTCACGGCCCGCGAGCGAGAGTTCAAGGCCCAGCTCGAAGCCGCACAGTCGCGGCGGGTGATCTTGCTGGAAGCGGCGGCCTCACTGGCAGGACTCCCGGTGGCGGCGCTTCTCGAATCCGACGCCGGCAAGCCGCGATGGCAAGCCATCGGGCAGATCGAGGTCCGCGCCCTGGCGGCGGGAGTCGTCGACGCCTTGTACGCGACCAGCGGCTCCTACGTCGATCAGCACGCTCCCGTGCTCGTCACGGTTCAGCCCGATCAGGTCCGCTTCAGAGCCCACGCGCTCCAGAGCGACCTCGGCCGGCTCGCGACCGACCTTCCGGCGACGGTCGTTGCGCCGCTCGGCGGATCGCTGGGGAGCACCGAGCGCGTTGCCGGGACACTCACGCTCGCCCCAACCGCGGACGCGGAGCGGCGCACCATCGAACTGGTCATGACACCCACGGGCGAGATCCCGCTCGCGTCGTGGGCGCGGGCCGGCGTATCGGCATTCCTCGAGGTGGTCGTGAGCGGAAGCGGCCGCGAGGAACTCGCCATCCCCCTCGCGTGCGTGGCCAGGGACGGCACGCAGAGCATCATCTTTCGACGCGACCCGGCCGACCCCAACAAGGCGATCCGCACGGACGCCGACCTGGGCGTGGACGATGGTCGCTGGGTCGTCATCAAGAGCGGCGTCGCCGAGGGCAACGAGATCGTGCTCGATGGCGTCTACCAGCTGATGGTCGCCACCAGCGGCAGCATCACCAAGGGCGGGCACTTCCACCCAGACGGCACCTTCCACGAGGGCGACGACTAAAGGAGCCGCCATGCTGAAGCACCTGATCGCATTCTCGCTCAGGCAATCGTCGCTCGTCCTGCTCATCGCCGGCGTGCTGCTGGCGTACACGCTGGTCAAGCTGCCGCGAATGCCGGTCGACGTCTTCCCGGAACTCAACGCGCCCACCGTCGTGATCCTCACCGAGGCGGGCGGCCTCGCCGCCGACGAGGTCGAGCAGTACGTCACCTTCCCGATCGAGGCGTCGGTCAACGGCCTGCCCGGCGTACGGCGCGTGCGGAGCGCCTCGGCGATTTCCCTTTCGCTCGTGTGGGTCGAGTTCGACTGGGGCACGGACATCTACCGTGCCCGGCAACTCGCGGCCGAGCGCCTCGCGGGCGTGCGCGAATCGCTCCCGGAGAACGCCCACGCCGAGATCACGCCCATTACGTCCATCACCGGCGAGATCATGCTGCTGGCGGTGTCGAGCCCCGACGGCTCCGTGAACGACCTGGACCTCCGGGCATACGCCGAGTTCGACCTGCGCAACAAGCTGCTCGCCGTCCCGGGCGTGGCGCAGGTCTCGGCCATCGGCGGTGAGTTGCCCGAGTACCAGGTCAACGTGAAGCAGGACCACCTCGCCCTGTACGGACTGACCATCCAGGACGTTGCGGATGCGACACGTTCGGCCCACAGCACCGCGAGCGCCGGATACCTCGCCGAGGTTGACCGCCAGGAACTCCCCATCCGCCAGACGGCCAGGGTCCGGAGCGTCCGCGATATCGCCTCGACCATCGTGGCATCCAAGAACGGATCCCCGATCACGCTGGGCGAAGTGGCGGAGGTCACGCTCGGGGGAGCCCCGAAGCGCGGCACCGCGGCCAACCAGGGCCTCCCGGCGGTCGTGCTGACCATCCAGAAGTCGCCGGGCACGAACACGCTGCTGCTGACGGAATCGATCGACAGGTCGCTGGACCAGATCGAGGGAAGCCTGCCCGAGGGCATCACCATCAACCGCGAAGTCATCCGCCAGAGCCACTTCATCCAACGCTCCGTGGACAATGTGGTGAAGGTGCTGCTCGAGGCGACCATCATCGTCGCCGTCATCCTCGTCATGTTCCTGCTCAACGTTCGAACGACCATCATCACGCTCACGGCCCTCCCGCTGTCGCTGGCCGTCGCCCTCCTCACGATGAACTGGGTGGGACTCACGCTCAACGTCATGACGCTGGGCGGGCTCGCGGTCGCCGTCGGCGTGCTGGTGGATGACGCCATCATCGACGTCGAGAACGTCTTCAGGAGGCTCAGGGAGAACGCAACGCTCACCGAGGCCGAGCGGCGGGGCAGGGTCGAGGTCATCTTCGATGCGAGCAACGAGATCCGCCCGTCGATGGTCTTCGCCACCCTCATCATCGTCATCGTCTTCATCCCGCTGCTCTTCCTGGAAGGAATCGAGGGCCGGTTCTTCGCGCCGCTGGGCCTGACCTACATCGTGTCGATCCTCGCCTCCCTCGTCGTGGCCCTGACGGTGACACCGGCGATGTGCAAGCTGCTCCTCAAGACCGGCGCGACCAGGACTGCAAGGGACCGCCCGGGCACGAGCCACGCGCACTCCGACGGCTGGCTCGTCCGCTGGCTCAAGCGCCGCTACGAGCCTTCGCTGCGATGGTCGCTCCGCAATCGAGGCTTCGTGCTGGGGGCGGCGCTGCTCGCGACGGCGCTCGCGGCTCTCCTCGGACGGACATTCGGCACCTCGTTTCTCCCCGAGTTCAACGAGGGGTCCTTCACCGTCTTCGTCTCCTCCCCGCCGGGCACATCGCTCGCCGAGAGCAACCGTTCCGCGATGGCGATCGAGAAGCGGCTCATCGAGATCGAGGGCGTCAAGAGCGTGACCCGCCGCACGGGTCGCGCCGAGCGCGATGAGCACGCCGAGCCGGTCTCCAACAGCGAACTCGACATCCTCCAGGAACCCGGCGCGGACAAGGCGAAGATCCGCGAAGCCATCGCCGCCATCGCCGGCAGCGTCCCCGGTGTGACCGTGCAGATCGGCCAGCCGATCGAGCACCGCCTCTCGCACATCCTTTCCGGCACACCCGCGGCCGTCGCCATCAACGTCTACGGCGAAGACCTCCCCACGCTCCGCCAACTCGCCAAGAAGATCGAGAGTGAACTCAGGAACATACCGGGCGCCCGAGACGTCACCGCAAACCGCGAAGTTCTCATCACCTCGCTCCCCATCAGCTACCGGCACCCCGACCTCGCAGCGGCGGGCCTGTCGCCGGCGCAAGCGGCAGAACAGGTTCAGACAGCGCTCTACGGCGAAACCGTCGCGGAGGTGAACCAGGGCGTCCGCCGCTTCGACATCGTCGTCCGTCTGGCGGCCGAGGATCGCCAACGGGTCGACCAGATCAAGGACCTGATTCTCAAGGGACGCGACGGGATGCTCGTGCGACTCTCGGAGGTCGCCGACATCGGACCGGAGAAGACGAGCAACATCATCGCCCGCGAGAACGCCCAGCGGAAGGCCGTGATCTCCTGCAATGTCGCCGACGGGTACAACCTCGGCGACCTCGTCGAGCAGGTGCGGGCCCGCGTCGAACCTATCGTGCAGCGAGAGGGCTACATCGTCGAGTTCGGCGGCCAGTTCGAGGCCCAGCAGTCGGCCGCCCGCACGCTGCTGTTGTCGGGCGGGGGAATCGCCCTCGTCATGCTCATGCTCCTGCAACTCTCCACCGGCTCGCTCAAGGTGGCAGCGCTGGTGATGGTGAACCTGCCGCTCGCCGTCATCGGTGGCGTCATCGCGAACTTCATCATGGACTCAGTGCTGCACGTCGGCGGGGGAGGGTTCGGCGGTCTGACCAGAAACGCGTTGGCCCTGTTCGGCCTCGGCTCGACACCGTACCAGGCACCGGTCTTCTCCATCGCCAGCCTGGTAGGCTTCATCACGCTCTTTGGCATCGCCGTCCGCAACGGCATCCTCCTCGTAAACCACTACAAGCATGTCGTCGAAGTTGACCGGAAACCGCTGGCCGAAGCCATCGTTCAGGGGTCGATGGAACGGCTCGTGCCCATCCTCATGACCGCTCTGTGCGCCGCACTGGGCCTGCTCCCCCTCGCCCTCGCGGCGGGCAAGCCGGGGAGCGAACTGCTGGCGCCGCTCGCCGTCGTTGTGCTCGGCGGCCTGCTTTCATCGACCTTTCTCAATCTGATCGTCGTCCCCGCCGGGTACTCGCTCGTCATGCGCGCGAACCCCCGCGGCATCGGACCGCACACCGAGTCTCTGATCGGACGCGTGGCCCGATCGCCGGGCCTTTCCCGTTTCAGCCGGGGAAAACCCGCCCGCGGGCCGTCCCCCGACTGACCGCTTACCATCCCATAACGGAGACCAACCGTGAAACGGACCACTGCCCTCGTCGCCTGCATTGCGTTTGCCTCGTCCATCGCCGTGCTTCCCGCGTGCGAGGAGAAGAAGCCCGACGCCACTCCCGCCGCTCCTGCCGATGCAGACGACCACGGTCACGACCACGGCCCAGGTGGCGAACACGCGGCTCCGACAGCCGGGCACGGCGGCCCCGTCATCGCGCTGGGCGAACAGACCATCGGAACATTCGACGTGAAGGCCACGCGTGACGAAGGCCAGATCGTCGCCGGCAAGGATGCGCCCATCGACGTTACCGTCACACCCGTCGCAGGCTCGACCGCCGCGGCCACCGCCGTTCGCTTCTGGATCGGTACAGAGGATGGCAAGGGATCCGTGAAGGCCAAGGCCGACATCGAGAATCCCGCCGAGCCGAGCCGCTGGCACACACACGCCGAGATCCCGAACCCATTGCCGGAAGGCAGCAAACTGTGGGTCGAGATCGAAACGGATTCGGGCGAGGTGGTCGTGGGGTCCTTTGACCTCAAGATCTGACAAGCCCCGTATCAAGGCCGCGATGTCGACCTGCTCAGGCGGCGCTCGGGATGCCTAGGTCCTGTCTGACGGCTCGAGGAGGCGGTTGCATCGCTGGATGATGGCGAGCTTGACCATGGTCAGGTAGCTCTCGGCGAGCTTCTCGTACCTCGTTGCGACACGCCGGCACCACTTGAGCCAGCCGATGCATCGCTCGACCACGTTGCGGCCCCGGTACTTGCGTTTGTTGATCCGGACCCGGGGCTGGTTGCTCCGGCTGGGGATCACCGCCTCGATGCCACGCCGCGAGAGCCAGAGCCGGATCCGTGGATAGCTGTAGGCCTTGTCGCCGGCGACCGCGTCCGGGCGACGGCGTCCGGCGATTCTCACCGTGTCCATCAGCGTCTCGAAGGACG
>DAOMNQ010000015.1:2309-52558 GCA_035443945.1 Phycisphaerales bacterium | reverse complement strand
GCCCGCCGTAGGTCTTGCCCTTACGGGTTTGCACGACCTTGGTCCGCACGCTGCCCCCGTTCAGCTCGCGAGCCACATCCAGGAGAGAGCGCCGCTCCAGGTACATCCGGAAGATCTCGCAGACGAGGTCCCCCTCGCCGCGGTTGACCACGAGCTTCTTCGTGGTCGGGGCCACGTCGTACCCGAGCACAGATCGACCGCCGGACCACTTCCCCTTCCGCCGCGCCGCCGCGATCTTGTCCCGCGTGCGCTCCGAGATGATCTCCCGCTCGAACTGCGCAAACGACAGCAGGATGTTCAGCGTCAGCCGCCCCATCGATTGCGTCGTGTTGAACTGCTGAGTGACCGAGACGAAGGAGATCTTCTTCCGCTCGAAGGTCTCCATCATCCGCGCGAAGTCCATCAGGGAGCGGCTCAGGCGGTCCACCTTGTAGACCACCACGCAGTCCACCTTGCCCGCCTCGATGTCGGCCATCAACCGCTTCACTGCGGGGCGCTCCATGTTCCCGCCGGTGAAGCCGCCGTCGTCGTAACGATCGGGCAAGGCGACCCATCCCTCGCCCTTCTGGCTGGCGATGTAGGCCTCGGCGCTCTCGCGCTGTGCGTCGAGCGTGTTGAACTCCTGCTCGAGCCCCTCCTCCGTGCTCTTGCGTGTATAGATCGCACACCGCACGGCCGGTGCTGCGTTGAGCGGGGTTCGCTTCCTCATGCTCGTACCTCCGATCGCTTCTTGCCGCGGGCCGACGGCAGGCCGAAGAAGCTCACTCCGTTCCAGTGTGCTCCGGTCACCTTCCTGGCGATGGCCGTGAGCGAGCGGTAGACCTCACCGTCGTACTCGAACCCCCGCGGCAGCACCTTCACGACGATCGCCTCGCCCTTGTACTCTCGTCGCACCACGGTTCCCGGCCTCGGAAACGACGCCGACCGACCGCCCTCGAACGCGGCGGTGACCACGGGGCCTGGCCCGGGCTCGGGCGCCTTCGGGGCCGTGAGCCGGATCTCGGCGTCGTCGACCAGTTCGAGCGCCCGACGGCGAGCCCGCTCCGAGAGCCCGCCCTCGCGGAGCGCCTGCATCCGCCAGACGATCCGCTTGATCAGGTACCGCTTGTGGTTGACCCGGGTCGGCTCGCCGAAGACCTCGGCGTAGCGCTGCTTCAGTTGCGGGACTGTCAGCTGCCCCAGAGCCTTGACCGTCGTACCAACGTCATCGTGCATGGGAACTCTCCAGTTCGCGGGCCGTCAATCGCCCCCGTGGGGGTGGACCATCAGGGCGAACCGGTTCGGACAGTTCAAGTCCATCCCGCTCACTTTCTGCCGGCGGCGAAAACTCGCCCATGCGGCGTGCGTCGTCGCGGCGCCGCCGGACACCCGCGGCCAGGAGTTCAGCGATGATGTGCAGCCGCTCGGCCGGCGCGAGGTCATCGCGCTCGACCATGTCGTCGTGGTCGATCGTCATGCGTGCGTCCGTGCGGATGCCCGCGTGATGCGGGCCCGGCGATGGTGCGTTGCGCCCGCCCGCCTCAGCGGGCCGTCAAACACCATCTACGCGAACGGTTCCGATCGTGGCGGAAGTAGGCCGATCGGAACCTCGGCGTCTCGGGGAGGCACGCGGCGGGTTCCAGCCGGGTCCTACCGGACACCGCCAACAATGTCCACTTCGTTCAGCCGCGCGGGCGCGGCATTTGGCCGTAGGCTACCGGTCATGAGCTCTGATCGACCCCAGTCGGTACTGCCGATGAGCGGCCAGATCGTCGGGATGATCGTCAAGGCGCTCCGCCTCAACGATGCCGACATCGGCGGACCCGCCAGCGCGGTTCTCAACGCCACCACCGACAAGACGGCCCAGCGCTATTTCGGTGGCATTCGCGTCGACCACGAGACGGCAGATTCGCTTTGCCGCCAGTTCGGCAAGGCGCTCTTCCACTCCCGACTCCTCGGAGACTTCGAAGGGACCGTGGAAGCGGAAGACGGCCCCATCGGATGGGAGGAGGTGTTCGAGCGCGCCGTTTCGTTCATGGGCATGGCCTGGGACTACGAGTTCTGGCAATCCGCCGCGATGTTCCCGAGAGCTGACAAGCGGCTCGCCACCTTGATCTTCGCTCGGCACGTCATCATCGAGCTGGCACTGCGGCACGCTTGCCTGGTGCTTATGGGAAAGACCGCCGCTCCTGGAGAGGATTGTCCTTGGTGGGCGACCAATAGGGGGCTTGGCACACTCCTGAAGTCGATCAAGGAGGCCTGCTCACCTGCATTGAGCGGCTCCGCCATCGCATCAACCCTCCATGCGGACGACTCCACTGTTGACCGGTGGCTTGGCGGTAAAGAGATACCGAATCTCATACACACGGATGGGCTAGCAAGGCTGTTCGCATCGCGGCTGCTGGATGGGGACGAGGAGCGACTCCTCAGGCAGCTTCGAGGTGCCGTTGGTGTCGCATCGCTTGTGAATGGACTACGGCACATCGTCGGACAGCCTGCCGTCGCTCGATTGGGCGAGATGCACGTTCGTTTCGTCAGATGGACGATCGAGATGGCGGCGGATGACGCCGCCACAGATCCTTGGGCGCTGTCGTTGTTTGCCGGGATCATGGTCGCGGGGACGGCGCATCCGTCCAACGGCCCCGTACTCCTCGAATGGGCGGAGAGGGTGCGCGAGATCCCCTGGATGGATGACATCCTCAAGTCCCATCCAGTCGATCGGGCGACCCGAATAAAGGAGTGCCTTCGCGTTGTCGGCGAAGCGGAGAAGCGGCGAGCCGATCTCGAAGAAGTCATGCCCAATCAAACGCCCGAAGTCCGGGAGATGATCTCCGAGATCGCCGCTTGGCACGCCGTCGCTACCCCCATGCTGACGCCTGAGCAGATAGCCAAGATTCAGTCCGGGGAGCACAAGGTCTATCGGATTCCCGCTCGAAACCCTGCCCACGCGGCTGAGAATCGGATGCAGCAAGCCGACCAGGCGAGTGCGAACAAGGACTTCGATGCGGCCTGTCTGCATGCCGCGCGTGCCGTACATCTTCAACCCGACAGAGCAGACTACCGGTTCTTCTTCGGTTGCTTTCTCTGGCAAGCGCATCGTTGGTCGGAGGCGCATGAACAACTTCAGAAGTCGTGCGAACTTCGGCCTGACTGGGACCGTCCCTTCGTCGAAATTGCGATTGCCTACTTCAATCGAGGCTTGGCGGATAGTGCGCTGCACCATCTCGAGTCGGGCCCGGAAGCGATGCGTGAGTCATCGGCGTGGTATCAGTTCATCCTCGGCAAACTCTACTGGATGCGCAAGGACTATGGGCAGGCCTTGAAATGGCTGGAGTCGTCCACAACGCTGGACCCCAACTCTGGCGACCCGTTTGATCTCGCTGCTGATTCCGCGTTTCGCCTCGGTCAGCACGCGAAGGGAAAGAAGCTCGCCAAGGAGGCGAAACATCGGGGGGCCTTCGAATCCTTCAAGCGGTGGCAGAACGGGGTGTACGGGCCCGCCTGATCTCCCCGAGACCCCTCTTTGTCCAATCTGTGCCGCCGACGGACGGACGATCAGCGGCGACACTGGAGGTGCACATCAACAGCGGGTCGGGTGTTCAGCCTGCGTCGGGCACGAACCCCCGGCCCCATCGCCAGAAAGGGCACAAGATGGGCAAGTCCAGTGGAAGCGGCGGCGGCAAGGGCTCCGGCGGCGGGAACAAGGGCGGCGGCGGGCGTCCGCCAAATGGGCCGAGCACCACCGGCAACAAGTCCGGCGGTGGTCGCGGCAACAACCCGCCCGGGAGGTAGGGCCTAGCACGGCCTCGGCGCTTAACGCGCCGGGGTCGGTTTGCACCAACACGTCGAGTGGGCGTCGGGGCCTAGTACGGGGCGGCGGCTTCGATCTCACTGGCCAGTGCCTTCAGCCGGGTCGCCAACGCCGTGAGGCGACCTTGGCGCTTCAACCACGCGCCTGCCGCGGCGAGGCGTTGAAAACCGACGGACTCCTTGGCTTTCGTGCGCGACTGCTCGCTGTCGTGCGCAGCAAAGTTGCGCAACGCGATCAACTGGTCTAGTGGTTGGCGGTACGCCTGCTTCCGAACGATTGTCAGCAGCCAATGACCATCGCCCAGCAGCTTCTTCATGTCCTTGATGAGCCCGTCCCGACCACGGAAATCGAAATAGCCACCGCCCGTGACGATGTACTCGCACACGGGGTGGGCGAGGTGCACAGGAAATCTGATCCCAAGCGTTCCCGAGAGCACACTGCTGTCGTTATTGATTGCGCCCGCAATCGCATTCAGCATCAGGCCCTCGAATTCACGGAACAACCGAATGATGGCGTATTCGTGAATCCAGGTGACGTCCTGATCCGTTTGATCCTCGCTTGCTCTCGCCGCGAATGCGACAACCTCGTCCACCGTCTCTTGGAAGCTCGCAGCATGGTCCCGAAGGCTCGTCTTCCGCATGACGGAGGATACCGTGGACGTGATCGTCACGGTCTCTCCGTTTCGCGCCGCGTGGATTGGTGCCCACCCGCGACCGTAACCCCGCGTCAAATCGGCGCGGGCGTCAACCGAGAGTCGGAGAGAGTTTGAGAGGATCGACCGAGAGGCCGACCGGAACGGCGGGGGTTCTCACCGCCCGCCCGACGCACTCACCCCAACCGAGAGCGCGGCGATCGGCGGCCAACCGCGATCTGGCCCGGAATCTCCGGGATTCCCGGCGATCGCCCGGGCGGCCGGATTCTGGCCGGGCCGTCAAGCAAAACCGCCACGGATCCCCGTAGCGGCTCAAAGCTCCCCGACCTGGACTCGAACCAGGAACCTAGCGGTTAACAGCCGCTCGCTCTACCATTGAGCTATCGGGGATCGGGTTGTGCGGCCTTCGGGCCGGGGGTTGTTTGGTGGGGTGATGGGGGTTGAGGGATTGTCCGGCCGAGGGCAGGCAAGGCTAGCACACCCTCCACATCGGTCAAGGAATGGGGGAGGTCCAGAGGGTGGGGCGGAGAGTGTGGGCGGGCTGGGGGCTTGGGTGGTGAGGGGCGAGGCGTGTGTGAGAGGAGACGGAGTAGATGGGGCCTGCAAGGCCCCGCCCCGAGGATGGGGAGTTGGGCATCCTGGGGCTGCTCCGTTGGCGGGGATTGAGGGCGGGATCGGCTCGCCTACACTTGGCCCCTGCGGTCGTGCGGCGGGTCGGGCGGCGGGTCGCCGGGCCGGGCTCGGCGGGTCGCTGCGGAGTTGTTTCGGAGCGTTTCGATGAAGAAGGATATTCACCCCGGTTTCTACAACTGCAAGGTGTACCACAACGGCGAGGTTGTGATGGAGGTCGGCGCGACGGTGCCGGAGATTCACGCCGACGTGTGGTCGGGGTCGCACCCGTTCTTTACGGGCAAACAGACGTTCGTGGACGCGACCGGGCGGCTGGAGAAGTTCCAGAAGAAGTTCCAGGGCAACTACTTCCGGGCGGACAAGAAGAAGGGCAAGTAGGCTGTCTCTTCGGCGTCCCCCACTGCTGCGTCGGTCACCCCGGCCGGGCCGTGTGCCCGGCCGATTTTGTGCCCCGGCCTGGTGCTTCATCCGTCTATCCGCATGAATGGATATACTGACCGGCCCGCCGACGGTCCGGCGGCCGCCGGTCGTCCGGCGCATGAGGATGCAGTCCCGATGCCGAGCCGATTTCTCGAAGCCCTTGCCGAGCGAGTCGTCGTGCTGGACGGTGCGATGGGCACGTCCATCCATGCCCACGACCTGGACGTGGAGCGTGACTACTGCGGGTGCGAGAACTGCCCCGAGGTGCTGCTGCGGTCGCGGCCGGAGTTGATCCGCTCGATCCACGAGTCGTTCCTCGCCGTCGGGTGCGACGCGGTCGAGACGGACTCGTTCGGCGGTGCGCGGCACGTGCTCGGGGAGTTCGGGCTGGACCCGGAGACGTTCGAGTTGAACCGGCAGGCCGCGGCGGTGGCGCGCGAGGCGTGCGAGCGGTTCAGCACGCGGGACCGGCCGCGGTTCGTGGTCGGCTCGCTCGGGCCGGGGACGAAACTGATTACGCTCGGGCAGATCGGCTGGGACGACATGCTCGCCAGTTACGGCGAGCAGGCCCGCGGGCTGGTCGCGGGCGGAGCCGACGCCCTGCTGATCGAGACCTGCCAGGACCTGCTGCAGATCAAGTGCGCGATCAACGCGTGCCTGGGCGCGCTGGGCGAGGCGGGGCGCACGACGGACGACGTGCCGATCCTCGTGTCGGTCACGATCGAGACGACGGGCACGATGCTGCTCGGCACGTCGATCGAGGCGGCGGCGGCCGCGTTGTCGCGGTACCCGATCGCGTCGCTGGGCCTGAACTGCGCGACCGGGCCGACGGAGATGGCCGAGCACGTGCAGTACCTCTCGCGGCATTGGCCGCGGCACGTTTCGGTGGTCCCGAACGCGGGTCTGCCGGTGCTGCACGAGGGCAGGGCCGAGTTCCCGCTCGGACCGGAACCGTTCGCGGCGGACCTGGTGCGGTTCGTCGAGCGCGACGGCGTGCGGCTGGTCGGCGGGTGCTGCGGCACGACGCCGGAGCACATCGGCGCTCTCGTGCGCGCGCTCGACGAGCGAGGGCTGCGCGACGTAGCGCGGGCGGAGCGGACGATCGTGCCGCTGCGTGCCGCGACGACGAGCCTGTACGCGCCGGTCGAGCACCGCCAGGACACGTCGTTCCTGATCGTGGGCGAGCGGATGAACGCTTCGGGCAGCCGCAGGTTCAAGGAACTTCTCGAAGCGGAGGACTGGGACGGCATCGTATCGCTTGCGCGTTCGCAGTTGCGTGACGGCAGCCATGTGCTGGACCTGAACGTGGACTACGCCGGCCGCGACAACGCCGGCGACATGGGGGAGATCGTCGGTCGCGTGGTGCGACAGGTGGACGCGCCGCTGATGCTGGACTCGACGCAGATCGCGACGATCGAGGCGGGGCTGAAGCGGGCGCCGGGGACGTGCATCATCAACTCGGCGAACTTCGAGGACGGCGAGGAGAAGTTCGACGCGATCTGCCGGCTGGCGAAAGTGTACGGGGCGGCGCTCGTGATCGGCACGATCGACGAAGACCGCGAAGCGGCGATGGCGCGCACGGCCGATCGGAAACTGGCGATCGCGCTGCGGGCGCACGAGCGCGCGACGCGCCTGCACGGCTTGGCGGAGGACGACCTCTTCTTCGACCCGCTTGTGCTCCCGATCTCGACGGGAATGGAGGCGGACCGTCGCAGCGCGCTGGCGACGATCGAGGGGACGCGGCGGATCGCAGCCGCGCTTCCCGCCTGCCAGATGACCTGCGGCGTGTCGAACGTGTCGTTCGGGCTTGCGCCGGCCGCACGGATCGTGCTGAACTCGGTCTTCCTGCACGAACTGGTCGAGGCGGGGATGGTCAGCGCGATCGTCCATGCGTCCAAGATTCTCCCCCTGAACAAGATCCCGGAGGATCAGCAACGGGCCGCGCTCGACCTCATCTACGACCGCCGCCATGAGTCGCTCGGCGGCACCGGCCTGCCCGAGGGCGTGGCCGATCGGGCGTTCGACCCGCTGCAGGCGTTCATCGAGTTGTTCAAGGGGGCGTCGGCGGCCGCGCCGGAGAAGCGGGAGCGGGCGTCGCTCTCGCTGGAGGAGCGGCTGCGGTCGCACATCGTGGACGGCGAGAAGGAGGGGCTGGTCGCGACGCTTGAGGAAGCCCTGGCCCGCTACTCCGCGCTCGACATCATCAACGACCACCTGCTCGACGGCATGAAGACCGTGGGCGAACTGTTCGGGTCCGGTCGGATGCAGTTGCCGTTCGTGCTTCAGTCCGCCGAGGTGATGAAGATGGCCGTCGCGCACCTCGAACCCCACATGGAGCGGGTCGAAGGGCAGACGCGCGGGTCGATCGTGCTGGCGACGGTGAAGGGCGACGTGCACGACATCGGCAAGAACCTCGTGGACGTGATCCTGACCAACAACGGGTACACGGTGCACAACCTCGGCATCAAGCAGCCGCTCTCCAGCATCCTCGATGCCTGGCGCGAGAAACGTGCGGACGCGATCGGGCTTTCGGGCCTGCTCGTCAAGAGCGTGAACGTGATGGAGGAGAATCTGCGTGAGTTGAACGAGTTGGGCGTGACCGTGCCCGTGATCCTGGGCGGCGCGGCCCTCACTCGACACTACGCCGAGGACCGCCTGCGCTCGATCTACGAGGGGCCGCTCTACTACGGCAAGGACGCGTTCGAGGGGCTGCGGATCATGGACCTGCTCTCTTCGCGCCGAACGGACGAGTTGGACGCCGAGGTCGAGGCGCGGCTCACCAAGCGCTCCGAGGCGGAGAAGGTGGTTGCCGCGGCCAGGATCAAGCGCGCGAAGCAGGCGGAGGCGATCGTCAGCGGCGCGGTCGCTGTGCGAGAGCGTGTTCGTTCGGACGTCTCGACGGAGGTCGGCATCCCGCGTCCGCCGTTCTGGGGCACGCGCGTGGTGACCGGCATCGATCCGGCGGAGGTGTACCCGTACATCAACACGGTCGCGCTCTTCCGCGGTCAGTGGCAGTTCCGGAAGGGGCGGATGAGCAACGCGGAGTACGAGGCCGCGCTGGCGGAGAGCATCGTGCCGGTGTTTGAGCGTTGGAAGACGCGGTGCCGCGACGAGAGGATTCTGGAGCCGCGCGTCGTGTACGGCTACTTCCCGTGCCAGTCGGACGGCGACGACCTGATCGTCTACGACCCCGAGCAGGGGGGGGAAGAGTCGCGGGCGGAACTGCTCCGCTTCACGTTCCCGCGTCAGGACCGGGGTCGGCGGCTGTGCATCTCGGACTTCTTCGCGGCCTCGGACTCAGGCCGCATCGACACCGTGGGCTTCTCGTGCGTGACGGTGGGGCAGCGGGCCTCTGACCTGTCGCGGGAACTCTTCGCCCGCAACGACTACACCGAGTACCTGTACCTGCACGGGCTGTCGGTCGAGTCGGCCGAGGCGCTGGCGGAACTGTGGCACAAGCGGATGCGCCAGGAACTCGGGATCGCGTCGGACGACTCGCCCCGCATCCGCGAACTGTTCACGCAGCATTACCGCGGCAGCCGCTATTCGTTCGGCTACCCGGCGTGCCCGGAACTTTCGGATCAGGAGAAACTGTTCCGCCTGCTGCGGCCTGAGCGGATCGGCTGCACGCTCACCGAGAACTGGCAGATCGAACCGGAGCAGTCCACCAGCGCGATCGTGGTGCATCATCCCGAGGCGCGGTACTTCAACGTCTGAACGGCGGCGATCGATTCACCCGCCGAACGCGCCGGCCGAGGCTTCCTGCTCCGCGAGCCACTCGTCGAGCGCGCTCACGACCCTCTCCGCGAACCGCGACGCCGCCGGGCCGGACTCGCCCGTCACTCCGTTCACAAGCACCGCGTACGCGACGCGCCGCCCCGTGACGGGATGCACGACGTAGCCCGAGAGCGTGCGCACGCCGGTGCGCATGAGCGTGCCGCTCTTGCCGGCGACGAGGTTCTTGAGCGCGACGCCCTGGAAACGTCGTGTGAAGGTCCCTTCGCCCGGCACGGCGAGCGAGTCCATGAACGCGCTGCGAAGCCGCTCGTCGCGCTCGAACGACGCGAGCCAGGCCGTCAGCGTCGATGCCGACACGCGGTTGAGATCGCACAGCCCGGAGCCGTCGGCGACGACCGTGCGCGCGGCATGGACCTCGCCGATCCGATCCTGCATCACCATGCGCACCACCGCCGCGCCGTTCGCCCACGAGCCGGGTTCGCCCGTCACCCGCTTGCCCGACAGTTTCAGCAGCGCTTCCGCGTACATGTTGTTCGAGTCCGTGTTGCAGCGGCGCAGCACGTCCGCGATCGGCGTCGTGACCGCGGCCAGAACGACGCCCTCGGGCAGCGACTCGTTGTCGCCGGCCAGGCGAACCGCCGAGGGCGGCCTGTGCCCCGGACGCGTCTCGTTCCCGACCCGCACACCCAGCGAGAGCAGCCGATCCGCCAGCAACTGACCGAACAGCAGCGGGTTGTTGTACGTCGGCACCTGTTCCGGGTAGCGGCGCGCCGTGCGCACGTCGCCGTGGAGCCGGAAGCGGTTCGAGCCCGCGTCTCGCGCGACCCAGGCCGTGTCCGTGCCGTCCGCGATCGTCCGACCCGCGACCACGACTTCGATCCAGTCCGCACGGGGCTGGATGGCGACCCGCGGCGCGTGTCCGGGGCCTTCGGGCGCAGGGCGCGGGTACAGCCAGAGCAGATTGCCGTGGAAGTTCAGCCCCGAAACCTCCGGCGCGTACCGCCGGTTCAGGTCCGAAGGATCCCACGCCGGGTGTATGTACACTCGGTCAAACACCCGGTCGTCCACGATGATCTCGGAGATTCGCCCCTCGAACCCTTTGGCAACAGCCTCGGCCAGCATCCGCAGCAGGTCCTCGACCGTCATGCCCGCCTGCGTCTGTTCGAGCAGGTCAGGGTCGGCCAAGGCGGGATCGCCTGAGCCGCGGATGATGAGGCGGTCGCCATCACGGGCGAGTTCGGTCCGGAAGACGAACTCCGGCCCGAGGGTCACCAGCGCGGTCCCGCTCGTCAGCACCTTCATGTTTGAAGCGGGGATCAGGGCGGCGTCGGGGTTGATCGCCGCGAGCGTCCGTCCTGTTCCGAGGTCCACCACGCTCAGGCTCACCCGTGCCCGCTCGCCGAGGCCAGCGTGGGCGAGCACGCTCTCAAGGCGTCCGTTGAGCGGCTGGGCGAACGCCGGATCGCCGACGAGGACGAACGCCGCGGCGACCGCAAGCACGAGCGCCGCCAAGTGCGAGAGTACCACACGCCGCGTGTCGATGGTTCGCCCGATCAAGTCCAATCCTCCGTCCGCGGGAGCATCATTGCCCCCGGCCTGCCCACGGATCGGCTCGCCCGGTCGTCTCCCTGCAACAGAGAGCGCCTGCGACCGAAACGCGGGCGACAACGAGCGTGGTCAGGCGGATTGGGCCGCGCCGACGAGGCGGTGCTCGATCAGCGAGACGACCTCGTCCAGGAGCGGCTTTGACGTGAGTTCCCACTGCGGCCAGTACACCCCGGCGACTACCTTCGCCTGGGAGAGCCCCTCGCGGATCAGGCGGGACGATTTCTTCAACCGGATGCTCGACAGCACCTGGTGCGGGATGGGGAGTGCGATCAGAGGCCGATCCGGCTTGGGGACGAGGTACGCGATGGCCGAGCCGGATGCTCCTTGCCCATGGCGGTAGACGAAGGTCCAACGCCACGGAATTCCGTGCCAGACGAGATCCTCCGCGGCTTGGGGCAGAGCGGAGAGGCGAGTCCGAGCCAGGTCGAAGAGGTTGGTGTGTGCCGGGTCCATGGCGGCACGCAGGGAATCGAAGGTGGGCTTGGTAAAACGGTCTTCCCAGACCGGGCGGGCAGGCGTGCGTGTGGGAGGCATCGACAGGCTCCGATCCATGGGCCCGATTCGCGCAAATGGCTGTCCAAGAGGTGCTTGGAACCGAGCGCGTTCCCGGACCCCGCGCCTCGGGATTGTTCCCATCGCCCCCCCCTGAATCAAGCGATCCCCGGGAATCACCCATGCCTGCCGCCAAATCACGGTTTCACAGGACCCCGGCCTGACCGGGAGCGGTGTCAGGCATTACCATGGTCGCGTCCCGGCCGCCCCCGGGCGCGGAGACCCGACCATGCCCCAGACACCGGACGGGATCGGCGACCCGCTCGACGCGGGCGACTTCGACGCTTCGCAGTCGTCGGTCCTCGTGGTGGACGACAACGAGCAGAACCTCGAACTGCTCCAGGCCTACCTCGAGGAACTCGAGTGCCCGGTGCGTACCGCCCGCGACGGCGTCGAGGCGATGTCGTCGGTGGAGCAGGCCGCTCCCGACATTGTCCTGCTCGACGTCATGATGCCGCGGATGAGCGGGTTCCAGGTCTGCGAACGGATCAAGTCCAACCCTGCGACGCGCGACATCCCCGTCATCATGGTGACGGCGCTCAACGAGGTGGGGGACGTCGAGCGGGCGGTCGAAGCCGGCGCGGACGACTTCCTCACCAAGCCCGTCAACCGCGTCGAGTTGCTCACACGGGTCCGGTCGCTGCTCCGGGTGAGGCGCCTGAAGCGGCAACTGGACCAGACACTCGGCGAATTGCGCAGGCTGCGGGGCGAGTCCTGATCCGCAGACCCACCGCGGTCACAGCCCGTACTCCGTCCATCGGGCCGACACGCGGTCCTTGATTTCGGGCGACATCTCCAGGAGGGGCGGCCAGTCGCGGACGGTTCGTCCGGCTTCGGCGTCGTCGCGGCCCTTGGGCGTGGCGTCGAAGCCGGCCACCGAGCCGCGCTCGTCGCGCAGGACGATGGTGTCGCGCCCCGGATCCCAGTTGGCGGGCCAGTGGAAGAGCGCGGCCTCGGCGTCGTCGAGCGCGACGCCGCGACCGAAGACCACGACGAACCGCACCAGCCCCGCGCCCGCCTCGAATGCGGCTTCGATGATCCGTCGAGCGAGTCCCGCCCGGCCGGTCGAGTCCGCAGCCTTGTCCGCACAAACGAGGAGCCAACCGGGACAATCGCCGCCGAGCCGGGCGTCGAGAACTCCGTCCACCTCGCGGACTTGGCCGACGATCGAGGCCGCTCTCGCGCCCTCGGCGATCGGCATCGGGCCGTCTGCCACAGCAATCCCCCCCACTTCCTCTCCGGGCCGCTTGCGCGTGCAATCGAAGCCGATCTTCGTCCCCGCGCCGAGGTGCGGCGATGCGTGGTCGAGGATGTCCAGCGGCCCGTGCACGGTCTCGATGTCCCGCGCGGGGTCGCACCACCGCGCCGCCGCTTCCATCACGGCGCGCCGGTCGTGCACGTCGACCGCCACGTCCACGACGAAGACGGTCTTCGTCCACGACATCTGCCCCGCGCCCCAGACGGCGTGCATCACGCGGCGCGCGTGCAGCGGGTAGTGCTTCCGGATGCGGATGAAGACGCAGTTGTGGAACGCGCCGAACATCGGCAGGTCGTAATCGTCGATGTCCGGGATGATCGTCCGCAGCAGCGGCAGCATGATCCGCTCCGTCGCCTTGCCGAGGTAGTAATCCTCCTGCGGCGGGAGGCCGACGATGGTGGTCGGGTAGACCGCGCCGCGCCGGTGCGTGATCGCCGTGACTTCCATGATGGGGTAACGATCCGGCAGCGAGTAGAACCCGGTGTGGTCGCCGAAGGGGCCTTCGAAGAGCGCGCCGGGAGCGAGCGGGCCGCAGTCGGGGTCGCGCGGATCCCAGCCCGGATAGCCCGCCTCGGTCGAGACCCAGCCTTCGATGACGATCTCGGAGTTCGCAGGAACGCGCACGGGCACGGTGCGTGCGCGGACCATTGGGATCCCCCCTCCGTTGAGGAACCCCGCCATCAGCAGTTCGCCGATGCCCGGAGGTAGCGGGCACGTCGCGGCGTAGGGGAGCACGCTTTCTCCACCGAGCGCGATGGCGACGGGCATGCGCTCGCCGCGCTCTTTCCAGGATCGCCAGTGGCGCGCCCCGTCGTGGTGCATGTGCCAGTGCATTGCCAGCAAGCGGCGTCCCATGAGTTGCATCCGGTACATGCCGATGTTGTGGCTCGGCGGCTTCTCCTTGCCCGCATCGTCGGCGTGGATGGTGTGGACACCGGCGAGCGTGACGTATCGGCCTCTATAGAGCCGGTCCCACTCATCGCCTTGCTCGACGCCGGGCACGCCGTCGTTCACGCCGGGTGGGTAGCCGACCGCCACGGGGTCGCCGTCGTGGGGCCAGCAGCGGATCAGAGGCAGGCGGCGCAGGTCGATCGCGTCGCCGGTCAGCACGACCTCCTGGCACGCCGCGCGCGTCACGCGGCGCGGTCCGACCTTTAGCAACGGGAACAACTCGCGGGCCTTTGCCAAGGCCTCTCCGAGGCCGCGCGGCGGCTGCGGGCGCACGAGCGAAGCGATCCGCGCCGCGATGGACTCGAAGCCGCCGTCGTCTTCACACCCGAGCGCCACTTCCATGCGCCGGTACGACCCGAAGGCGTTGATGAGGACGGGAAAGTCCGACCCCTCGACGTTCTCGAAGAGCAGCGCCCGCCCGCCGAGGCTCGCGTGGTCGGGGTCCATCCGCCGCGCGGCCGCGCTGGGGGGGTGCGGCGCGGCGGACTTGCTCTCGCGGTCGGCGATCTCGGCGATCTCGAGCACGGGCGAGACGGGCACGCGGATGCGAGCCAGTTCCCCCGCGCGTTCGAGAGCCGCCGTAAACTCGCCGAGTGTCCGGTACACCACCCCAGCCTATGTCCGCTGCATCGACGCTGCCGCCGGGACTCCCGGCACAGACCTACGCGGCACAGCGCGACTGGCCGGGGTACTTCGAGGCCGTAGCCGGCAAACCCCCGCGCGACACTCTGCTCCTCGCGCTCGAACGATTCGATCGTGAGCCATCCACGCACCGGCCGCGCCTGGCGGTCGATCTCGGGTGCGGCGAGGGACGCGACACGGCGGAACTCCTCCGGCGCGGCTGGCACGTGCTCGCCATCGACGGCCACCCGGACGCCTTCTCTCGCCTCCTCGCACGCGGCGGCCTCCCCCACCGCGAAAGGCTCACGACGCTCCACGCTCCGTTCGAGGGCCTCACGGTCCCCGAGTGTAATCTGGTGAACGCCAGTTTCTCGCTGCCGTTCTGCCCTCCGCACGCCTTCGAGCCCTTCTGGGCCTCGATCGTGGCCTCGATTCGGTCAGGCGGCCGGTTCGCCGGGCAACTTTTCGGCGACCGCGACACCTGGGCCTCGTTGCCAGACCGCTCGCACCAGTCGCGCGAGCAGGCCTTGGCGATGCTCGATCCCTTCGACCTCGAACGCTTCGACGAGGACGAAAAGCCCGGTGCCGACGCCTTCGGTGCGCCCAAGCACTGGCACGTCTTCCACGTCGTGGCGCGAAAGCGGTAGCCTTCGACGCCGAACCATGAGCCGGGGGGAGCCGACGCGCATGACCACCGCCACCGTCGATGAGCCTGTGATCCCCGCCGTGCGGAGCGACGGCCTCGTCATCGACCTGCACCACGTGGCGAAGACCTACCGGGGGCGGATCCGCGCCCTGTGCGGGATCGACATGCAGGTTCGTCGCGGCGAGGTCTTCGGTCTGCTCGGCCCGAATGGCGCGGGCAAGTCCACCCTCGTGAAGATTCTGATGACCGTCATCCGCCCGACCGAGTGCCGCGGCACGATGCTCGGCGAGCCGGTCGGGCACAAGCCGACTCTGGCGAAGGTCGGCTACCTGCCCGAGCACCACCGCTTCCCGCCGTACCTCACAGGCTCGCAGGTCGTCGATTTCTACGGCGCACTCTCCGGCTCGCCGAGGGCTGACCGCAGGCGCCGCACCGGCGAACTGCTCGAACTCGTCGGCATGAAGGACTGGGCGAAGAAGAAGGTCGGCTCCTACTCCAAGGGCATGCGCCAACGCATCGGCATCGCCCAGTCGCTCGTGAACTCGCCCGAGGTCGTCCTGCTCGACGAGCCGACCGACGGCGTGGACCCCGTCGGCCGCCGCGATATCCGCGAGATCGTCCAGCGGCTCCGTTCCGAGGGGCGGACGGTCTTCATCAACTCCCACCTCCTCTCCGAACTCGAAATGGTCTGCGACCGCGTCGCCATCCTGGTGCAGGGGCGGGTCGTCAGCCAGGGCACAATCGACGAACTGACCGCGGACAAGCGACGCTACGAGATCGAACTGACCGCGGAGCCTGACGCCGCGGCCGCGTACTTCCAGCGCGCCCTGCCCGAGGCCATCCGCCACGGCGAGCACGCGACGCTCACCCCGCCCGCACCGGGGGAGCGAGAGACCGACCGCGCGCCGCCCACGCACTCGCCCCTGACCCGCCGCGTCGGCTACCACGGGCAACTCGCCACCGGCGAATGGCTCGAGATCGACCACGCGACGCTGCGCATCGGCAGCACGGAGCCGGCGACGATCCAGCCGATCATCGACGCCCTGCGCGAGCGGGGCGCGGTGATCCGTTCGATCCGACAGAACCGCCCGTCGCTGGAGGACCTCTTCATGCAGGCCGTCACCGACCCGAGCACGGGCGCGACGCTCAAGCCCGGCGCGGACCGCGCTCGCAAGGGGCGCACGCCATGATGATGCGCCAGACCGCGGCCCTCTTCGTGGACGCCTACCGCGAACTCAACTCGCGGAAACTGTTCTGGATCACCCTGATGCTTTCGGGGCTGGTCGTGGCGGCCTTCGCGGCCGTCGGCATCGACAAGCAGGGCTTCACCATTCTCTGGTTCAGGCTCGACTTCATCCCGCTGAACAGCGACATCCTCTCTCCCGCCCTCCTCTACAAGACGATGTTCCTGAGTCTCGGGCTGAAGATCTGGCTCGCCTGGATCGCAGCGATTCTCGCGCTCATCACCACCGCGGGGATGATCCCGGACCTGATCGCCGGCGGCTCGATCGAGATGATGCTCTCCAAGCCCGTTTCGCGGGTGCGACTCTTCCTGACCAAGTACGCCGCCGGGCTGCTCTTCGTCACGTTCCAGGTCGGCGTGTTCAGCCTGGCGTCGTTCTTCGTCATCGGCGTCCGCGGGGGCGAGTGGGAGCCTGCCCTGCTCCTCGCCATCCCGCTCGTCGTCGCGTTCTTCAGTTTCCTCTTCTGCATGTGCGTCCTCTTCGGCCTGCTCACCCGATCGACGATCGCCTCGCTCCTGCTGACGCTCTTGTTCTGGTTCTTCATCTTCATCCTCAACGCTGCCGACGGTGCCCTCGTCCAGTGGCGTTCGATGGCCGAGGCCCAGCGGGACGCGCTTGTGCGGCAGGTCGCGCAGGCCGAGGGCAACACCCGGCAACTCCTGATCGCCGAGCGACGCTCCCTGGGCGAGGAACTCCCCGAGGACTACCACCCGACCGAGGAGGAGATCGCCGGAGTCAACCCCTTCCTCAAGGGCCTGCGCGACAAGCGAGCCAGCGCGGAGAAGACCGCCGCTCAGGCCGCCAAGTGGTCCGGCATCCTCTTCGCCGCCAAGACGATCGTGCCCAAGACCGGCGAAACGATCGACCTGCTGGAGCGCACGCTCATCTCCATGGCCGACCTCGAAGCGCTCACTGGGTCGAGCGACAAGCCCAGGCAGACGACAGTCGACGAGCAGACCGCTGAAGTGGAGTTCAGCCAGTACGACCTTTCCATGCGCTCGGCGACGATCCTGCGGGAGCGATCCGTGCTGTGGATCCTCGGCACTTCCTTCGCCTTCGAGGCCGTCGTGCTCGCGCTCTCCTGCGTCATCTTCGCACGACGCGACTTCTGACCCCGGCCGGTGCGAGGCAATATCTCGACGGCCGTGCCCGCCTCGGGCTACCGTCTGTCGGCATGGCGCATCCCAGCCCCATCATCGCGCACACCGTCGCGGCCGAGCCGCTCGCATCGCCCTACGCCGCGCCGGGCGACCCGGTGCTCGCGATCGAGGTGATCCAGGCGTTCGGCCCGATACCGCTGGAGTACGCCGCGATCCGCCGGTCGTGCGGCCTGCTCGACCTGCCGCACCGCGCGACGATCGAGGTCACAGGCTCCGACCGCCTCGACTTCCTCAACCGCATGGTCACGCAGGAACTCCGCGGCCTGGAGCCTCCGCACGCGCGGCGCGCCTTCTGGCTGAACCGCAAGGGACGGATCGACGCGGACCTGCGCGTGATCGAACTCGGCGACCGCACGCTGCTCGAACTCGACGTGCACGCTCTGAAACGCACCATGGAGACGCTCCCCACGTTCGTCTTCGCCGAGGATGTGGCGTTCCGCGACGCGACGCAGGAGTTGCACCGACTCGCGCTGCACGGCCCCGCGGGCGGCGCGCTGCTCGACACCGCCGCAGACCCGCCGGCCGACCGACCCGCGGCGTCGCTCGGCCAGGGCGAGGCGACCACCGCCCGCATCGTCGGTGCTGAGGTCTTTGTCGTTCGCGACGACTCTGCGGGCGAGGCGGGGCTGGAACTCTTCGTGCCGACCGACGCGGCGACGCGCGTCTTCGACCGGCTGCTCGAAGCCGGAGGCTGGCGGTGGGACGCGCCCGAGGCCTTCGACCCCGGCGCGGCCCGCGCCCGCGTGCGACCGATCGGCTGGCTCGCGTACAACGTGGCCCGAATCGAGGCCGGGACGCCGCTCTACTACCTGGATTTCGGCCCGGACTCGCTCCCGCACGAGACCGGTGTGCTGCAGGACCGTGTCTCGTTCCGCAAGGGGTGCTACCTCGGGCAGGAAGTTGTCGCACGCATGGAGTCGCTCGGCCAGCCGAAGCAGCGGCTGGTCGCGCTGCGGATCGACTACGCCGGCGAAGGGCGCGAGGCGCCCCAGCCGGTGACGGGCGACGCCGTCTTCGCGGAGGACGGGGGCGACAAGCCGATCGGCGCGGTGACGAGTTCGACCCTCTCGCCCATGCTCGGCGGCGTGCCGGTCTGCTTCGCGATGGTGCGCTCGGCGCACATCGCGCCCGGCACGCGACTGAACGTCGAAGCAGGCGGTCTTCGCGTCGGCGCGGCCGTGCAGGACGGGCTGGCCTTCCACCGGACGGTCAGGACCTGACCGCGCAGTACCAGCGCTCCACGTCCACGCCGGTGCGCCTTGTGCGCACAAGGGTGAGGCGGCCCGGGTCGCCGACAATCCGGCGCAGGCGATCCTCGTCCGGCGTGAGCGGCGCGGTGTCGCACGGGCCTGGTGGAGCGGCATGTACCAGCGCAGCGTCCACAAGTCCCGCCTCGAACATCGACGCCAGCAGCCGCGGCCCGGCTTCGAGCAGCACGGTCGTCACGCCGAATCGCTCGACGAGCAGACGCATCGCGGCGTGCGTGTCGACTCGCCCCGACCCACCGACCGCGATCAACTCCACGCCCGCCGACTCCATCACGCGCCGGGCCGCAGCAGGCGGTTCACCCGCCGTCACGATCGTCGTCGGTACTTCCCGCGCGGTCCGCACGAGCGCGCACCCGGGCGGCGTCTCCAGGCGTGCGTCGATCACGACCCGCCGCGCCACGCGGTGCACACGCACGCCGCGGGCCGTCAGCATCGGGTCGTCGGCCAGCACCGTGCCGATGCCCGTGACGACGGCGTCCACGCGCGCACGGATGCGGTGCACGCGCCGGCGTGACGCTTCGCACGAGATCCACCGTGGCGCCCCCTCACGCGACACCAGGCGGCCGTCGGCGGTCTGCGCCCACTTGGCGATGACCCACGGCAGGCCGGTCGTCACTCGCTTGACGAACGGGTCGCTTACTCGCACCGCGAGCGCGCTGCCCTCGCACGCCTCGCACTCGACGCCGGCGCGGCGCAGCACGTCCGCTCCGCCCCCGCTCGTCTCGTGCGGGTCCGGGCGGGCGAACACGACGCGCGCCACGCCGGCCTCGATCAGCGCTTCGGTGCATGGCGGCTGCTTGCCGTGGTGGCAGCACGGTTCGAGCGTGACGAAGACCGTCGTTCCGCGCGGGTCGTGCCCGCGCCGGCGGCAGTCCGCCAGCGCCTCGCGCTCCGCGTGCAGGCCGCCGAAGCGGCGGTGGTGCCCCAGCCCGATCACCACGCCGTCGCGGACGATCACGGCCCCGACCATCGGGTTCGGCTCGGCGTCGCCCATCGCCCGCAGGGCCAGGCGGGCCGCGAGGTTCAGCATGTCCTTGGCGTCGGCCATCTGACTGGGAAGAAGGGATCGAGGCACGCGGCATCGAGGCATCGAGTGCGAACGCTACGCCATCCGCACCAGCGACTCCCGCTCGGACTCACTCAACACGCCGTTGAGGTCGCCCAGCCAGCGACGGGCGTCCTGCACGTAGCCGGCCGTCGGCTTCAGTTCCGGCACGCGGGCGCACCAGTAGCGGTTGAAGCGGGCCATCGCCAGTTCGCGGATGAACTTGGCCGTCATCGACGCGAGGGCGACGGGCAGGTGCGCGTCCTCGGCCTCGGGACGGAACTGCACGACCAGGCGCTCCCCCCCGACCGAGTACCGGCTGCACCGCTCGCTCTCTTCGAGGACTTCGACAGCGCATCCGGGCGCGGCGGCGCGGATCATCGAGGCGTAACTGCGCCGCCCCCCGTGCCGGTCGCAGACCACTCGCACGGAGTCCGGCCCGTCGCCCCAGCGATCAACGACGCGGCGGAGATACCGGGCGAAGACGGACGCCGTGACCCCCGCCTTGCTCCCGCCGCGACGGATCTCCTCGTTGAACTCGCCCTCGCCCACGGCGATGCACGCGAGCGCGATCGGCTCGACCGCCCCCGAATCGCACGCGAGCGCGACCGCGTTGCGTGCGAACGCGAGCGACTCCGCCGAGCAGGACACGGGCAACGGCGCTGCATTCCCCCGGTACCACGGGCGGTCCTCGAGGCGTGTCCCGAGGGCGGCGAAGAGCGCGGCGTCGTCGCCGGGCGCATCGCCCGTAACTCCTGCAAACGCGAGCACGCCGCGTTCGAGGTGCGTCAGCGGGTGGCGGGTCTTCGACTGGTTCGAGAGTTTCAGCCGTTTGGAGTCCGCGACGGCAACGCGGACGCGCTTGTCGCCCGGCTCGCGGCAGACGCCGGGCGCGAGCGTGGCCCACAGGTCCGGGGCCGGCTCGCCCTCGGTCCAGCCTTCGACGTGGAACGCGGCGAACCCGACGCAGAGCGGGCCGAGCATCGGCCCGTACCCCGCCTCGTCGATGCCGCAGTAGATGAGGGCCATGAGCGGGCAACATACCCGTCCGATCGCGGGCGGGTGAGGCGGAAAAAGGAACCGGCCCGGGGCGGTCCCGGGCCGGCTGGGTCAACATGCGGACGAGAGGAGTCGAACCTCCACGGGATTTTACTCCCACTAGGACCTGAACCTAGCGCGTCTGCCAGTTCCGCCACGTCCGCAACTGTGGGCCGGAAGGGTAGCCCCGGACCCGCAACGGGGACAACCGAAGCGACCCGCCCGGCCGCGCCGTCGCGGTCAGGCCTCGACCTCCTCCAGTTCCGGCGCGGGCGAGACGGCGGCAGATCCGCCGGCGGCGCGCTTGCGTCCGGGGAGTCGGGTGTTGAGGACGGCCTCGCGGATTTCGGCGGCCAGGTCCGGGTTCTCCTTGATGAACTGCTTGGCGTTCTCGCGTCCCTGGCCGAGCCGCACATCACCGCAGGCGAACCACGCCCCGCTCTTCTGGACGACCTTCTCCTCGACGGCGAGGTCGAGGAGGTCGCCGGCGATGGAGATCCCCTCGTTGAACATGATGTCGAACTCAGCGTCGCGGAAGGGGGGGGCGACCTTGTTCTTGACGACCCTGGCCCGCACGCGATTGCCGACGTTGGTCTCGCCGTCCTTGATGGCGCTGGTGCGACGGATGTCGATGCGTACGGAGGCGTAGAACTTGAGGGCGCGTCCGCCGGGCGTGGTCTCGGGGCTGCCGAACATCACGCCGATCTTCTCACGGATCTGGTTGATGAAGATGACGGTGCAGTTCGAGCGTGCGATGACGCCGGTGAGTTTCCGCATCGCCTGGCTCATCAGGCGGGCCTGGAGGCCGACGTGCGCGTCGCCCATCTCGCCCTCGATCTCGGCCTTGGGGATGAGCGCGGCCACGGAGTCAATGACGATCACGTCCACCGCGTTCGAGCGGACGAGGAGTTCGCAGATTTCGAGTGCCTGCTCGCCGGTGTCGGGCTGGCTGACGAGCAGTTCGTCGATGTTGACGCCGATGCGCTTGGCCCAGGAGGGGTCGAGGGCGTGCTCCGCGTCGATGAACGCCGCGACGCCGCCGTTGCGCTGCGCGTGCGCGGCGACCGAGAGGGCGAGCGTGGTCTTGCCGCTGGACTCGGGGCCGAAGATTTCGACGATGCGACCGCGCGGGATGCCGCGACCGCCGAGGGCGAGGTCGAGCGAGAGCGCGCCGGTGGAGATGCCGGGGACGGCGAGGTAAGCCTCCTCGTCGAGCCGCATGATGGAGCCGCGTCCGAAGGCCTTGTCGATCTGTGCGAGAGCGTTGGCAAGGGCCTGCCGCTTGCTCTTGTCCTCGAGTTTGATCTCGACCGCGCCGTTGTCCTTCGTGGAAGCCATGATCCGACGTCCTTTCGCCGCACGCCGCGCCCCGGGAGTCAGCCGGTGCGGGTGGTGCCGGTCCCAGCACGGGTCGGGGTCGCGCCCGTCGCGCTCCACCCGGCCGGGGGCGGTGCTGGCCGCGTGCCCGGCAGGCGGACTGTACCAAAGACCGAACGCCCTGTCAATGTACGGGTTCTGTCTTGTTCGCAAATTGCTGTAAGTCATTCGACGACAAGCCGTTGCGATGTTCATCCAACCGTGGACAACCGGCTCGCACCGGGAGACACCCGTGCAACTCCCCGCGAAACCCGGCTGATCGCTGACGCCCGCTACGCTACGAACCAGCCGACGAGGAGCCGCGACTTGACCGCGACCGCCAGCGACCTGCACAGACTCACCGACGAGTTCCTCCGCACCGAGCGCGAGATTCGGCAGGGCGGCGGCACGAAGGCCATCGAACGCCAGCACGCCAAGGGCCGACTCACCGCGCGCGAGCGCATCGCCCACCTCGTCGATGCCGAGACAAGCCCCGCGAGGAAGGCCGAAGGCTTTGACCCCCACCACGACGAAATTCCCAACTTCACCGAACTCGGCCTCTGGTGCGCCCACGGCATGTACGCCGAGCACGGCGGCGCGCCCGCGGCCGGCGTCGTCACGGGCATCGGCATCGTCCACGGCCGGCCGCACATGATCATCGCCAACGACGCCACGGTGAAGGCCGGCGCGTTCTTTCCGATGACGTGCAAGAAGATCATCCGCGCGCAGACGATCGCCCACATGGCCCGCCTGCCGCTGATCTACCTCGTCGATTCGGCGGGCGTCTACCTGCCCATGCAGGAGGACGTCTTCCCGGACACCGACGACTTCGGGCGCATCTTCCGCAACAACGCCGTGCTCAGCGCGGAGGGCATCCCGCAGATCGCGGCCATCATGGGCTACTGCGTCGCCGGCGGCGGCTACCTCCCCGTGCTCTGCGACACGCTGCTGATGACGGAGGGTTCCGGGCTGTACCTCGCCGGCCCCGCGCTGGTGAAGGCCGCGATCGGGCAGCAGGTCTCCGACGAGGAACTCGGCGGCACGGAGATGCACGCGAGCATCTCAGGGACGATCGACTTCAGAGAGCCGGACGATGAGGCGTGCATCGAGAGGCTTCGATCGCTGACTGCAAAGTACAACCACACTGGCCTCGCGGATGCCGACGACGCGACCGGCTCGGCCGCCTCGCCACCTCCCTACCGCGACTATTCCGACATCTACTCGGTCTTCACCGACAAGCCCGGTGCCCAGTACGATGTGAACGACATCATCGCCTGCATCGTGGACGCCCGTGCCGTGCCGAACTCGGACGGCCACGAGTCCCTCGCCCCCGATTTCGACGAGTACAAAGCCGAGTACGGGCGGTCGCTCGTCTGCGGCTACGCCCGCATCGGCGGGCACGCCGTCGGCATCGTCGCCAACCAGTGCCGTCTGACGACTCGCACCATGCCCGGCGGCAAGGCGGGTCCATCGAAATCGACCAACATGCCGCGCGTGATCTACGACGACTCTGCGGACAAGGCCGCGCGGTTCATCATGGACTGCAACCAGCGCAAGATTCCCATCGTCTTCCTGCACGACACGACGGGGTTCATGGTGGGGCGAGACAGCGAGCAGGCTGGCATCATCCGCGCCGGTGCGAAACTCGTCAACGCGATGAGCAACTGCGTCGTGCCGAAGATCGTCGTCATCATCGGCGGCAGTTACGGCGCGGGCAACTACGCAATGTGCGGCCGCGCCTTCGATCAGTTCGTCTCCTTCGCCTGGCCCAGCGCCAAGTGCGCCGTCATGGGCGCGGCCCAGGCCACCGGCACCCTCGCGATGATCGAAGAAAAGAGCCGCGAGCGCAAGGGCGAGACCATCGACCCCGAGACCCACAAGGCCATCCTCGACGCCGTGCGGACCTCCTACAACGAGCAGCAGGACATCCGCCACGGCGCGGCCCGGGGCTGGGTTGACCGGATCATCGAGCCGCACCGCACCCGGGATGAACTGATCGCAGCCCTCGACGCGGCGCGGAACTGGGACTACACGCGCGAGTTCCGGACGGGAGTGCTGCAGACGTAACGTCACGCACTGCGGACGCCTGACCTGAGGCTCGGCGAAGGTCAGGTTGAGACAGGATGGGACCACGCCCCATGCCCCGCCTTTGGTCAGACTGGGTGCACGCGATGTGGTCCACGCGGGGGCACTGGCTCCCGGGCGATCCGCGCGGGTTCCGCGATCACGATCACCGTGTCCATTCGTCCGGCGACTATCGAACCCCGCCACCGCCCGGTGAACACGCCGCGCTGTACCGATATGCGCGCAGGCTCCGTCCCGACCGAGTCGAACTTCCGCCCGACCTTCGCCTGGTGATCGCCGAAGCGCTCGCCGAGAAGTTGCTGGCGATCGACGCTCCTCCGCGAATTCTCGCCGTCGGAAGACTGCACATTCACGGGCTGGTTTGCGTCGGTGCCGGCAACGCCCGCCCGATCATCGGCAGAGCCAAGCAGGCCGCCTCGCACACGGTTCGCGATCGGCTCCCCGGGCGCGTGTGGGGGCAGCGATGTCACCTCGTGCGCATCCGGGATGAGACGCACTACCGCGCAACGGTCAGGTACATCGGTGATCACGCGAGCGACGACGCCGCGATCTGGACTCACCCTGACGTTCGCCAAGGCTCACGTCAGGCGTCCGAAGCCGGGTGAGGCCCGGACGATTACTTCGTCCTCTTCGTGTTCATCCACGCCCCGGCCAGGTACGCCCAGTCCTGGCTCCCCGGGCACGGGATGTCGAACTTCTGGTTCCGGCTCATGGTAATGGTACGGCGGTCCTGCCAGGCGTGGACCTCGGCGTGGCCGTCCGCGTAGCCGATCGTGCTCGTGTCCTTGTGCCACACGGTCAGCGGGTCGATCCACTTCTCCTGATCAAGGTGCATGACCCACGAGTCCATGTTCACGCCCCGCGGGTCGGATTCCTCGACGAAGACGAACTTCGCCGTCGGGAACTGCACCGCGCTCAATCGTCGCGTCACGGTGTGCCCGCCGATGTACGACTCCCACTTCTCGTCCCCGCTGACCCAGTTCGGCATGGAATAGGTCCGGAAGGTGATCGCTCCGGCGACGCCGCGGCCGCGCCAGCGCAGGTCGGACGGGCAGTGGTACGCCTCGACGTTTTCGAGATACGGAAAGAGTCTGCCGTTGCGGATGCCCCGCTTGTGGCCCTCCGTGTCCTTCGCCTGCTGGAGGGCGTAGGTGCTCATGTACCCGCCGTCGGGGAGCATGGGCCAGTCGGCCCAACTGTGGTCGTGGTCGCGCCGATCGGTCCAGGAGGAAACGAACCCGTCGTCGTTGTCGTCGGCGTACATCACAAACGCCGTCGCCAGGCTCTTCTGGTTGGCGAGGCAGACCGTCGCCCGGCCCGCCTCTCGGGCGTGCGCCAGGGCGGGCAGCAGCAGGCTCACCAGCAGAGCGATGATGGCGATGACGACCAGCAACTCGATGAGCGTGAACGCCCCGGAGCGGCGAGGGCCGTGACGGACCATGCGCCGGCCGCTGTTTCTCGTCGTGTTGACCACGTTCGACACCCGCATCTGCGCCTAGCCTACCAACTCGTGGCCCATGGTCGCAAGCCTCGGCCCCGGATATCGCGGATGCGCGTCGCGGGCGGAAGTCTGCGCCGCGCCACCCCACGCGGATGGTCGCCATGCCCGAGACTCCCCCCACTCCTCTGCGTCCCTGGCTGCTCGCCGCCTGGCCCGGCATGGGCAATGTCGCCGTCATTGCCGCCGGGTATCTCATCAAGCAACTGGCGCTCCGCCCGTTCGCCGAGGTCCACGCCCCGGAGCAGTTCGACATCGGGCAGGTGGACGTGCTGTCGGGGATCATCGAGCAGACTCGGCTGCCGCGCAGCGTGTTCTACCGCACGCCCGAGGCTGCGCCAGGGAGGCCGCTCATCGTCTTCCTCGGGGAGGCGCAGCCGACGCACGGGGGGTACATGTTCGCGCAGCGGCTGCTGGAACGGGCGGCGGCGTTCGAGATCGAGCGTGTGATCACGTTCGCGTCAATGGCGTCGCAGGTGCACCCAACGGACGAGCCTGCGGTTCACGCCGCGGCGACATCGCCGCAACTGCTCGACGAACTGGTCCGCAACGGCGCCCAGCCGGTCGAGGGCGGGCAGATCGGCGGGCTGAACGGTGTGCTGCTCGCGGCCGCGATGGAGCGGAACCTGCCCGGCCTGTGTCTGCTGGGCGAGATCCCGTTCTATGCCGCCAATGTGCCGAACCCGAAGGCCGCCCGCGCCGTTCTCGACTCATTTTCTGAACTCGCCGGTGTCTCGATCGACATGTCGGAACTGACGGAGCACGGCCGAATCGTCGAGGGTGCACTCCTCAAGATGCTCGACCGCATGCAGAAGATGACCGAGGGCGAGGACGAGGAGGAGAGCGAGTTCGCCGTCGCCGACGCCGCTGACGAGCCTGCCGAGACTGCCGAGCCTCCGGCGAAGAAGCGCCTCGACGCGGCGGCCCGCAAGCGGATCGAGCAACTCTTCGAGGACGCTCAGGCGGACCGCCGCCTGGCCATGGACCTGAAGGCGGAACTCGACCGATACGGGGTCTTCAAGGACTACGAGGACCGTTTCCTCGACCTCTTCAGGCGGGCCGAGTGAGCGGTCGGTGCGTCACGCCGCCCGCGCGATCCGATCGATCAACGCGTTCACGAACGCGAAGCGAGACACCTGCACGCCGGCCTCGGAGCGTTTCCGCACCGCCGCCAGTTGCTCGGCGACGGCCCGGATCTTCGCGGGCGCCTCGTCCTGCCACCGCTCCATCAGCGCCTGCACCTTCTCCAGTTCCTCGTTGTCGAGCCACAGGCCCTGGCACTCCGTGCAGCGGTCCACCACGATGCCGGTGTCCACGCAGTAGTTGATGACGTCCATGCACTCGCCGCACGCGGGGCAGTTCACGCCGTTGTCGGCCTCTTCCTCGGGGATGCCGAACGTCGGCTCGCGCTGCGCCATCTCCTCGATGATGGTCTGGCAGAAGGTCATCTCGCGGACGCGGACGATGTGCGCCAGTTCCTCGCCGCCGAGGAACTCGCCCCCGCACCCGCCGCAGGAGTGGATGTGGACCCCCTCGTAGACGACCTCGGACATGCCGAATCCGCAGCACGGGCAACGCATGGTGGAGCCTCCGGAGTGCATCGCGTGAGCATCGGCGGAAGCGAGAGGCGTGATCGCCCTGACCCGCCCGGTCCCGGCCCCTGGGCGGGGCGACGGCCCGCACGATCCGCGCGGTCTGCCGCCCCACCGGCCGATAAACCCGCGACCGCCCCCCCGCCTTTACAATGCCGGGCGTGAGCGAGCGAGTTCGGATCACCGACGTCTCCCCCCGCGACGGCCTCCAGAACGAGCCGCACGCCATCCCCACGGACGACAAGGCCCGTCTCGTGGAACTGCTCACGCTCACCGGCGTCGATGAGGTCGAAGTTACGAGTTTCGTCAGCCCCAAGTGGGTGCCCCAACTCGGCGACGCGGCCCAGGTCTTCGAAGCCGTCGCGGACCTCAAGCCCCCCGAACTCGTTTTCTCCGCCCTCGTGCCCAACGACCGGGGCGCGCACGCCGCCCTTCGCGTCAACGAGCACGCCGGCCGTCGCGTGATCGATAAGGTCTCCGTCTTCACCGCGGCGAGCGAGACGTTCACCCGAAAGAACGTGAACGCCACGATCGCCGAGAGCGTCGAACGCTTCCGGCCTGTCGTCGCGCTCGCCCACGGCTCCGGGCTGCGCGTCCGCGGGTACGTCTCGTGCATCGTGCGGTGCCCGTTCGAGGGGGACGTGTCGCCCGCCAGGGTGGCCGAGGTCGCCGCCATGCTCCTCGACGCGGGCGTGGACGAGATCGACCTCGGCGACACCATCGGCGCGGCGACGCCCGAATCGCTCGTCCTCGCGCTCGAAGCCGTGCGCCCTTTGGTGGGCGGTTTCTCGCTGCGAGAGAGCGGCGAAGCCCCGCTCACCCTGCACCTCCACGACACGATGGGGCGTGCCGGTGAGTGCGTCGCGGCGGCACTCGCGGCGGGAGTCCGGTCCTTCGACGCATCCGCCGGCGGCCTCGGCGGCTGCCCGTTCGCGTCCTCGGACGACGGCCGCGCGCCCGGGAACATCGCCACCGCCCTGCTCGTCGGCGTCGTCGAGGGGGCCGGCTTCGAGACCGGCGTGGACCGGGAACGACTCTCGGCCGCCTCGGCCTTCGCGGAGCGGCTCGTGGCACAGGCCGCGCGGGGGGGCATGTGATGGTCCGCCTCGATGCAGACGGGGCCATCGCGTCCATCACGCTCGACCGTCCCGACCGGCGCAACGCGCTGACGCCCGCCATGCTCGACGAGGTGCCGAACCTGGTCCGGCGGGCGGAGCAAGCCGCGCGCGTCATCGTGCTACGGGGCGAGGGACAGGTCTTCTGCGCCGGGTTTGATCTCTCCCTTTGCCGCGATGATCCGACAGGCGAGACCATGAAGTCGCTGCTACGAGGGCTGTCGGTGGCGGTCCGATCGCTGGGGCGGTCCCGCCTTCCCGTCGTCGCGGCGGGGCACGGAGCGGCGATCGCCGGCGGGTGCGCTCTGCTCGGCGGGGCGGACTTCGTCATCACCAACGACGAGGCCCGGCTGGGGTATCCGGTGCTCCGCCTCGGCGTCTCGCCGGCCGTCTCCGCTCCGTTCCTTCGCGCCGGCGTGGGCGACGCGGCCTGCCGCGAGAGGCTGCTCGATACCGGGCTGATCTCGGGGGGCGAGGCCGCACGGATCGGGCTTGCATGGCGCAGTCTGGCCCGCCCCGAGGCCGTCCTTCCCGCGGCGATGGAACTCGCGGAACGGCTCGCGCACAAGTCCGCCCCCGCGCTCGCTGCTACGAAAGCCTGGCTCAACGAGATCGACGGAACGGGCGCGGCGTACTGGCCCGACCGGGCGCTCGATGCGTCGCTCGGTCTGGCGGGAGGCGCGGAGGAACGGGCGATGTTGCCGCCCGCATGGGGGGGAGGAGAGCGCGGGTGAGACCCGAACAGACTACGATCGTCCGTGTGGATAATGGTGGGAGGAACCACGCCCGCACGATTGCGGATATGCTGTAGCACGACAGTGCATTCGGCCGGGGGCCTGCGCCCACGCGGTGCGCGGGGCCTCCACCGCTCGCCGACCCACCTCGAGCGGAGCGCCGAGACAAACGATTCGCATGAGCGAGGCCTGACCCCAAGGCTCGGGAGTCCTGAGATGTCGAGCATCTTCCGCGTTTCGGGCGCGCACGCCCGCCGTTCCGCAGCCTCGATCGCCCGCGCGTCCGGCGCGCCGCTCGAACGAGCGACGATCGACACGCTCGAACAGCGCGTGCTGCTCTCAGCCATCGACCCGTTCGTCGGGCCGCTGCCGGCATCGGCGAACGGCCGCGTGGGCGTTGTGGAGCACGTGGCATGGCGCGGCGGGTCGATCGAGGCGAAGGCGGGATCGTGGATGGTGACCTTCGAGGACGCGCTGGGCGACGACGGGGCGGTTGGCGCCGCGCGGCGAATCGCGAGTGCGATGGGCATCGAGGAGGCGACAATCCGGTCCGTGGGCCGAGGTCGGTACGCGACCATCGACTCGTACGAGAGGCCCCACCAGTGGGCGATCGAGGCCGCGCTCCACGCAGTTGAAGGCGTCATGGCCATCGAGCCGAACGCCGTCTACCACAAGCAGCAGTTGCCCAACGATCCGCTGTTCACGAACCAGTGGCAACACGACAACACGGGCCAGTTCGTTCCGGGCAGCGGCTTCGGCACGGTCGGGGCCGATGTCGGCGCGGCCGCGGCCTGGGACATCACCTTCGGCTCGCGGGACGTGATCGTCGCGGTCATCGACTCCGGCATCGACTTCAGCCACCCGGACCTGGCCGCCAACATCTGGCGCAATCCCAATGAGAGCGGGAACGGCGCGGACAGCGACGGCAACGGATTCGTCGACGACGTCAGCGGCTGGGACTTCGGCGACCTCGACAACGACCCGAGCGAGAACATCAATACCGGGTCGTGGTACGGCCACGGCACCTTCGTGTCGGGCATCATCGGCGCGGTCGGCAACAACGGCGTCGGCATCACCGGCGTCGCATGGGACGTGTCGATTCTCCCGCTCAAGATCCCCAACAGCAACGGCAACGCGCTCCTCTCCGCCATCGTCGGCGCGCACGACTATCTCACGATGATGATCGGCGAGGGGCACAACATCGTCGCCAGCAACAACAGTTACGGCGCGTTCGACCAGGCCTTCTACGCCGACGTGCCCACCGGGTTCGACGCCGAGAAGGACGCCATCGAGCGCTTCATCGCGGCGGGCGGCACGTTCGTCGCCGCGGCGGGCAACAGCGCCTTCGACAACGACGATCCCGACTTCACCTTCTTCCCGACGTCGTACAACATCCCGGGCCTGATCGCCGTCGCCGCGACCGACAACAACGACACCCTCGCCGGATTCTCGAACTACGGCGCCAAGACGGTGGACCTCGGCGCGCCCGGCGTGCAGGTCTACTCGACGACCGTGGGCGGAGGCTACGGCTTCGGGTCCGGCACCTCGTTCGCCGCGCCCATGGTCGTCGGCGCGGTCGCCCTCCTCAAGACCCACCGCCCCGAAGCCTCCGCCCAGGAGGTCCGCCAGACGCTCATCGACAGCGTGGACATCCTCCCCACGCTCCAGAATCGGGTCGTCTCCGGCGGGCGGCTGAACCTTGTTCGTGCCCTCAACATCATCGGCATCGACGGACCGGTCGTGAAGCGGATCGACCCAGGCCCCGTCACGGGGAGGAACGACCCCTCCACCGGCCTCCCCATCGACACCATCACCGTCGAGTTCAACAAGTCCATCGACGCCTCGGTACTCGCGATCGACTCCGCCTCCTTCCTCTATGCAGGCCCCGACGGCCTATTCGGCACCGGCGACGACTCGACCGTCATCACCATCGCCTCCATCGACATCGACCCCGACGACAACAAGATCATCCACGTCTCGCTCGACCTGACCAACGTGCCCCAGCAGCGGCTCCTGCTCGGCAAGTACCGCCTCACGCTCCACGCGGGCACCGCCGGAGACCCCAAGATCCGTGACCTGCTGGGCAACCTGCTCAAGGGCGACTCCACCGGCGGCACGGACGAGGTCTACGAGTTCGAGGTCGTCGGCGTGGGCGGCAGCCTGGAGCCGAACGACACCCTCGCCACCGCGACCCCCGTCTCCTTCAACGCCAGCGGCAAGGCGAACTTCACCGGCCTGTTCCTCGGCGACGGCCTCCACGCCGGGCTTGACGTGGACATCTTCCGGATCACCATGCCGCGCGGCGGACTCATCACCGCACGCGTCGACGCCAAGAGCCTTCAGATCCCGTCCCAGTTCGACTCGTACCTTCGTCTCTTCGACGCGCTCGGCAACCAACTGGCGTTCAACGACCAGTTCAACGGGCCGGACGCCTACCTCGACTACTTCGTCTCCACCGGCGGCACCTACTACGCCGCCGTTTCCGGATTCCCCAACGACGACTTCGACCCGACCGTCGCCGCGAGCGGCGTGACGCAGTCCACGGGCAGCTACAACCTCTCGCTCGGGATCGAACTCGTCGGCGAAGACCGCATCACGATCTCGGACACGCTGGACGGCCCGATCACTGTTCCGCCGACCGGCACTCAGGGCACCACCTCGGATTCGATCACCGTCTCGGACGCCAGGGCGATCCGCGACGTCAACCTGCATCTCGACCTCGACCACACCTTCGTCTCGGACCTGCGGATCTCCCTCATCAGCCCGCGCGGCACCGAGGTCATCGTCTTCGACCGGCACGGCACGAACGGACAGGACTTCAACGAAGTCCTCTTCGACGACGAGGCCGCCCGTTCCATCGTCACCGCCGCGACGCCTTACTCCGGCTCCTACCGCCCGACCAACGCGCTCAACAAGTTCGACGGCGAGTCCGCCGCCGGGCTGTGGACGATCGTCATCAACGATACCACCGCCCTCAACTCCGGCGTGCTTCGCTCCTGGGCACTCGAACTGACGCTCGAGAACGACATCTTCGGCCCCTTCGAACTCAACGACACCCTCACGACCGCCCGCGACCTCAACGAGATCAACGGCGCCGGCGCAGCCACACGCAACGCCTACATCGGCGACGGCGGCTTCGGGCTGCTCGACCGCGATCTCTTCCGCTTCCGCGTCGATGCCGGCGCAACCCTCAACGCTGTCGCCACCTCCGTCGCCGACCCCAGCACCGGACAACTGACCCTCGCCACCGGCCTGCGACTCCTCGACGCCAGCGGAAACGAGATCAAGCGATCGACACCCGACGGCACGCTCAACAGCAGCATCGGCGGCTTCGTCTTCGCCGCGGGCGGAACCTACTACATCGCCGTCAGCGAGGCGAACAATCTCGACTATGACCCGTTCAACGTCACCAGCGGCACGCCCGCCGAAACGACCGGCAACTACACGCTCGCCATCGCCGTCTCGGGAGGCGTCAGCGACTCCTCCCACGTGCTGGCCGGGCAGCGGGTCCGCGCCGGGATCGACAGCGACGGCACGTTCGGCATCAACGACGCCGGCTCCCCCCTCGGCATCCGCTTCGACGGGCTTGAGTTCCTGCGCGACGCCGGCACCGGGCAGGGACTCCGATCCTTCTACGGCCTGTCCGCCGGCGGGTACGAGTTCCTCAACAACGGCTCGTCCTCCCCCACCTCCCTCCCCATGACCATGGTCAGCCAGAGCGATGCCTTCAACCGGCGGACCACGGCGCAGGGCCTCTTCCGTCAGTCTCTGAACGTCGAACGCACGATCTCATTCGGCCCCAACGACGCCTTCCTCGCCGTCGACGTCCGCCTCACGAACAACGGATCGTCCGCCGTCACCGAAGTTTCGTGGATGGAGGCGATCGACGCCAACCAGGGCTTCAACCTCGACAACCGCGGGCCGAACACACAGAACGACGTTCTGGATGGCGTGCCCTACATGCGGTCCAGCGTCGTCACCAACGCCTTCGGTCAGGGCATCACGATGGCCATGGGCGCGCCGGCGTCCGACTCCCGGGCGATGGCGACGTTCGTGGACCCGAACGCGCTTGTCATCCGCGACCCGAACCAGGTCCTCGACTTCGGCGTCAACGATCCCGACGGCGCCTCGGCCAACCTCGTCATGGTCCTCGCGTACGACCTCGGCGCCATCGGCGCGGGCCAGAGCGCGACCATGCGGTACTTCATCTTCTTCGGCAACTCGCCCACGGCCGCGCAGAGCCTGTATGACGCCGTCAACGCCGGCAGCGGCGCGGGCCACCTGACCGCCGACACCGCGAACCCCACGACGGAGACCCTCTCCGACGGCTCGCAGGCGCCGACGCTCCCCTACCGCTCCTACTACCCCGAGGGCTTCGCCAGCCCGTTCATCTACACCTTCGTGCCGATGCTCAACCCGCACGACCAGCCGACGCGCGTCTTCGCCATCGCCCGCTACGAGACGGGCCAGCGCGACCAGGTGCTCGCGGACTTCGTCATCGCCCCGCAGTCTCGCGGCGGGATCACCCTCAACACGCCGGAGATGTACGACATCGGCTTCGGCAACGCCGGCGGCTCGCTCGTCCGCCCGCTGGAGCCTTACGCCATCGAACTCCGCTCCGAGCGGCCCATCGCCGCGACCTTCAGCCACTACGACACCTTCCTGCTCGACGGCCTGCGCTCCGCGATCGGCGAGTCGTTCGTCTCCGAGACGAACCAGACGTGGACAATCGGCGAGGTGGAGAAGAGCGACGGCATCTTCGACATCATCATCTTCCAGAGCATCGCCGACATCACCGCCAAGATCGAAACCACGCTCCTGCCCACCGGCGGCGGGAACCCCATCGTGCTCACGCAGGAACTCGCCCCCTTCCGACGCGGCGGCTGGAACCTCTCCTCCGTCCCCAACGTCCCCAACGGCCGCTACGGCGTGCTGATCCAGGCCCAGGCGCCGATCGTCGCCGCTGTCAGCAGTTACGACAACGGCACCACCACCGACGAGCCGGGAGCGAAGGGCTTCGCGGCGACGCCGGGCCTCGGAGCGACCTCCGGCGTCACGCCAGAGGGTCAGTTCGGCATCAACTCGGAAGGCGAGCGCGTGGGCGTCGCCAACCCGAACGACGCCGACGTGACGGTCGTGTTCTCATTCCTGTTCGAGAACGGGAGCGCGTACCGAACCTCGCTCGAAGTGCCGGGCCGCTCCCGGAGCGAGATCGACGTCGGCTCGCTCCCCGGCTTCCCGCAGGGACAGGCCTACGCGATCCTCTTCGAAGCGGCTCTGCCCGTCTCGCTCTCCCTGCCGACCGCGGTCTTCAACGACGGCAACGGCACGACCTTCGCCACCGAGTCGCACACCTACTGGGCGTTCGGCGAAGGCTTCAGACCTCAGGACCCCTTCAGCACAAACGTCGTCGAGTACCTGCGCCTCTTCAACCCGACGCAGCAGAACCAGGTCGTCGAGATCACCATCCGCTTCGACGGCAACTTCGCTGGAACCAGCACCCCGCTCGGGCAGGAGGTCTTCCGCCGCGTTCTGCCCGCACGTCGCGTCACCGAGTTCGACGTGCACGAGTTCGTCACGGGCGACCGCAGGATGCAGGACGTGTTCTACGGCCTCACCATCAAGAGCCCCTCCGGCATCGTCGCCTACATGGGCCACTACGATGCCTTCTTCCCCGGCGCGTTCGGCACCCTCGGCGTCCCGCTCGGAATCACCGGCACGATCTGACCGCCCGGCATCCATGCCTCCTTCAACGCCCGACGCCGTCCGGCCCGGGCGTTTTTCGTGCGCACGCCGCCTAGGCTCTGCCCGGTGTGCGCCACCACACGCGACCATGAGCGACACGCTGACCAGCCTGAGGATCGACGGCGCTGTCGCCCGCCTGGCGATGAACAGGCCCGACGCGCGAAACGCTCTGTCGATCACCCTCCTTGAGAGCCTGATCGCCCGTGTCGGAGAGGTCGGCGCGGCCTCGACGCCTCCCACTGTGCTCGTCCTCACGGGCAATGGCCCGGCGTTCTGCGCGGGCATGGACCTCCGAGCCGTCCTCGGCGATCCCGACGCGGGATCAACGCTCCTCGCCCTGCTCGCCGAACTGACCCTCCGCCTCCGCCGCCTCCCCATGGCGCTCATCGCGGCGGTCAACGGGGCGGCGATCGGCGGAGGCTGCGGCCTCGCGTGCGTCTGCGACTTCGTGCTCACCCACGACGACGCCAAACTCGGCTTCCCCGAGGTCGATCTCGGCGTCTGCCCGGCGGTCGTAGCGCCGTGGGTCGTCAGACGCCTCGGTGCTGGCAAGGCACGGCACGTGCTCCTCGCCGGCGGCGTGATGACGGGGCGCGAGGCCGCCGAGATCGGCCTGGCCACGAGCAGCGTCCCTACGCTGGCCGACCTGGAGCCGGCCGTGGAGGAACTGGCCGAGCGGCTCTCGAAGGCCGGCCCGCTCGCGCTCCGTGAGACCAAGCGGCTGCTCAACGCCCTCGACGGCTCGGACGACGACACGCTCGTGCGGCGCGGGGCCGAGTTGTCGGCGTCCGTGCTCGCCACGGACGACGCCCAATCCCGGCTCCGCCAACGCTTCGCGCCGAAGGCCTGAGGAGGGTCGAACGGAAGCCCGATGCGGCCCCTGCGCGCTATACTCCCGCTGTTCCGGGACGTGATCGGAGTATGTCCGGTGTCGGCTTCGGCCTGCCGCCGGGCGGTCGGAGCAGACGAATGACGGCCTTGCCGCTGCCAGTCGAGCGCGATGACCGCGGAGAGCATGAGGGCGTGCTCACGATCCGCCTCGAACAGGCGGACCGGCCCGTCGTCGTCCTCGACCACGCGCTGATGCAGCGTCTCGAAGCAGCCTTGGCGACGATCCCAGCCGACGCCCGTGCCGTCGTTCTGGCCTCGGCGAGCGAGCGCGCGTTCGTCGCCGGGGCTGACCTCAGGGCGATCAGCGAACTCGGCGACGACCAACTCGACCGATATCTCGCCTACGGCCAGCGTGTCTTCGGCGTCCTTTCGCAACTCCCCTGCCCCACGGTGGCGGCGATCAACGGCGCAGCGCTCGGGGGCGGCCTCGAACTTGCGATGCACTGCGACGGCCTGGTCGCCTCGCCCTCGCCGACCGGCAAGCCGTATCAGGTCGGCCTGCCCGAGGCCTCGCTCGGCCTGTGCCCGGGATGGGGCGGAACGAATCTGCTCCCGGCCCGCATCGCCCCCGCCGACGCGATCCGACTGACGGCGACGGGCAAGACGATGGCGTTCGATGAGGCCGCGGAGGCGGGCCTGTTCGATGACGTCGCCGCCATGCCGGACGAACTTCTCGGCACGGCCAAATCGTGGGTGTGCGCCCAGAAGACGCCGAAGCGCGACGGCGCGCCGTCGCGGTGGATCGGGCGCGGCGATTCCGCCGCCGCCGTCGTCGCCGCCGCCGACGAGGTTCGCGGCGAGATAGGCTCGAACCTGCCCGGACGTGCCGTGCTCGACGCGGTGGACGCCGGCACGGCCCGCGGATGGCAGGCCGCGCTCGACGCCGAGCGCGAGCGTCTCGTTTCGCTCCGGCGCACGCCCGCCGCTGTTGATGCGATCCGCGCGTTCTTCGAACGCACGGCGAAGAAAGGATGACGCCCGGGGGACGGAGTTCGAGGAATCACGCCACCCGGGGGAGGAACCACGCGGCCTGACGCGCGTGACGCAGAGGTGTCCGATGGCAGACCTGAAGTCGATGAAGGGCGTCTCGGAGAAGGACCGCAAACTCATCGCGGAGGCGGAGGCCCTGCTCGGCCCGGAGCCGACTTCCATGGGCTTCATCAAGAATCTCTTCTGGGGACGCTTCCGCGGCGACCTCGTGATGCCCTACCCGGAGGTCAGCCCCGATGAAGCCGCCCGGTGCGACCAACTGCTCGCCGAACTCGAACGCTACCTCAAGAGCGAGCACCCCGCGATCCAGATCGACCAGGAGCAGGAGATCCCGCGCTGGGTCATCGATCGGCTGTTCTCGATGGGCGTGCTGGGCATGACCATCCCGAAGGAGTACGGCGGGCTGGGCATGGGCATCACGAGTTACAACCGCGTGCTCGAGATGATCGGCCGATACTGCGGCTCGACGGCCGTGATGGTCAGCGCCCACCAGTCGATCGGCTGCAAGGCGATCATGCTGTTCGGCACGGATGAGCAGAAGCGGCTCTGGCTCCCCCAACTCGCAAAGGAACAACTCAGCGCGTTCTGCCTGAGCGAACCCAACGTCGGTTGCGATGCCGGCGGGCAGGAGACCACCTGCGAACTCTCGGCGGACGGGAGCCACTACATCCTCAACGGCGAGAAGAAGTGGGCGACCAGCGCGGCGATCAGCGGCCTGTTCACCGTGATGGCACGCCAGAAGATGCCCGACGGGTCGGACAAGGTCACCGCTCTTGTCTGCACCCCGGACATGGAAGGCGTCGACATCTTCGAGAAGAACCGCAGCAAGTGCGGCATCCGGGGCACGTGGCAGGCGCGGATCCGGTTCACCAACGTCCGCGTGCCGAAGTTCAACCTGCTGCACAAGGAAGGCCGCGGGCTGAACGTCGCGCTCAGTTGCCTGAACTACGGGCGGTGCACGCTCAGCGCGGGGATGCTGGGCGGGGCGTTCGCGGCCATGAACCAGGCGATCCGATGGTCGCAGACCCGCTACCAGTTCGGCGACCCCCTCTCGGAGAAGGAACTCGTTCGCCAGCGCATCGCCCACATGGCCGCGATGGTGTACGCCACGGACGCCGTCCTGTACATGACCACCGGCATGCTCGACCGTGGAGACGACGACATCATGGTCGAGACCGCTGCGTGCAAGGTCTTCTGCTCCGAGATGGGCTGGCGGGTCGTCAACGACGCGGTCCAGATCATGGGCGGCGAGTCCTACATGACCGAGAACGAGATCGAACGCATCTTCCGCGACTCGCGCATCAACATCATCGTTGAAGGCTCGAACGACCTCATGTGGTCCTTCATCTTCGCCTACGGCGGGAAGCAACTCGGCGAGTGGATGCTCGGCATACGCGACGCTCCGCTCTCGCGGAAACTCAGCCCGACGCTCCTCAAGGCGGCGATCCCCCTGGCCGCGGAGGTCTTCCTGGGCGTGCGCCGGCGCGCCCCCGCGATCGAGGGTGTCCATCCATCGCTGCGCCCGCACGCGAAGCGGCTCGCCCGCCTGATCTCCGAGCACACCTACCAGTTCAAGCAGACCAGCAAGCGCTACGACGCCGCCGTCGTCTCGCGCCAGGCCGTGCAGGCCCGGCTGGCTCTCGCCGCCATCTACCTGCACGCCTGGGCCTGCACGCTGAGCAAACTGGACCGCGACGTGCGCCGCCACGACGGCAACGGCGGGCTGGAGTTCGAGCGCGACCGCGCCGCCGCCATCCACTTCTTCGACCTCGCCGAAGTCGAGATCAACCGCTTCTACCGCGAACTCTACTTCAACGCGGACGACACGATGCTGGCGGCGGCGGACGCGGCCCTGCGCCACAACGACTCGCTCCCCACCGAGGACTTCATCATCCCCGAGCGCAGCCCCACGCCGCAGCGCGGCAAGGGCCGGCGGACGGACCACTCATCGATCAGGTTGTTCCCGGGCGATGCGCAGGCCCGGACTGCGGACGCCGCGCAACGCTGAACCGTACCGGCGCGTCGCCGGCCCCCCGGGCCGCTACGCTGTCGCCAGAGAGCAGCCCGTCCCGGAAGCGGGCGGGCGGGAGGACGCCGATGCCGAGGAAGGTCGTCTACGAAGCGCGCGTCGAGTACGTGCAGATCCTCGACGAGGAAGGACGCCTCGACGCCAGACTCGCCGCGGGCACCCTGACCGACGAGCAGGTCGCCTTCCTCTACGAGCAGATGGTGATCTGCCGCCAGTACGACGAGGTCGCCTTCAAACTCCAACGCTCCGGACGCATGGGCACCTACCCGCAGAACAAGGGGCAGGAGGCCGCCGCGCTCGGCTCCGGATTCGCCGCGAAGAAGGGCGCCGACTTCCTCGTCCCCTGCTACCGAGAGAACGCCGCCCTCTTCCTCCACGGCCTGCCCATGGAGCACATCCTCCTCCACTGGATGGGCGACGAACGCGGGAACCAGATCCCCGAAGGCGTGAACGTCACACCCATCAGCATCCCCATCGGCACCCAGATGCTCCACGCCACCGGCATCGCGTGGGCGTACAAGATCCGCCGCGAGCCGCGCTGCGTCATCACCTACTTCGGCGACGGCGCGACCAGCGAGGGCGACTTCCACGAGGCGGCGAACTTCGCCTCCACCCTTCAGGTGCCCTGCGTCTTCTTCTGCCAGAACAACCAGTGGGCCATCAGCGTCCCGCGCGAGACGCAGACCGCGTCCGAGACGATCGCCCAGAAGGCCCTCGCCTACGGCATGCCCACCGTCCAGGTGGACGGCAACGACCTCTTCGCCGTCTACAAGGAGACTCGCGACGCGCTCGACCGCGCCCGCAGCGGCGGCGGTCCGAGTTTCATCGAAGCCGTGACGTACCGCCTCGGCGACCATACCACCGCGGACGACGCCCGCCGCTACCGCGACCCGGAGGAAGTCGCCGCGTGGCAGCAGAAGGATCCGATGATCCGGACGCGCAAGTACCTTGAGAACAAGGGCCTGTGGGACGACAACCGCCAGCGGGCCGCCGAGGAGCGAGCCAAGGCGATCGTGCAGGAGGTCGTGCGTACGGCAGAAGGCATCGAGAAGCCCACGACCGACGACATCTTCAACTTCACCTTCGCCGACCTCCCGGCCGAGATCGCTCGACAGCGCGACACGCTGCGGACCAGTTCGATCGGGCAGGAACCGACGCAGGCCGCGCTCCGAGCCGGACATTGATCGAGGACAACCACGATGGCATCGACTGAACTTCTCAATCGCATCACGGCCGACCCCGACGTTTGCTCCGGCAAGCCGTGCATCCGTGGGCATCGCGTCCGGGTCTCCCTGGTTCTCGACCGGCTGGCCGCGGGCGAATCCGCCGACGCCATTCTCCGCGACTATCCGGGCCTCGCGCGTGAGGACATCCTCGCCTGCATCGCGTACGGCTCCGAGATGGTGAAGGATCGCACCAGCGTCGGTCAGATGACGTTCCAGAAGCCAAGAGACCTGTGGCAGACCAACTGATCGGCGTTCCTGGGTCGCCGCTTTCCGCAAGGACGAACACGATGCCTCGCACCGAAGTGATGAACACCAAGGGACTCACGCTCGTTGACGCCATCAACGAGGCTCTCGCCCAGGAGATGGAGCGCGACGAGCGCGTCGTCGTCCTAGGCGAGGACGTCGGCCTCAACGGCGGCGTCTTCCGCGTCACCGAGGGCCTCCAGAAGCGCTTCGGCGCGGAACGCGTCGCCGACACTCCCCTCGCGGAGTCCGGCATCATGGGCACCGCCATCGGCCTCGCCATGGCCGGCATGCGACCCGTCCCCGAGATCCAGTTCGAGGGATTCCTCGGGCCCGCCTACGACCAACTCGTCAACCACGCCGCACGCTACCGCACACGCAGCCGCGGCGCGGTCACCATCCCGCTCACCGTCCGCGTGCCCGTCGGCGGGGGCATCCACGCCCCGGAACTCCACTCCGACTCGCCCGAGGCGATCTACGCCCACCACCCCGGCTTGAAGGTGGTCATGCCGAGCACGCCCTACGACGCCAAGGGCCTCCTGCTCAGCGCGATCCGCGACCCGGACCCGGTCGTTTTCTTCGAGCCGAAGCGCGTCTACCGCAGTTTCCGCGAGGACGTGCCCGAGGACGACTACACCATCCCGATCGGGCAGGCGAAGGTCGTCGCCGAGGGGACGGACGTGACGGTCGTCACCTGGGGCGCGCCGGTCTTCCAGTGCCTGGCCGCGATGGACGAACTCCCGGAGGACGCGAGCATCGAACTGATCGACCTGCGCACGATCTACCCGATCGACGTGGACACGATCGTCGAGAGCGTCCGCAAGACCGGCCGGTGCGTGGTCGTGCACGAGGCGCCGAAGACCGCCGGCCTCGGCGCGGAGATCGCCACGATCATCCAGGAGCACTGCTTCCTGCACCTCGAGGCTCCCGTGCAGCGGTGCACGGGCTTCGACACTGTCATGCCGTACTACAAACTCGAACTCGAGTACCTGCCCGAGAGTCCGAGGATTCAGAAGGCGATCGAGGAATGCCTGGCGTACTGAGATCGAACGCAGAGGCCGCGGAGCATCCCGCCGAGCCCTCCTCTGATTGAGAGCGACACAAGCACCGCGGCAAGGACAAGACCTGAAGGATCGATCGAATGGCCCACACGAAGTCCGCGAACCCAGACCAGTTCATCCTCCCCGACCTCGGCGAGGGCGTGCACGAGGCCGAACTCATCAAGTGGCGCGTGCAGGTCGGCCAGACGGTTGACGAGCACGACATCCTCGCCGAGATGGAGACCGACAAGGCCCTCGTCGAAGTCCCCAGCCCGCGCGCCGGCGTCATCGCCGCGCTCCACGGCAAGGAAGGCGAAATCCTCAAGGTCGGCTCCGTCCTCGTCGAGTACAAGGGCGAAGGCTCGTCATCAAGTTCCCCCTCCGCTGCGCCGGCGGCGCCGAAGCCTGCGCCAAAGCCCGAGCCTGAGCCTGACGCCGAGCGCGAGGACGCCGGCACCGTCGTCGGCCAGGTCGGCGGCGACCTCGCGGGCATGACCGCCCGCGACGGCAAGGCGCTCGCCACCCCGGCCGTCCGCCGCCTCGCCCGCGAACTCGGCATCGACATCAACCAGGTGCCAGGCTCGGGCATCGGCGGCCGCGTCACCGAAAAGGACGTCCGCGCGTTCGCCTCCGGCGGCGCTCGAGTCGCTCCCGCCGCGCCGACCCGCTCCGCGCCCGCTCCTGCGGCCGCCGCGTCCGCGTCGCCCGCCGTTGTGCGCGCGCCGTCGCACACTCCCGCCCCCGCGCAACAGGCCGCCATCCCGCCAGGGGCGGACACCGCCGTCATCCCCTTCCGAGGCGTGCGCCGCACCATCGCCAACCGCCTGCGCGAGAGCGTTTCGACCGCCGTCCACTTCACCGTCATGGACGAGGCGGACGTGACCGAACTCGACGCGCTGCGTCGCAGGCTCGCCGCCGCGAGCGGCGAGAAGGTCTCGTTCCTGCCCTTCGTCTGTTCGGCCGTCTGCCGCGCCCTCGCGGGCCGATTCGGCGCGCTCAACGCAACCGTGGACGACAACGCCGAGCAGATCGTTCAGCACCGCGCCGTACACCTCGGCATCGCCACCGACACCGACTCCGGCCTCATGGTCCCCGTGATCCGCGACGCCGACAAACTCGGCGTCCTCGAGATCGGCCGACAGATCGACGCCATCGCCCGCGCCGCACGCGATCGCTCCATCCCGCGCGAGCAACTGCTCGGCTCGACCTTCACCATCAGCAACGTCGGCAGCCACGCAGGCCGATTCGCCACGCCCGTCATCAACTACCCCGAGGTCGGCATCCTCGCGGTCGGGCGCGTCCGCGAAGGCATGGTCACCCGCGACGGCTGGTTCCGCGTGGGCAAACTCCTGCCGCTGAGCCTCGCCTGCGACCACCGCGTCGTCGACGGCGCGACTGGCGCGCTCGCCCTAGCCGAGATCGTCCGCCTGCTCCAGGAACCGGAGCAGTTGCTCACGCCGGCGCGGGGGTAGCAAGCGGCGGAGGCACCTTCACGCGGTGCCAGGCTCACAGCGCTCACGCTCTCCCTCCGCCCGCTCACTCTCCGGCGACCCCTCGCGCTCTCGCTTGATCTCTTCGAGCATTGTGCGAAGGCTGGCTTCGTAGGCCCTGCGACGCACGCGGTCGTCGTAGGCTCGTCGCGTCTCGTCGTTCAGGTACCGCGTGCCCTTGACGTCCGAGTTCTGGAGCGAGTCTGCCCAACCCCGAAGTTGTCGCGAGATCGACTCGCACCGCGATCTCAAATCTGCAATTTGAGATTTCAGATGCGCGAACCTTGCCGATCCGAGCATGATCGTCAGCATCGACCGCGTCTCGCCGGCCGAGCCGCGGGCGTAGTAGAGAAACGTGGGCAGTTCCTGCGTTGTGCCTCGCTCGAATCCCTCGGCGATGTTGTTCGAGATGGAGAGCAACGCCCGGAGGAGTTGGTCCTTCAGATCGCCCGGGCCGCGCATCGCGTCTTCGCCGCAGAGCCGTTCGACGCCCACATAGAGCCTGGCCGCGTCCTTCCAGACGGGCAGGTCCTCAAACCGCTCGTACTTCATGGCCTCAGCATACCGGAATCGACCGGCGACTCAACCGGGTGCGCAGGGCGCGGTCAGCACCGCCCGCGCGTACGCGAGACTGAAACCGAGCCGTGCCGCGTTGCGCTCCGTCGGAATGCCCGGGAAACTCTCGATCAGCGCGATCGTGCAGCCGAGATCGCTCGCGGCGTTCAACCGGTGCGCGATGAGCGCGAGTTGCACGCCGCGCCCGCGGAACTCCTCAACCGTCACGGCGCCGGCCAGCGCACAGAGCCGCGTGCCCTCGATCTCCGTCCACTCCACCGCGCCGACGGCCGCGATCCGCCCCCCGATCCGGCCGATGAACCCGACGATGCTCTCCCGCGTCATCGTGCGGATTGTCGACTCGATCATGTCGTCCGTCACGGCGTCGGCGGGCATGAAGCCGTGCAGGGCCGTCAGGACGTACCCGCGCACGGCCTCTTCGTCGCCCGCGTTCATCGTCTCGACGAGCAGCCCCTCCGGCCATCCGTGCGGCAGCGCGCGCCGTGCGTCCTCGTCGGGCGCGATTGCGCGGGCGTAGACGTTCTCGAACTGGCGCACGCCGAATCCGCGCTCCGCGAGGCCGTCGAGCAGTTCCTTCGGGGCGAAGACGGGAATCTCGACCTTCGGCTCGACGCCGCGCGAGCGGAAGTACTCGACGATCCTGTCGAGGTCTTCGCCGGTCACCGGGCCTTGATACCCCAGCCCGGCCGCGCGGCAGAACCACGGCGAGCCGGCACAGAACGACACCCGCCCGCCGCCGATCGCCTCGGACTCATCTCCGTAACTGCTGCCGATGTGCGCGTGCCGCAACTCGTTGAGTCGGGCGATCGCCCGGGGGTCCGGCGTAGCCATGCGTTGGCTCCGGTAGGTTGACCGCGAACCGCGAAGGCTACGCAGCGGCGCGAACCAGCGTTGCATCCACCAACGAAAGCCCCTCCGGCCGATGGTTCGACCGGAGGGGCTGCATCAAGCACGGGATGGCGATGTGCGTTCAGGCCGCGGCGCGGTAGTTGTCCTGGTCGTTGCGCGAGTGCGACGCGCTGCTCGACGAGGGCGTGAACGCCTGCTTCCACTGCGGGTTGGCGAGGAAGAGGTACGCGAGAATGGCGGGGTACGCGAACCCGATGATCTGCGTCAGGCCGAAGCCGGTGCTCAGCAGAGCGATGCCCGCGAGGTTCACGATCACGGCGATGCCCGCGTAGGCAAGGCATGCCTGCCGCGCCCACGGCTTCATTTTGAGGATGCCGAAGCCGCCGATGAAGAGCAGCAACCCGGCGAACAGGCCGAGCAGCCCGACAAGGGTCAGCCCGATGCCCGCGCCCGCCGCGGCAGCGCCGCCAGACTCGCCGGACGCGGCAACCGCGCCACCGAAGACCGCGAGCAGCCCCCCCCCGAGCACGACGAGGAGGTTCACGAGCATCCCCCACCCGCCGAAGATGAAGTTGAGCACGGCGACGGCCGTCATACCCCCGGTTCGATTCGTGTTCATCGCGATTGTCTCCGCTGCCCGCCGGCATGGCGGGGCTGCCAGTCCCTCCGGCTGTAAGGCCGCAGGCCCGCCAGTTTGCCGGGGTCTCCCCAGTCGAATTCCCGCAGCCCAACCACCGGAGCCAGGCAGAATCTGCGCATCCGGCACCGGCGTCCACTACGCCGGTACACTCTCGCCATGATGAGACAGGCCACCAACCAGAAGTTCGTTCTGTGCGCGCTCTTCCTCTCGCTCGCGCTGGTCAGCCTGGCGCGCGGCCAGGGTGTCACGACCTTCAGCAACCCCCTCGACCCGCAACTCGCGGACCCGCACGTCATCCGCCACCAGGGGACGTACTACGTCTACGCCACCACGGACGGCTCGCGGGGCTTCGGCGTCTGGTCGTCGCCGGACCTCGTCAACTGGCAGTGGCGCGGCTGGTCGTTCGAAAAGAGCGCAAGCACCTGGACGCAGGACGAGATCTGGGCGCCGTGCGTCGTCGAGCACGCCGGCCGGTTCTACATGTTCTTCAACGCCCGCAACAACCCCGCCATGGGGCACCGCATCTGCCTGGCGATCGCCGACACGCCGCTCGGGCCGTTCCGAGAGCACCGCGCCCCGCTCTGGGACCCCGGCTTCGCCATGATCGACGCGCACTGCTTCATCGACCGCGACGGCTCGGCGTACCTCTACTACTCGCGCGACATCTCGCAGTTCCCCGTCAGCGAGACGTGGGTCGTGCCCCTCTCGCGCGACCTTCTCTCCGTCACCGGGCAGCCGACGCTCTGCGTCACGCCCGACAAGGAGTGGGAAGGCAAGTGGAACGAGGCCCCCTACGTCTTCCGCTGGGGCAACCGGTACGTCATGCTCTACTCAGGCCCCGGCTATGCCTACCCAACCTACTCGGTCGGCGTGGCGACCGCGAACTCGCCGCTCGGGCCGTGGACGAAGGATGCGTTCAACCCGCTGATGACGCGCACGCCGCGCGTCTCCGGCCCCGGCCACCCCAGCATCATCGCCTCGCCGGACGACCGCGAACTGTTCATCGTCTACCACACGCACATGCAACGCGAGGGCGGCGGGGCGCGGCAACTGGCCATCGACCGCCTCCGCCTGGCGACCGGACCAGACGGCGCGCTCCGCATCGAGGCCGACGGACCGACGACGATCGCTCAGCCGCTCCCCTCCGGCGTGCGCCCGTTCCCCGCCGCCGTCTCGGACGAGTTCAACGCCAACCAACTCGACCTCGCACGCTGGCAGATCGTCAACGAAGACGCGTCGCGCTGGCGCCTCGCCAGCGGCAAACTCGTGATCTCCACCCAGGACGGGGACCTCTGGAAGACCCGCGGCGACGTCCGCAACATGTTCCTCCAGTGGGCGCCGAACGACGACTTCGAGATCATCCTCCGCCCCGAGTTCCGCCCCCAACGCAACTTCGACCAGGCATTCCTCATCGTCTACCAGGACCATAACAACTACGTCCGTTTCAGCAACGGCTGGATCGACACCCGCCGGTGGCAGGTCGCCCACCAGGTGGACGGCGAGTTCCGCGACTTCATCACGCCCAACACCCTCGGCGACGTCGCGTGGATGAAGATGGTCCGGCGCGGCCGCTCGATCTCCTGCTACGCGAGCCTCGACGGCCAACGCTGGTACGCCGTCGGAGGCTCGTACCTGGCCGACTTCTCCGAGGTCCGCGTCGGCTTCGGGGCATCAACGCCGGGTTCGGGCAGGCGCATGGACGTCGCCTTCGACTTCTTCCGCGTGCAGCGCCCCGCGCCGCCGGGGTTGCTCGGCACCCCCGACCGCCCGCCCTCCCCGCCGGTCGGCCCGCAGCCCCGATCGCCCTGATACGCTGGAGCGATGAACAGACGTGAGTTTCTCGCCTCGATCGGCGCGACGACCGCCGCATGTGCCGCGACCCACGCCCTCGCCCGCTCGCTCGCGGACACTCCGTCACGGTCCACGGTCGATCCGGTGCGCATCGCCCGTCTCGCGCGCGGCGTGAACCTCTCGCACTGGATGTGGTTCCCGCACGCGCAGGGCGAGCAAGCCCGCCGCGCTTTCATCCCGCGCGCCGACCTGGACCGACTCAAGGCTGCGGGCTTCACCCACGTGCGACTCCCCTTCGAGCCGTCGTGGCTGTGGGACGAGAGCACACGAACGCTCAAGCCCGCGGAGTTCGCCGAATACCAGGACGCGATGCGCCTCTGTCTCGAGGCCGGGCTGGCGGTCGTCGTCGATGCCCACTGGAGCCGAACGCCGTGGATCAGGCCGCGCGGCGCGGACTTCGACGAGCGCTTCGGCGAACTCGAGCGCATGTGGGCGTCGCTCGCGACCCGGCTCGCCGACACGGACCCCGATCTCGTCTCCCTCGAACTCGTGAACGAGCCGCACGACCTGCCCGACCCCGAGCACTGGCACGACGCGCAGCGTCGAATCGCCGCGACCGTCCGCGAGGCCGCGCCGCGGCACACCATCATCGCCACCGGCGCGGACTGGGGCGGAATCGACGGCCTGCTCCGCCTCGACCCGCTCGACGATCCCAACGTCGTCTACTCCTTCCACTTCTACAGCCCGCACAACTTCACGCACCAGGCCGCCGAGTGGGGCTTCCCGCCGTGGAAGGACATGCGCGGCGTGCCGTGGCCGGCCGACCGAGCCGAACTCGAGCGCATCGCGGACACCTTCCCGCCCGAGTCGCGCAACGCCCTGCGCTGGTCGGCCCGCGCCGGGACCGAGGATCCCTGGTCGGTGGACACACTGCGGGCGACGATCCGGCGCGCCGCCGAGTGGTCGCGGCGGCATGACCGCCCCGTCTACTGCGGCGAGTTCGGCGTCTACGCGAAGGCCTCGCCACGCGAAAGCCGCCTCGCCTGGCACCACGCCGTCGCCGACGCCCTCGGCGAGCACGCCATCGGCTGGTCGCTGTGGGACTACGTCGGGGGCTTCCGTATTGCGTCCGGCGGCCCCGCTGCACGCACACTCGACGAGCAGTTGCTGACGTCGCTCAACCTCGGGAACAAGGCGCCGCCGTCGCCCTCATCGCGAGGGTGAGATCGATCCGCCACCGTCGGCCTGCGCGCCTCTGCCCGACAACGCCGACGTCACCTCCTCCACCAACGCCGCCTTCACAGCGTCCATCGGAGGGCACCCTGCGCCCAGTTCCCGCTCCAGGCTCGTCACCGCGCGCCCTGCCAGCCCGCACGGCACGATCAGGTCGAAGTGCGACAGGTCCGTCGTCACGTTGATCGCCAGACCGTGCATCGACACCCACCGCCGCACACGCACCCCGATCGCGCATACCTTCGCCGACTCCGGCCTTCCCCCTTCGGCCTCGGTCCTCGCCACCCACACCCCCGTCGCCCCCGGCTCGCGGTGCGCCCGCACGCCGAACCGCGCGCACACCCCGATCGCCGCCGACTCCAGCAGCCGCACGTACTCGTGCAGCCGCAGACGCAGCGCGTTCAGGTCCAGGACCGGATACGCCACGAGTTGCCCCGGCCCGTGGTAGGTCACGTCGCCGCCGCGATCCGTCGCCTCGACCGCCACGCCCGCCTCCCGCAGCGCATCCGCCGACGCCAGCACGTGCCCCGCCGCCCCGCGCCGACCCGACACCGTGATCACCGGATCGTGCTCCACCAGCAGCAGCCGCCCGACCTCCGGCTCCCCCGCCTCGCGCGACGCCAGCACCTCCTCGACGTGCGCCCGCTGCACCTCGTACGCCTCGCGATAGCCCATCCGCCCCAGGTCAATGACGCGCAGCCGCCCGTTCACGCCCGATCGTATCGCCCACCTACGATCACCCCCGATGCCCACCGTCCACCCCTCCGCCATCCTCTCCGGCGACTGCGACCTTGCCGACTCGGTCGAGATCGGCCCGAACTGCGTCATCGCCGGGCCGGTCCACCTCGCCGACGGCGTGCGCCTCCTCGCCAACGTCCACCTCCGTGGCCCGGTCACCATCGGCCCGCGCACCATCCTCTACCCCTTCGCCTGCCTCGGCTTCGAGCCGCAGGACTACAAGTTCAAGCCCGGCGCGCCCACCGCCGGCGTCGTCGTCGGCGCGGACTGCCTCATCCGCGAGCACGCCACCATCCACGCCGCCAGCAGCGAGACCACCCCCACCTCCATCGGCGACCGTGTCTTCATGATGGTCGCGTCGCACGTCGGCCACGATGCCCGACTCGGCAACGGCGTCGTCATGGTCAACTACGCCGGAGTCTCCGGCCACGCCGACATCGCCGACAACGCCACCCTCTCCGGCCACGTCGGCATCCACCAGTTCGTCCGCGTCGGACGCCTCGCTTTCATCTCCGGCGGCGTCGCCGTCTCCAAGGACGTCCCTCCCTTCTGCATGGCCCCCGAGCGCAACCGCATCGGCGGCCTCAACCTCGTCGGCATGCGCCGCGCCGGCATCCCACGCGAGGAAATCACCGAAGTCCGCCGCGCCTTCCGCGATGTCTTCCGCGCGCCAGTCCCCCACGACGAGGCCCTCGACATCCTCCGCGAGCGCGCCGCCCGCTCCCCCACCGTCGCCGAGATCGCCGACTTCGTCGCCGCCACCAAGCGCGGCATCTGCCCCGGCATGGGGCGGCCGCCGCGCCTGCTCACGACCTGGCTCCAGATGAAACGCCGAGGCGTCACCCTCCCCGACTTCGACGATGACGACTGAGGCCGACCCGAGTACCCTGCTCTCATGCCGAGCAACCAGCCCCTCTTCACCCCCACTCGGCCCGCCGAACCCGCCCTCTGCGTCCTCGCGAGCAGTTCCTCAGGCAACTGCTCCGTCCTCACCCTGCCTGCCGCCCCCTCCGGCCTCTCTCCTTCCCCCTCTTTCCTTCTTCTCGACATGGGCCTCGGCCTCCGCCGCACACGCGCCGAACTCGCCCGCCTCGGACTCGCCCTCGACGACGCCGACGCCGTCATCCTCACCCACCTCGACACCGACCACTGGAACCCGAACTGGGCACGCTGGCTCCCCGAGCGCACGCGCATCCTCGCCCACCCCCGCCACGTCGAGTACGGCACGCGCTGGGGCGCGCTCCCCCGCCGCGCCGAGCCTCTCGACGACACCATTGACCTCCCCGGCGCCATCATCGCGCGCCCCGTCCTCCTCTCGCACGACACCCTCGGCGTCACTACGCTCCGCTTCGAACTGCCAGGCGGCGACTCGCTCGGCTTCGCCACCGACGTCGGCCGCGTCTCGCCCGACCTCGTCGAGCACCTCGCCGGCGTCGGCGTTCTCGCCATCGAGAGCAACTACTGCCCGCGCCTTCAGGCCGCCTCCGAGCGTCCGTGGTGGCTCAAGCAGCGCATCATGGGCGGCTCCGGGCACCTCAGCAACGAGCAGTGCGCCGAGGCCGTCACCCGCATCGCCCCCACGCGCCACGTCGTCCTCCTCCACCTCTCCCGCGACTGCAACCGCCCGGATGTCGCCGCCAACCACCACCGCCGCGCCCCCTACACCCTCACCATCGCCTCCCACGAACACCCGACCCCGTGGGTCTCGCTTTCCTCCCAGGGCGGGGCCTCTGATTCTCGGGGCGCGGCCTCTGATTCTCGGGGCGG
>DAOMNQ010000015.1:0-2299 GCA_035443945.1 Phycisphaerales bacterium | reverse complement strand
CCAGGCCCCGTCTCCCAGACTTCCCACTCTCTTCCTTCCGCCTCACCCCTTCTCCCTCTTCCCTGATGCCCCCCCCCGACTCACAAGCCGCCGACGCACGCGACTCCCGCTCCGGCCTTCTCGCCGCGCTCGCCCGCCTCCTCCCCCGCCGCCCCGGCATCGTCATCGACGGCGTGCGCTACGTCGAACGTTTCCGCCCCGGCTCGCTCCCCCCCCTCCGCCCCGGCCGCGCCCGCGTGCCCGACGGCTCCCGCGCCCGCATCCGCTGCACGCCCCGCCGCCAGTACGCCGACCTCGTCGGCGACTGGCCCCTCATCCCCTACCGCGTCGCCGCCAACCGCATCCGCCCCGGCATGCGCATCCTCGACGCCCGCTGCGGCACTGGCTGCGGCGCGGCCCTCCTTGCCGAGGCCGTCGGCCCATCCGGCGCGGTCGTCGCCCTCGAGACCGACGGCGAGTCCATCCGCTACGCACGCCGCCGCTACCCCGCCCCCGCCATCGCCTTCGAACTCGACGACCACTCCTCCCTGCACGGCGAACTCGACGGCGCGTTCGACGCCGTCATCGCCGTCGGCGCGCTCCGCGCAGGCGCGGACCACCCCGCAGACGCGGCCGAACTCTGGCGCGTCGTCGCCCCCGGCGGCTGGCTGCTGCTCGTCGCGCCCACCGTGGAGCGCACCGCCCGCGACGACGACGAACCCGGCCGCCCGGCCCCCCTCGACGAACCCGCCCTGCTCGCCCTGGTCCGCGATCTGCCGGACCTCGAACGCGCTCTCCCCGCCCCCGGCCTGGGCGCAGGCCGCGCGGGAGCATGGGCCTTCAAGGCGCTCCCTGACACCCCCAGCCCGGATTGACACGCACCGATTCCAATCGAGCCGGGTGCCATCACTCGCGGTCTCCGTGTCCTTCCTCGTTCTCCGCGCCCTTCCCCGCGCAGTGATGCCGAAGTGGGGAAGGGCGGGAGGGCACGACTGCGCCGCGGAGGAGGGGTAGGAGAAGTAGGGACAAGAGTTGTGGCGAGTCGTGGCACCCGCGGTTTGGGAGCCGGCGGCGGGAAGTCGTGCCACTCGCCTCGGAGGGTTGCGCTTGGAGGGGCAGGCGTGCGCGGGCTGAAGCCCGCGGCTCCGGGTGGTTCGGAGGGGCTTGGAGGGGCTTGGAGGGACTCGGCACGCCCCGACACTCTCCCCCCTACCCTTGCCCGATGACACGACCCGCGACGCCCCGGGCCGACGCCGCCGACGCCCTTGCTCACGACGACGAAGCCGCCCGCACCTTTGCGGTCGAAGTCGCGCGCCTCGCCCACGACGACAAGTGCGAGGATGTCCTGCTCCTCGACGTGCGCGGCCTGAGCCAGATCACCAACTACCTCGTCATCGCCTCGGGCACCTCCGACCGCCAGATGCGGGCCGTCCTCGACCACGTCAAGGACCTCGGCGACGCCACGGGCCACACCGCCTTCCGCACGAACGCCGACCAGGGCGGCACCTGGCTGCTCGCGGACTTCGTGGACGTCGTGGTCCACGTCTTCGAGCCGAACACCCGCGCCCACTACGACCTCGAGATGCTCTGGGGCGACGCCCCCCGCCTCGACTGGCGACGCCCCGCCGACGCGCCAAAGCCCGGCAAGGCCCGCTGACGGACCAACGCCATGCCCCCCCCTCCCCCCGTCACCGTCCGCGTCGGGCGACCGCGCCTACCCCGTCCACGTCGGACCGGCCATCCTCGCCTCCGCCCCCGATGTGCTCGGGCGCGCCCTCGGCGAACTCCCACTCCGCGCCGGACTCGTCGTCGATCATGGCGCGGCCGACCACGCCGCCCGCGCCGAACGCGCCCTCGCCTCAGCCGGCATCGAACCCGTCCGCGTCGAGATCGAGCCGAGCGAACGAACTAAGTCCCTCGCCTCGCTCGAAACCATCCTCGTCGCTCTCGCCCGCGCCCGCCTCGAACGCGGCGAGCCTGTCGTCGCCGTCGGCGGGGGCATCGTCGGCGACCTCGCCGGGTTCGCCGCCGCCTCCTACCGGCGTGGCGTGCCCGTCCTCCAGTGCCCCACCACGCTCCTGGCCATGGTCGATGCCTCGGTCGGCGGCAAGACCGGCGTGAACCTCGACCTCGGCGAGGCGGGCGGCCTGGCCAAGAACATGGCCGGCGCGTTCCACCAGCCCCTCGCGGTCATAGCCGACATCGACACCCTCGCCACCCTCCCGCAGCGCCACCTCCGCGCGGGGCTTGCCGAGTGCGTAAAGCACGCCCTCATCTCCGCCGACTTCGGCGACGGGGTCTACCTGGACTGGATCGCCGC
>DAOMNQ010000014.1:51853-59074 GCA_035443945.1 Phycisphaerales bacterium | reverse complement strand
CGGCTTGGGGAGCGGGTGTCGAGGGGCGAGCTGTTCCGGGGGTTGCGCTCGATGACTCGCTTGACCCGCGGCTGCGATCATCAAGCCCTTTGGGCTTTGACGGTGCGCGACTCGCTCTGCCGGGCGAGGGGCGTTGAGTCCATGTCTGCGACTCCGGGCCTCGGCGTGGGGATCTCCGCGTTGACATGTCGGTTCCGGCTGGTTGTAGATGGGGCGGTTGATCGTGCCTTGGTGGTGCGTGTGAGCGCGGGCTGAAGCCCGCGGCTCAGAGGGCCGGGCGGAGGTCGAAGTCGGGAGCGCGCGGGTGATCCTGGTCTGCGCTTCACACCGCCAGGGCGCGCATGACCTCGGCGATGGTGGTCACGCCTGCGCGGGCCTTGTCGTAGCCGTCGTGCTTGAGTGTGAGCAGGTCGCCGTCCTCGACGGCTCGTGCGGCGATCTGTGGGGCGTTGACGCGCTGCATCACCATCTCGCGGATGGCGGGGTTCATGCGCAGGAGTTCGTAGACGCCGACGCGGCCGCGATAACCGGTGCCGCGGCAGGCCCGGCAGCCCTCGCCGCGGACGAGCGATGCGCCCTTGGCGAGTTGGAAATCGTCCGGCAGGTCGCCGCGGTCCGGGTGGTATTCGACCCGGCACTCCTCGCAGATTCGCCGCACCAGCCGCTGGGCCATGATGCCCTCGACCGACGACGAGACGAGGAACGGCTCGACACCCATGTCCAGGAGGCGCGTCGTCGCGCCGGCGGCGTCGTTGGTGTGCAGGGTGGAGAAGACGAGGTGCCCGGTGAGCGAGGCCTGCACGGCGACCTCGGCGGTTTCGCGGTCGCGGATCTCGCCGATCATCACCACGTCCGGGTCGTGACGCAGGACCGCCCGCAGCCCGGCCGCGAAGGTCATCCCGATCTTCGAATGCACCTGAATCTGGTTCACCCCCCCGACGTGGTATTCAACGGGGTCTTCGACAGTGATGACCTTGATCTCGTCGCTCACGATCCGGTTCAGCGAGGCGTACAGCGTGGTGGACTTGCCCGAGCCTGTCGGACCGGTGACGAGCAGGATGCCGTGGGGGCGCGCGATCAGCCGGTCCCACGGGTCGAGCACGGCCCGCGGCATCCCGAGGTCGTCGAGGCTCATCAGCACCGCGGACTTGTTCAGCACGCGGAGCACGACGCCCTCGCCGAAGAGCATCGGGATGACGCTGACGCGCAGGTCGTACTCCTGGACCGGGCCGCCTTCGGGTCGGTGGCGGAAGGTGATTCGGCCGTCCTGGGGGGTGCGTTTCTCGGCGATGTTGAGGTTGGCCATGATCTTGAGGCGGCTGATGATCGCCGGCCCGAAGCGGTGGATGGTGGGGGGCACGTTGGCGCGCTGGAGCACGCCGTCGATGCGGTAGCGCACGAGGAGTTTGCCCTCGTACGGTTCGACGTGGACGTCGGTGGCGCGCTCTGTGACGGCCTCGACGAGGATGTCGTTGACCAGTTTGATGACGGAGGCTTCCTGGGCCTGCTCGAGTTCCTCGGCGGCGCCGGGGGGGATCTCGGCGGTCTTTGAGGCCAGGCCGGCGGACATCTCGTCGAGCGTGTCGCCGCCGACGCCGTAGTTCGCGCGGATGAACTTGCGCAGGTCTTCCTCGTCCGCGAGCACGAGGTCGATCTGGCAGCCGGTGAGGAGGCGAAGTTCGTCGAGGACGGCGAGTTCGAAGGGGTCGCTGGTGGCGACGGTGAGCGTGCCGTTCTCGCGCGAGATCGGCACGCACGCCTGGCGGTAGACGAGTTTGGCGGGGAGGCTTTCGAGGACCTTGGCCTCGACGACGACGGAGGCGAGATCGACGACGGGGAGGTGGAACTGGTCGCCGATGGCCTGGAGGACCTGCTCGCGGGTGACGAGGCCGAGGCGGACCAGCACGCGGTCCAGGCGCTCGCCGGTGTCGCGGTGCTCGGCGAGTGCCTGCTCCAGTTGGGCCCGGCTGATCAGCCCGCGTTCAAGTAGGACGGTTCCGATGCCCATGTGGTCTCGATTCTACAGGTCACATCGTCCCGAGAAGCGGCATATCTCGTAACTGCGCCCACCCGATTCGGCCGATGCCCCCCGCAGGCCCGAAAAAACCGCGGTCGGCAGGGTTTGCACGGGATTTGCTCGCACATCACGCCGGGAATGTCGCGCTGGTCCGGTCGCTTTCCCAGACGGTCACCGACCGGAGGCTCGCGGCAGGGGCGGCCTCCCGCAGCGCCCCCTCCAGCAAGCCGTGGAACACCCGGGCGATGTTCTCGACGGACGGGATCACGCCGGTCCGCTCGTTGAACTCGGGCGTGTCGAGGTTGAGGTGCTTGTGGTCGAAGCGGTCCACGATCGTCCGCACCACCAGGCGTTCCAGACCCGCGAGGTCCAGAACCGCGATCCCGCCCTGCGGCGGGGGCATGGCGACGCACGGCTCTACGATGTAGTTGTGGCCGTGCCCGTGCGGGCTGTTGCACTTGCCGAAGCACTCGCGGTTGCGCTCGTCGCTCCATGACGCGACGTGCAGCCGGTGCGAGGCGGCCAGTTCGAACCGCTGTCGGACGAGTACCGTGCGCGTGTCGTCGGCGTGCATCTCGACGCCATGGTAGGGGGTGAGCCGCCAACGAACCCGGGCGAGCGAGACGGGCAACGCCTCGCGCAGCGCGACCACGATCCCGGGCAGCAGCGCGCCGGGGTCCGTCTCCGGCCGCTCGCGGCAGGCCCGCGCGATGATGGGCACCGCCGCGCGCCGCACCGCCGCGTCGAAGTCCTTCACGTTCAGGAGGTATCCGCTCTCGGCGTCCGGTTCGCCCACGCACGCGACGTCCAGTTCGTAGTGACGCCCCAGCCCGCGCATGGGTGGCGAGCCGGCGTACCGGTTCGGGCCAGGCGCGTCATCGCCCGCTGGGTTGACGGAGAACCGGACCGTGCGGCAGAGTTCGACCACGGGCGACTCTAGCGGGAGACTCGGGCTTTGTGCTACCATCCGTGCATGAGCACCAACCCGCACTGTCGGCCTTTCCGGGCGGTTTGCCTCGCGGCGGCCGCGTTCTGGGGAGCCTGCGCCATGGCACAAGTTGAGCCTGCCCCCGTGCCGCAGCCCGGTTCGCCGGCGGCCAAGGATCCGGCTTACGTCCTCGGGTTCACCATGCCGGACATCGACGGCAAGGAGCGGAAACTCGCGGAGCACGCGGGGAAGGTCGTGCTGATGGTGAACGTGGCGAGCAAGTGCGGGCTGACGCCGCAGTACGAGCAGTTGCAGGGGCTGTACGAGAAGTTCGAGAAGGAGGGGCTTGTGGTGCTGGCCTTCCCGGCGAACAACTTCGGCGAGCAGGAGCCGGGGACGAACGGCGAGATCAAGGCGTTCTGCACGTCGCGTTACGGCGTGACGTTCCCGGTCTTTGCGAAGATCAGCGTCAAGGGCGAGGACCAGGACGATCTGTACAAGCGGCTGACGGGGCAGCCGGAGCCGATCGGGGGCGAGATCAAGTGGAACTTCACGAAGTTCCTGGTGGATCGTTCGGGCCGGGTGGTGGCGAGGTTCGAGCCGCGCACGAGGCCGGACGACCCGGAAGTGATCGAGAAGATCGTGGAGTTGCTGCGTGCGCCCGCGCCGTCCTTGCCCGGCTCGACGCGTGCGCCGGCCGGTTCCTGAACCACGCGCCGCGGGGACCGCGCGATGCCGACCTTTGAGTATACGGCCCTGAGCAACGCGGGGCAGCGCGTGTCGGGTGAGATCGCCGGCGCGAACGAGCAGGCCGTTCTGAGCGAACTGGAGGCACGCCGGCTGGTTCCGGTGAGCATCCGGGAGAAGGTTGCGCGGGGGTTTCGGCTTCGGCGCGGCGTGTCGGTGCGTGCGCTCGCGAACACGTATCAGCAACTGGCGGACATGCTGCACGCGGGCGTGCCGATGATGCGTGCGTTGCGGCTGCTCGGCTCGCGCAAGAGCCAGCCGATGCTGTCGCGGGTGTTCCGCGAGATGGCGGACGCGGTGTCGGAGGGCGAGGACCTTGGCGACGCGATGGCGCGGCGGCCGGACGTCTTCCGGCAGGTGCAGGTGGCGATGGTGCGCGCGGGCGAGAAGGGCGGGTTTCTCGACGCGGCGGTGGCGAGGCTGGGCCAGTTCCTGCTCGCGCAGGCGGAGTTGCGGAGCAAGGTGATCGGCAGCCTGGTGTACCCGTGCGCGCTGGTGGTGTTCGGGGTTGCGGTGCTGGGGTTCATCTTCGGGGTGTTCGTGCCGATGTTCCGGCCGATCTTCAACCGCCTGCCGAACGTGCCGCTGGTGACGCAGGTCGTGTTCACGGCGAGCGACGCGGTGGGGCGTTACGGGCTGGTGACGCTGGGGGTCGTGGCGGCGTTGGTGGTGGGTGGCATGTGGGCGGCGCGGCGGCCGGACGTTCGTCGTGCGCTCGCGCGTGTGAAGACGCACGGGCCGATCATCGGGCCGCTGGTGCGCGCGCTGGCGACGGCGCGTTTCTGCCGGATGCTGGGCACGATGCTGGCCAACGGGGTGCCGATGCTGTCGGCGATGTCCACGGCCCGGGAGGCGGCGGGGAACCTGCTGCTCGAGGAGGCGGTGGAGGGGGCGATCGAGGGCGTTCGCGCGGGCGAGGCGCTCGCCCCCCCCCTGCGTGAGAGCGGGCTGTTCGCGGACGACGTGATCGAGATGATCGCGGTGGGTGAGGAGGCGGGGAACGTCGCCGAGGTGCTCATCACGGTGGCCGAGACGATCGAGAAGAGGATCGACCGCCTGCTGAGCACGGTGGTCCGGCTGATCGAGCCGTTGTTGCTGGTCGTGATCGCGATCGTGGTGCTGATCGTGGCTGTGGGGCTGATCCTGCCTCTGACGCAGTTGAGCGACATCCGGTAGGGGAAGGAAACAAGGGAGGAGGGACGAGGGATCAAGGGCATGGGGCAAGGGGTTTTGCTTGATTCGAGACTGAAGTGCCTTGTTCGATCTCTCGCGGGGCTTGCGGAGGCGGTGCGGCTCATGCTAGTATGGACTAATGTGCCGTTCGTCCCGGGTGGCTGATCCGGGGGCCGGGGCGGCAGGTAGAAGAGCCGAGGACACAGTCCCCGGTGGCGGTTGAGTGTGGCAGGGACGCCCACGGCTTTCGCCGCCTCCGGAGCAGAGCAGAAAGGACGCCCGACCATGAACCGCAAGGTCCGCCGGAGCCTGGCCCGAGGCTTCACGCTGGTTGAGGTGATGATCGTGATTGCGATCATCCTGGCGCTGAGCGCGCTCGTCGGCCTGGCCGTGCTGAGCCGGCAGGAGCAGGCGAAGGAGTCGATGACGCAGGTGGACATCAACCGGATCAAGGATGCGATGCGTCTGTTCCGGCTGGACTTCGGTCGCTACCCGACGGATGACGAGGGCGTGAGGGTGCTGTGGGACAAGAACGCGCTGGACCCCGAGGCGGACGTGAGCAAGTGGCGTGGGTATCTGGAGGAGCCGCGGCCTTCGGACCGGTGGGGGAACGAGTGGGGTTACCGTCAGATCAGCGACCGCGATGAGAGTCAGTTCGATCTGTGGTCGTTCGGCCCGAACGGTGAGGACGATCAGGGTGGGGAGGACGATCTGACGTCGTGGCCGAAGGATGAGGAAGGCGATGTCGGCGGCCCGTTCATGCCGCCGGGTCGCGGCTGATCCTCCGTTCGCGCGGGGTGCCGCGCGAGGAGGGACCGACAGGTGCGACGCGGAGCGTTCACGCTGTTCGAGGTTCTGGTTGCGATTGCGTTGCTGATCGCGGCGGCGTCGCTTGCCGCGCCCGCGTTGGCGCGGCGTATGGGCGCCGCGTTGTTTGACGAGTCGTCGCGGCAGTTGGAGGGCGCGCTTGCGCTGTGCCGGGCCGAGGCGTTGCGGGAGGGTCGGCCCGTGGCGCTGGTGGCGCAGCCGGCGCGCGACGGGCTGCGGCTGTTGGCTCGTCCGCTGGGGGAAGACGACCCGGTCGGGGGGCTTGCGGGGGCGAGTGGTTCGGGCGCCGGGTGGTTTGTGTCGCCGGGAGAGGGTGGGGCTTCGTCGGGTGGAGGTCCGGGCGTGCCGCGTGAGTTTCCGGTTTTCGTGCTGCCTTCGGGGGTTCGCGTGAGTGCGGAGCGTCCGGTGCCGGCGGAGGCCATCGGGTTGGGGGCGGCGGGGGCGGGTTCTGAGTTTGGTGTTTCGCCGATGGACTCAGGCGAGGCGGCGTATGCGGATGGACCGCTGACGATCGCGGTGTTTCTGCCGGACGGGGGCGCGCTGGAGACCGCGCCGTTCTGGCTGATCGGGCCGGAGGGGCGGTCGGTCGAGGTGCGGATCAGCGCGGCGACGGGGAGGGCGACGCTGCGCGCGGTGCGTGGGAGCGCTCCGGCCGACCGGGCCGAGGCTTCGGCCTTCGAGGTTCCGGCGGGGGACGGGCCGTGATCGCGTCGCGTGCGAGCGGTCGTGTCGGATTGCGGCGTGGCGCGCTGCTGCTGGAGGTGATTCTGTCGCTGGCGATGTTCGCGATGGCGGCGATGGCGATCCTGGCTGCGCTGACGCAGGGGACGACCGCGCTGGAGCGAGTGCGTGACGCTGCGTTGGCGGTGGACCTGGCGCGGACGGCGATGGCTGAGATCGAGGCCGGGGTGGCATCGCCTGCGAGTCTGAACGGGCCTGTGCCGGCGTGGCACGAGAGCGAGCGTGCGGAGGAGACGGGGGCGTTCGCGGATGCCCCCCCCTCGGGGACGGGGTGGGAGTTGGTGGTGGAGACCTCGCCTTCGGGTTTCCCGGAGTTGACGCACGTGCGGGTGACTTCGCTGAAGGTGTCGCCGGGCGGGGCGACGCTGGCGTCGTTCACGCTGCATCAGTTGGTTCGGCTGGGCGCGCTGGCGGAGGACGATGTGGGGGCCGAGGACGAGTTGATGGACGCGATCCGTCGGGGGGAGCGAGAGCGGGAACGGCAGGAGCGATTCAACCGTCCGGACCCGTTCGAGCGCGAGAGTCCGCTGGATCGGCCGGGTCGGTTCGATCCGCCGGCGCGGCGGCCCAATGGGGGGGGGCGGCCATGACGCGGCGTGCATTCACGCTCATGGAGACGCTGGTGGCGATCGTGCTGCTGCTCGCGCTGTCGGGGGCGGTGATGTCGTTCTTCTGGAACTCGCTGGAGCGGCGTGACACGCTGCTCGCTTTGAGCGGGGAGGTTCGCGCGGGCACGCTGCTGCTGGAGCGGCTGGAGGCGGACTTCCTGACGGCGATGGCGGCGGAC
>DAOMNQ010000014.1:41995-51843 GCA_035443945.1 Phycisphaerales bacterium | reverse complement strand
GGGGGGGGGGGGGGGGGGGGGGGCGGGGGGGATCGGGCGTCGGTGCGTGTGGTGTCGCGCGGGGTGAGGCCGACGCTGAACGGCGGGTCGGCGGCCGGCGCGCTGGGCGATGAGCAGGGGCTTGCGGTTCGCTTCGACGAGTCGTCGGGTCGCGTGAGACTTCGGCGGTGGTCCGGGGAGGATCCGGGCGCGGGATCGGATGAGGTGGTGGCGGAGGGTGTGTCCGCGCTGCGGCTGCGGTACTTCGACGGGCGTTCGTGGCGGGACTCGTTCGACAGCAAATCGGCGGGTGATCTGCCGGTGGCGGTGGAGGTGGCGTTGTGGTTCCGTCGGCCGGGCGATCCGGCGCCGCGACCGGCGGTCGAGGATGAGGCCCCCGAGCCGGAAGGTGACGACGAATCGGAGTGGGAGGAAGCGGAGGATCCGTTCGCGCTGCCCGTTTCGTTCGATGATGCGGATGCGTGGGAGGACGAGATCGTGCCTTCGGACCTGCCGGAGCGAGAGCCGGACCGGGTGCGTGTGATCATCGTGCCGGACGGCCCATCGGCGGCGTGGAGGGAGTCGCGATGAGAACGCCCGCACGCCGGGGAACGGTGGTGTTCGCGGTGCTGGTGGTGATCACGCTGGGCGCATTGGCCGCGGCGACGGTGCTGGTGAGCGCGGATGCGTCGATCGCAGAGGCGGAGGTGACGGTGACGCGTGCGCAGACGCGTGCGCTGGCGTGGTCCGGCGTGCAGGTGGTGATGGCGGAGTTGTCGTCGCAGCGGGATGCGCTGCTGGACGGCCGGTCGCCGCGCATCACCGAGGAATGGGAGTTGTTCACCGACGAGGCGGGACGCCGGTGGATGGTGCGGCTGGTCGATCTTGGGGGGGCGGGCGGTTTGCCGATCGTGAGCGAGAGCGGGAAACTGGACCTGAACACGGCGACGGAGGCGATGCTCGCGCTGCTGCCGGGTGTTGGGGAGTCGCTGGCGAAGCGGATTGTGGAGGCGCGGGCGGAGCGGCCGCTGGCGAGCGTGGATGAGTTGCTGTCGATCGACGGATTCACGCCGGAGATGCTGTACGGCGAGGATGCGGGGGCATCCGGGGAGGCGTTCGCGGGCGAGGTGGCATCGCTGCCGCTTGCGGACGTGGTGACGGTGTTTTCGTTTGATCCGAACGTGCAGAGCGGGGCGGGGGATGATCCGCTTCGGCACCGCGGGCGCAAGCGCGTGAACCTGAACCAGGCGTGGTCGGACAGTCTTCGGGGCGCGTTGGTGGAGCGGTTCGGCGAGGGCGTGGCGCAGGCGGTCGAGCAGATCATGAAGAACGGGACGGAGTTCAAGTCCGAGTCGGATTTCGTGCGCGTGATGCGGTTCTTCCAGGTGCCGCCGGCGGATTGGGCGGAGGCGCTCGACGCCCTCTGCACGAGCGACGACGACTACCTGCTCGGGCGTGTGGACCTGAGCACTGCGCCAGCCGAGGCGCTGGCGTGCGTGCCGGGCATCGACGCGGCGATGGCGGAGGAGATCGTGGCAGCGCGGGAGCGGCTGGATGAGGAAGCGCGGAAGAGCGTCGCATGGCCTGCCGCGGAAGGGATCGTGCCGGAGGCGGAGTTCCAGGAGGCGGTTCCGTGGCTGACGACGCGGGCGATGCAGTGGCGGGTTCGTGTGGGGCCTGGGGACGCGCCGCCGCTGGCGCAGCGGATGGTGCTGGAGGCGGTGATCGACGTGTCGTCGCAGAGGCCTCGGGTGGCGTACTTGCGGGACGTGACGCTGCTGCCGCTGGCGAGGCGGCTGTATGCGGGGCGTACGGAGGAGGCGGCGGACGAGTGGCCTGAGGACGAGGCGGACCTGTTGGAGGATCCGGAGAACACGGCGACCGCGTCGGGACTGCCGCCGCTGGAGTGGGAGCGTTGGGCGAAGCACGAGCCGACGCGGATGTCGCGGAGTTCGATCGCGAGCGGTGGGGAATCCACCGGCTCGGAGGGGTCGGCGGGGGATGACGGGTTCGGGTACGATGGCGAGAGCGGCGCGGAGTCGTCGTCCGGCGGAGACCCGGGCGTGTCCGGCGTTGAGGCCGCCCCTTCGGCCGGCGGTGATCCGCGCATCGGCCGTTGGACGCCACGGAGGGCGCGCAGTCGATGAACACTCGGCGCAAGTCATCGGTGGTGCTCTCGCTGGACCGCGACGGGGTGATCGCGGTGTGGGGGGAGGTTTCGGGCGGTCGGGTGCAGGTCAAGGCGTGGGTGAACGCGCGACTGCCGCGCGAGATCGACGGGTCGGACGCTTCTGCGGTGGGGGCGTGGCTTCGGCAGACGCTGCGCGACGCTGGGATCACGGCGCGTGCGGCGGTGTTCGCGGTGCCTCGTGCGAACGTGGTGCTGAAGCGGCTTTCGCTGCCGAGGCCGTCGGAACCGCTCCCTGACGGTCGCGGCTCGTTTGAGGATGAATCGGACCTTGCGGGGATGGTCGCGCTGCAGATGTCTCGGCAGTTGACGATGCCGATGCAGGGCGCGGTGATCGATTTTCTGCCGATCGACCTTCCGGACGGGACGGAGACGACGGTGCTGGCGGGCGCGCTGCCCGGTGACCAGGTGACGTGGTGCCGGTCGGTGGCGAAGGCGGCGGGTCTGCGTGTGAAGGGGATTCACCTTCGGGGGGAAGGGGCGGCCGCGCTGCTGGCGGAACTGTCGCACCGGCAGGACGGCGCGCTGATCGGGGTGGCGATCGCGGGCGACACGGTGGAACTGGTGGTGATCGAGGAGGGTCGGCTGGTCTCGTCGCGCGGGGTGGACGTGCCCACGGGAGACGACCCGGCGTTCGCGCAACGCCTGGCGGTGGAAGCGAAACGGACGTGGATGAGTTACCGCGGCACGCGCGACTCGGCGGAGGTCGAGTGCGTGGCGGTGCTCGGTTCGGGGGCGCGCGTGGAGGCGGTGGGGGCGGCGTGCGGGCGGGAGTTGGAACTGCCGTGGTCGCGGGTCGGGTTGCCGGGGATGGTTGACCTGCCGGAGGAGTTGCGGCGCGCGGAGGCGGTGCTGCCGCTGGTGCCGCTGATCGGGCTGTTCGTGGGGCAGTTGGCCTCGCGGGAGTGGCTGGACTTTGCGAACCCGAGGCGTGCGCCGGATCGGGCCGCGCGGGTTCGGCAGGCCGCGCTGCTGGGGGTGTTCGCGGTGATCGTGGTCGGGGGGGGGTCGTATGTGTGGGGGCTGAACCGGCTGGCCGCGCTGGACGGGCGAATCGCAGCGGAGAAGGCGCGGAACGAGAAACTGGTGGAGCGTTACTCGCAGCACGTGCGTCAGAAGGCTCGCCTGGAGCACCTGGAGCGGTGGTCGGGGTTTGGCGTGGACTGGCTGGCGCACCTGGAGTGGATCGGCGACCAGGCGCCGGCGGACGGGAGCGCGCTGGTGGACCAGATCGACGCGTCGCTCGAGGCGAGCGTGGCGTTCGCGTCGAGGGAGCGGCAGTACACGACGGGGAAGTGGTCGCAGCAGCAGGAATCGCGGTTCCGGTTGCAGGGGCGCTCGCAGCAGCGGACTGCGGCGGATGAGTTGCGCGGGCGATTGGTGGCGGATCGGGTGTATCGGGTGGACACGACGGGGCCGGACGTGCCGAACCGGTTCGATTTCACGCTGGTGACCGGGCTGGCGAGGCCGGATCGTGCGGCGAACGGCGCGGCTGGAGAGCGTGCCGCGGACGGCGGGGGTGGCGGATGATGCCACGGGGGCGGCTGATCGCGGGGGTCGTCGGTTTGGCCTTGGCGTCGTGGGTGGGCTACGCCGGGTACGGGCGGTTGTACGCGAAGCCGGCGGCTGAGCGTCTGGCGCGGCTGGACTCGTTCGAGAAGTCGTCGCGGTGGCTCGAGGATCAGATGGAGGACGAGTTCCGGGTGCGCGAGCGGCTGGTGGAGCGTGCGTCGGCGACGCTGGGGGCCTCGGCGGAAGTCGTCGAGCATCGGTTCCGCACGGGGCTGAGCGCGATCGCGGCGTCGGCGGGCTTGCGGGACGTCGTGGTGACGCAGAATCGGCCGGTGGCGGAGAGCAATCCGGCGGCGCGCGAGCGCGTGCGCGACTTCACGCGGGACCAGTTGCGGGTCGCGGACTTCTACACGGTGGCGGGCGAGTTGCGCGCGAAGGGGACGCTGGAGCAGGTGACGCGGGCGATCGCGCTGGCGCAGGCGCAGCCGTGGGTGGCGCGGGTGGGGTCGCTCACGATCCGGCCGGAGTCTGAGGACCGTCAGCAGTTTGAGTTGCGCCTGTCCGTGCAGACGGTGGTGCTGCCGGATGTAGCGAAGGACTCGGAGACGACGCCGCCGGTGATCGTGGAGCCTGCGGAGGAGGCGCAGCGGTTCGCGGCGTCGGTGGCGGCGCGGAATGCGTTCGCGCCGCCGAAGCCGGAGCCGCCGCCGCGTCAGCCGAGGCAAGAGCAGCGGCAGGCGGATCGTCCGCCGCCGCCGCCGCCGCCCCCGCCGTATGACCTGTGGCGACTGAACGCGGTGGTGTCGGCCGGGGGGCAGGTGGAGGCGTGGCTCGTGAATCTGAAGAGCGGGGAGTGGCGGTCGCTGCGGCCGGGCGATGGGGTGCTGGACGCGGTGCTGGTCGAGGCGGGCGGGGAGAAGGCCGTGTTCAGGATCGGGGAGCAGGCGTTCCAAGTCCTGTTGAATGAGACACTTGCGCAACGGCAGCCGGTTCAGTGAGCCGGCGGTCGGAGGTTCTGGTATAGTGGCTACTAGCCGAGGCGGCCGCCGGAGGGCGGCGTTCGTTGGCAGAAGGAGCGAGTCCATGGCCCGGCAGGCACAGAGACGGCTGATGGTGGCGGCGTCCCTCTTCGCGGCGGCGGGGGGGGCGTGCTCGGTGTTTGCGCAGAGCGCGGAGGCGCCGGAGGCGATCGTTGCGCCCGAGGGGCCGGCGTCGGCGGCGCCCGCGTCGGACGCGGCGCAGCCTGCGCCCGCGCAGGCGGAGGAGCGTCGGGTCGGGTTCGTGTTCAAGGACACGCCGTTCGACCAGGTGCTGGACTACTTCTCGCGGACGACGGGGCTGCCGATCGTGCGCGAGGCGGCGGCGCCGGCGGGGGCGATGACGTGGGTGGGCGGGCAGACGGAGTATTCGTTCGCGGATGCGCTGAGCATCCTGAACCTGAACCTGCGGATGCACGGGGTGATGCTGCGGCGCGAGGAGAACTATCTGTACCTCTCGACGCTGGCGGACGCGGTGAAGAGGCCGAGCGAGGTGTTCGATGCGTCGCTGATCCCACCGGGGGTGACGCCGGACCAGATCCTGACGGTGATGATCCCGCTGCAGAACTCGCGGGCGACGGTGGTGGCGGAGCAGATCAAGCCCTTGCTCGCGCCGTTCGGCGCGGTGACGGCGGTCGAAGCGCAGAACATGCTGATCCTGGTCGAGACGGCGGCGCAGTGCGTGCGTCTGCGCGACGTTGTCGGGCTGATCGACGCCCAGCGGCCCGTGGACTCGGCGTTCGAGTTGTTCCGGTTGCGGCACGCGAACGCGGAGCAGGCGGTGACCGCGTTGAAGGGGCTGGTGGGGCAGCGGGTGGTGAAGCAGATCATCAACCCGCAGGACGGGAAGGTGCGGACGCTCGAGGAGATCGACATCGCGGGTCTGAGCCTGGAGTCGGACAAGCGGACGAACTCGGTGATCGCGGTCGGTCCGGAGGCGCGGCTGCGGACGGTGCGGGAACTGATCGCGATCATCGACGTGCCGGGGGACGGGCTGGCCGGCGATCGGCAGATGATGACGTTCGCGCTGGAGACGATCACGCCGGACGAGGCGGCGCAGCGGCTGGGCGCGCTGTTCGCGTCGGTGCCCGCGGAGTCGAAGCCGGTGGTGGTGCCGCTGGGCACGGTGAACAAGGTGAGCGTGGTGGCGTCGCCTGCGTTGCTGATGCAGGCGACCGCGCTGATCGGCGAGGTCGACCCGGCGGCGGCGACGGGGCAGGCGCGGCAGACCGCGGCGGAGAGCGTCGGGCGGGTGGTGCCTCTGAAGCACGTCGAGCCTTCGCGGGTCGAGCAGATTCTGTCGCGGATGCTGACGCCGCGGCAGCAGTCGGCGGTGCGGTTTACGGCGACGCCGGATGGGCGAGGCCTGCTGGTGGCGGGTCCGCCTGCGGACGTGGCCGCGCTGGAGGGGCTGATCGCGGGTCTGGACGTTCGTTCGGGGGCGGACGTGGACGTGCGAGTCGTTCGGATCGCGACGGGCGACCCCGCGGCGATGCTGGCGCGGGCGCAGGAACTGGATTCGGCGACGGGGGAAACGGAGCGCGATCCTGTGCGTGCGACGCTGGACGCTGAGAGCCGGAGCGTGACGCTGATCGGCACGCGCGCGGGTCTGGCGCGGTTCGAGCAGTTGCTTCGGACGGCGGAGTCGGCGGTGGTTGTGGAGGTGGAGAGCCGTGCGTATGCGCTGAAGACGGCGGTGCCGTCGCAGTTGGGGCAGAGGCTGGTGAGGCTGGCGCGTCCGATGCTGACGCCGGATGACGGATCGGCGTACCACGAGCCTTCGTTCGAGCCTCTGGACGAACTGGACACGCTGATCGTGCGTGCGCTGCCGTCGCAGCACGGGGTTCTGGAGCGGCTGATCGCGCAACTCGACGCGGAGGAGCCGGGCCTGCGCGAGTTCCGGGTGGTTCCGGCGGGGGCGGGCGACCCGGCGAAGGTTCGGGCGCGGGTGGAGGAACTGCTGGCGAGGCTCAACGAGGGGCTGCCTCGGGAGCAGCAGGGGCGGGTGGAGATCGAGATCGACGCGGTGTCGGGGAACCTGCTGGTGATGGGCGATCCGGCGGGGATGCAGCAGTTTTCGAGTGTGATCGGGCAGGTGCAGCAGTTGATCTCGCCGGTGCGCGAGGTCCGGATGATCGAACTGAAACTCGCGAGCGTGCATGAGGTGATCGCGTTTCTGGATGAGATGGCGTCGGCGAGCGAGTCGCTGATCATCCAGGGCGGGCCGAGGCCGGTGTTCGAGCCGATCGAGTCGACGAACTCGCTGCTGGTTGCGGCGCAGCCCGCGCAGTTGGCGGTGATCGAGCAGTTGGTTCGGAGCGTGGACGCGCGGCAGGCGGGGGAGAGGCCGCCGCTGCGGATTCTGCGGCTTCGGAGCACGGACGCGGGGAACCTGGCGCAGGTGCTGCAGTCGTCGTTCGACCAGCGCACGCCGGAGGAGCGCTCGAAGCAGCCGGTGAGCGTGCGTGCGGACGACCCGACGAACACGCTGATCGTCTCGGCGCACCCGGACGTGCTGCCGGAGATCGAGGCGATCGTCGAGCAGTTGAACGAGACGCAGGCGCTGGACGCGGAGGGGCGTGAGATCCGCATCTTCCCGCTGGCGTGGGCGCGTGCGGAGGAGTTGGCGCAGACGATCGACCAGATGTACCCCGAGCCGCCGATGCCGATCGATCCGCGGACGCGGCTGCCGCGCCCGGACCTTCGGCTGCCGAAGGAGATCACGGTTCGGGCGGACCGTGCGACGAACTCGCTGATCGTGGATGCGCCGGGGAAGCGTCTGGCGGGGTTCGAGCAGATCGTTCGTTCGCTGGACCAGCAGCACCGGGGCGACGACGCGGAGGTGCGGACGTACCGGCTGGAGCGGGCGGACCTGGAGGCGGTGGCGCGGACGCTGCGCGAACTCTCGTCGAGCGGGGCGTTCCGTGTGGGGAGCCGGACGCAGGTGACGGTGAGCACGGAGCCGGCGACGCGTTCGCTGGTGGTGAGCGGGCCGTCGGCGGTGTTCGCGGACGTTGAGCGTGTGCTGAAAGAGATCGGGCAGGCGCCGGATCGGCCCGCAACGACGCTGAAGATGTACGCGCTGAAGCACGCGCGGGCGGAGCGGTTGCAGCCGCTGCTGCGGGATCTGCTGGCGACGCGCCTGCGGGACGAGGAGGAGCGGGCGGGGCGCTCGCCCGCGGCGGCTGAGTCGTTGCTGAACGTGTCGTCGCACACGGGATCGAACACGCTGATCATCTCCGCGCCGGAAGCGATCCAGCAGATCGCGGAGGAGTTGGTGCGCGCGCTGGACACTGAGGCTGCGGCGTCGGGGCGTCGGGTGATCCGTGTGGCGCCGCTCTCGTACGCGGACGCCGCGCAGGTGGCGCAGACGCTGACGGCGACGATCCCGAGCATGGAGTTGCCGGGGGGCGGCGACGTGACGGTGCTGGCGGCGGCCGGGTCGAACGCGCTGATCCTCTCGGGGGCTGAGGTGGACCTGCGCAAGGTCGAGGAACTGATCACGCCGCTGGACGTGCGGCCGGTGGACCCCGAGACCATCGGCGTCGAGACGTTCGCGCTGGAGCACGCGGACGCGACGCAGATCGCGCAGACGGTCGAGCGGCTGCTCATGCAGCAGCAGGAGACGGACCCGCGGATCCTGACGCTGCAGTTGCGGTACGCGCGCACGCCGGAGTTGTTCCGTCGTCCGACGATCCGGGTGGAGGCGGAGCAGCGGACGAACTCGCTGATCGTGTCCGCACCGGCGGAGACGCTGGACCTGGCGCGCACGATCATCAAGCGGCTCGACGAAGCGGTGGACACGACCGGGCGCGTGGTGGAGACGTTCACGCCCGCGCGGGCCGCGCCGGGCGAGTTGGCGCAGACGGTGGCGCGGATCGTGAACCAGACGGTCCCGCAGGGCAGGCGGGCGATGGAACTGACGCCGGACGCCCGCTCGGGGAGCATCGTCGCGGTGGGGACGCGGGAGCAGGTGGCGGAGGCCGTGCGGCTGATGGCGGAGTTCGACGATCGGGTGCCTGCTGTGCCGCAGACGGAACTGGCGGTGGTCGAGTTGCGTCACGCGGATGCGCGGGCGGTGGCGGGGACGGTGGAGTCGCTGGTGTCCGACCGGACGCGGTGGCCCGCGGAGTTGTTGCAGGCGGAGCGTGCGGGGGTGTCGGTGGCGTCGCCGCGGGTGAACGCGGATGCGCAGGCGAACCGGCTGGTGATCAGCGCGCCGAGCGTGCTGGTGCCGATGGCTCGGCAGTTGGTGGAGACGCTGGACCAGCCGGCGGCGTCGCGGTCGGTGCAGGTGGCGGTGTTCCGGTTCGAGCGCGGGCAGGCGGCGACGGCGGCGGAGGCGTTGCGGGCCGCGCTGATGGCGCAGGCGCGGCCGGGCGAGCCGACGCCGACGGTGACGCCGGAGCCGGCGAGCAACTCGGTGATCGTTGCGGCGTCGGCGGAGCGGCTGGCGCAGGCGGGTGAACTGGTGCGCGAGATGGACGCGACGGTGGAGCCGGACCGGGTGTCGGTGCGGACGGTGTTCCTGCGGCACGCGCGGGCGGAGACGGTGGCTCCGATCGTCGAGCAGGTGCTGATGCGCGAGTCCACGATGGAACTGCTGCCGGAGTGGCAGCGGTGGCAGTACCTGCTGCGCGGGTCGGACGACGAACGGACAGCGAAGGTGCGCGTGGCGGCGGAGCGTCGGCTGAACGCGGTGGTGGTGAGCGCATCGCCCGCGGTGCTGGAACTGGCCGAGCAGGTGATCGCTCAACTGGACGCCCCGCCGGAGGGTGGGCCGGAGGGCGAGCGGCTGGTGCGCGTGATCCCGCTGGTGAACGCGGACGCGACGATGCTGGCGCAGAACCTGGAGGCGGTGTTCGCGGATGAGGCGGAAGGCAGGCAGGCTCCGACGATCCGGGTGGACGCGGGAGGGAACGCGCTGATCGTGCGGGCGACGGCGGCGCAGATGCAGACGGTGGACCGGCTGGCGCGCGAACTGGACGCGGCGACGCTGACGACGAGCCGGCAGATGCGGATGATCCCGATCGACCGCTCGCGTGCGGACGCTCAGTTGATGGCGGCGACGCTCAAGCGGCTGCTGGAGCAGCAGGGCGGCGTGAAGGTCGAGATCATCTCGACGGAGGAAC
>DAOMNQ010000014.1:29393-41985 GCA_035443945.1 Phycisphaerales bacterium | reverse complement strand
GGGGGGGGGGGAACCGCGCAGCGACGCGGGGTTTCGGGGCGCGCCCGCGCTGAACGGAGGCCCGCACGGACTGATGCTGTGGCTCGTGGGGGCCGCGGTCGTTTCGCAGCCCGAGGGGCAGGCCGAGGAGCCGACGGTTCGGATCGCGGTGGACCCGGCGTCGAACAGCCTGGTGGTGGTGGGTTCGCCGCGGCTGACGGAGCGGGTGCTGGAACTTGCGCGGCTGATCGAGCAGCAGATGCCGGCGGAGCCGACTTCGGTGCGGATCGTGACGCTGCCGGCGTCGGCGGATGCGCGGGCGATCCAGCAGTTGGTGTCGCAGACGGTGGGGAACGTCGGGCGAGTGTCGGCGGACAACCCGGGCGGGTTCACGGGGCGCGTCGCGGTCGCGCCGGACCCGAGCGAGACCGCGCTGATCGTGTGGGCGAACGAGACGGACTTCCAGACGGTGGGAAGGCTGATCGCGTCGCTGGCCTCGCTGGAGGCGCAGCGGTCGCTGACGGTGAAGATCTATCCGTTGTCGAACGTGACGGCTGCGGGGGCGGCATCGGCGATCCAGGACCTGTTCCAGATTACGCCGCGCGGGCGGCAGGCGCAGCGGCTTCGGGGGCTGGACCTGACGGTGGTCGCGCCGGGGGAGGCGCCGGTGCGCGGGGCCGTGGATCCGTCGTTCGTGACGGTGACGCCGGACCCGGGCGGCACGTCGGTGATCGTGGCCGCGCCGGACGAGGCGATCGGGCTGATCGACGGGCTGATCTCGCTGCTGGACCAGAGTCCGGTGGCGGATCGGCTGGCGATCCGGCGCTATGCGTTGGAGAACGCGCGGGCGACGGAGTTGTCGCCGACGCTGCAGCAGTTGTTCGAGGCGCAGCGGCAGGGTCCGGGGGCGAACGACCTGCCGCGGGCGAGGTTCATCGCGGACGACCGGACGAACTCGATGCTGGTGACGGCGTCGGCGTCGCAGCACGAGGAGATCGTGCGTCTGCTGGGCGCGGCGGACGTTCGGCAGGCAGAGGATGGGCTGGCGCTGGCGATCCTGCCGCTGGCGCACGCGCAGCCGAGCACGGTGCAGCGGATCGTGGAGCAGGTGCTGATCGGTCGCGACCCGGGGCGGCGTGAGCGGATTCAGATTTCGGCGGAGGACCAGTCGGGGCTGCTGGTGGTGCGGGCGTCGGAGGAGGACCTTGCGGACGTGCGTTCGGTGGTGGCGGAGGTGGACACGAGCAAGGTGGCGGACCTGCCAGTGCGTGCGATCAGGTTGCACAACGCGGACGCGCAGACGGTGTCGCAGGCGTTGCGGCAGTTCTACCAGGACCGGGCGCAGGCGACGCAGCGTGCGGGGCGGCGGGCGGGCCCGGGCGTGGCGATCACGGGCGACCGGCGCAGCGGGACGGTGGTGATCGCGGCGAGCGACGAGGACTTCGAGCAGTTGCGGTCGCTGGCGTCGACGTTCGACGAGGCAGCGCCGTCGAAGGAGATGCGGTTCAACATTGTGCAGTTGCAGCACGTTCGCGTGACGGACATCGGGGACACGGTGACCAACATCTCGTGGGAACTGCAGAACGAGCGGATGCCGTGGTTCGGTCCGCGGCCGGACGCGGCGAGCGCGGACAAGTTGTTCGTCAGCCCGAACGAGCACACGAACAGCATCGTGCTGATGGGTCAGGGCGAGACGATGGAGATGATGGAGCGGATCATCGCGTCGCTGGACCAGCCGCGCTCGGACCTGACCGCGCTGGTGGTTCGGGCGGTGCCGGTGCGGAACGCGGACCCGCAGGCGCTGGCGAATGTGATCCAGCGTTCGATGGTGACGCCGGGGTGGCGGACGTGGCGTGGGCCGGACCCGGACGCGGTGACGGTGGAGGTTGACCGTCGGCGGCGGACGCTGATCCTGGTGGGCAAGGGGGCGCAGATCGAGCGCGCGCAGGAGTACATCGAGCAGTTGGACACGGCGAGCGGGCGGCCGGACCAGGTGATCGAGTCGATCCGGCTGGAGCACGCGCAGGCGGACCGGGCGGGGAACAGCCTGCGTCAGTTCTTCCTGGAGCGGGCGCGGGCGGAGGGGCTGCCGGAGGACGCGCTCTCGATCATCGGCTCGCGTGACGGGAACGTGCTGCTGGTGTCGGCGGACCCCGTGAGCATGGGGATGATCCGGGACATGGTGGCGCAGTTGGACCAGCCGGAACTGGGGCCGGATCGGCGGCGGGAGATGTACTACCTGCAGAACACGAGCGTGGCGGACGCGGCGAACGTGCTCCGCGAGCAGTTCCCGGCGACGGGGCGGGCGGAGGACCGGGTGATCGTGACGGCGCAGCCGAGCACGAACTCGCTGATCGTGTCCGCGCCCGGGAAGGTGTTCGCGCAGGTGGACGGTCTGGTGGCGATGCTTGACGAGGTGCGGCAGGTCGGTTCGATCGTGACGATAGGCCTGGAGAAGGCGCGGGTGCAGGAGGTGGTGGAGGCGCTGCGTGCCGCGCTGCCGGAGAACCTGAAGGTCAAGATCACGCCGGTGGTGCGCAGCAACTCGATCATGCTGACAGGTTCGGACGAGGCGATCGCGCAGGTGCAGGAGCATGTTCGCCGGTTGGATGTTGAGCCTGAGCAGCAGATGCAGCAGTTCAAGGTGGTGCGGCTGAACCACGCGCTGGCGACGGACGTTCGCTTCACGCTGAACCTGCTGCTTCGGAACCGGCCGCGGGGGACGGGGGAGCCGGACCCGAGCATCGACTTCAACAGCATCGACAACACGCTGAGCATTCTGGCGACGCCGGACCAGATGCGGCAGATCGGGGAGATGATCGAGCAGTTGGACGTGCCGTCGGGTCCGGGGCGGAAGACGGAGTTCGTGAAACTGGAGTTCGCGGACGCGGAGCAGACGGCGAAGGCGCTGGGGGTGTTCTACGGTCGGTTCGCGGCCGAGGCGACGACGGCGGGGGCGCGGAACGCGACGATCATCGCGGACCCGACGAGCAACTCGCTGGTGATCAGCGCGGACGAGGGGGAATGGGAGAACATCCGGGCGCTGCTGTCGAAACTGGACACGGAGGAGTACGACACGTCGCGGCAGTTGGTGGTGATCCCGCTGAAGCACGCGGACGCGACGAGCGTGGCCCGGGCGCTGAACGAGGGGTTCCGGGCGCAGTTGCAGGACCAGGTGCAGGCGGAGCAGTTGCGACGTGCGCAGGACCAGGCGAACCGTGGCGTGCGGCAGGACGAGCGGTCGGCGGCTGTTCCGCCGCCGGTGCTGGTGTCGGCGGAGGGGACGCCCTCGGTGTCGGCGGAGGTGTTCACGAACTCGCTGATCGTGTCGGCGGGTCGGCAGGAACTGCTGCGCATCGAGCGGGTGGTGGAGCAGTTGGACGTGCCGGGGTTCGCGGCGACGCCGGAGCCGACGGTGATCCCGATCGACACGGGCAGGGCGTCGCAGGTCGCGCAGGCGATCCGCGAGATGTTCCAGTCGGACCGCATCCGGCGCAGCGGCCCCGGTGCGGTGCTGGTGTACGGGGACGACGCGAGCAACGCGCTGATCGTGCGGGCGGAGGGGACGGAACTTGCGCAGATCAGGGCGCTTGCGCAGGCGATCGTGTCCGGGAGCGGGCTGCGGGTTTCGCCTCACGTGCTGCGGCTGACGAGCATCCCGGCGGCGCGGTTGCAGCAGACGATCCGTGCGACGTTCACGCCGGTGGCGCAGCAGTTGGGCGAGACGCTGAGCGTGGAGGTTGACCGGACGACGAACTCGCTGGTGATCGCGGCGTCGCCGGGCGTCTACGAGCAGATCGAGCGGGTGGTGCGTGAACTGGACACGCCGGCGGTCGCGCCGGACGGGGTGGACCAGCCGATCGGCGCGGGGGGGATTGCGCCGGGGGTGTTCATCATCGACGTGCAGAACAACTCGGCGGAAGCGGTGCGGCAGATGCTGGAGCAGATGGGCGTGACGCGCCCGCCGCAGGGCGATCGGCCGGGGGTGGTCTCGGAGCCGGTGACGCTCATCCCGCTGAAGACGCGGCAGGCGCTGGCGGTGATCGCGGGTGCGCACGACGGGCAGGTGATCGTGGGGCTGGTGCGCGCGTTGGACGCCGCGCCGGCGGACGCGACGCAGCACGCGTCGGTGATCCAGTTGCGGCTGGCGTCGGCCGATGCGCTGGTGCAGACGCTGCGTGCGATGCTGGACCCGTCGCAGCAGGCGTCGGGTTCGAGCCAGGCGGCCGCGCTGTCGGAGCACGTGCGCCGGCTGAACCTTCGGCCGACGGGGCTTGACGAGGGGAGGCTGGAACTGGACCTTTCCAAGCCGATTCGGCTGGTGCCGGACGTGCAGTCGAACGCGGTGGTGATCGCCTCGACGGAGGCGAACGTGCGGGTGATGGAGTCGGTGGTGCGTTCGCTGGACACGCTGCCGATCGGGGACGCGGTGGTTGTGCGCATCTTCCCGCTGGAGAACTCGGCGGCGGTGCGCGTGCGCGGGATCATCGAACAGTTGTTCAGCCAGGGCGAGGCGCTGCGGCGTCTTCCGGGCACGCAGCGGCGCGGGCAGCCTTCGACGGCGACGGGGCAGGCGTTGGCGGGCGAGATCGCGGTTTCGGTGGACGAGCGTACGAACGCGCTGATCGTGGCCGGGCGTGAGGAGGCGGTTGCGCTGGTGGAGGTGCTGATCCGCGACCTGGACGACGACCGGGCGGAGCGGTGGGTGGAGCCGACGATCATCCGTCTGGCGCACGCTGACGCGCGGACGGTTGCGGCGACGCTGCGGAGCGTGCTGATCGACTCGCAGGCGTCGACGCCGGAGATCGCCGCGCTTCGGAACCAGGCGGCGCGGGTGCGGATGGTGCAGAAGGGCGGCGACCCGATGGACCCGGCGTCGCGGATCGAGTCGGACATCTTTGCGCCGCTGGTGGGCCTGTCGATCACGCCGGAGACGGACCTGAACTCGATCATCGTGGTGGGGACGCCGGCGAACCTGCGGCTGGTGAACGAACTGGTGTCGCACCTGGACGTGGAACTGGCGGCCGCGGGGAACCTGGTGCGGTTCTTCCCGCTGAAGCACGCGCTGGCCGACCGGGTCGGGGCGATCATCGGGGACGTCTTCCGGCAGCGCGAGCAGGCGGGTTCGCTGCGGCAGGAGGACCGGCTGGTCATCTCGTCGGACGTGCGGACAAACAGCCTGATCGTGGCGACGAGCCAGCGCAGTTTCGAGGTCGTTGGGAGCCTGATCGAGTCGCTGGACACGGCGGACGCGTCGTACTCGGTGGGGCTGCACGTGATCCCGGTGCCGGACGGGAACGTGACGCAGTTGGCGGCGAGTCTGGACCGGCTGATGCGGGACCGGATCGCGGCGACGCAGCGGGCGGGGAGCGTGCAGTCGCCGGCGGACGTGTTCAGCATCGTGCCGGACGCGACGAACAACCTGCTGATCCTGGCGTGCAGCGACGAGAACCTTCAGTTGGTGCGGGACTTCATCGATGCGTTGCGGAGGGACGCGAACGCGATCCTGCTCGGTGAGCGGGTGGCGTTGATCCAACTCAAGGCCGCGCGTGCGGCGGACGCGGTGCAGTCGATCAACAGCCTGTACGTGCAGCGTGAGAACGAGCGTCGCGGGGCGGGGAGCGTGCTGGTGGTGCCGAACCCGCGTCTGAACGCGCTGATCGTGAGCGGGACGCAGGACGACGTGAACGTGATCCGGGGGCTGGTCGAGCGGCTGGACACGAACGAGATCGCGACGGTGCAGGACGTTCGGCGGATCGAGTTGAAGTCGGCGAACGCGATCGAGGTGGTGCAGTTGATCCAGGGCGTGCTGGCGGGGCGTTCGCTGTCTGGTGCGGCGGGCGGGCAGGCGGTTCGGCTGCGGTACTTCCGGGATCAGGTGGCGCAGGGGGCCGAGGGTCTTGCGGGGCGCGACATGACCGAGGCGGAGGTGGACGACTTCATCCGTGAGCAGGTGCGGATCACGCCGGACCTGCGGACGAACTCGGTGATGGTGGCGGCTCCGACGCAGATCGTTGACCTGGTGTCGGCGATCGTGTCGGACCTGGACATGAGCCGGGCGGGGTCGCGGAAGATCGAGCACTACCGGCTGGTGAACGCGGACGCGCGTGCGATGGCGACGTTGCTCCGCGACCTGTTCAACCTCCAGCAGCAGGGGGACCGGCTGGTGCTGATCCCGACGGGGATGCCGGGCGCGGAGGACGACCCGACGCTGGGCGGGCTGGGGCGGACGAACGTAACGGCGGTGCCGGACGTTCGGCAGGAGTTGTCGATCACGATCGACGCGAGGACGAACTCGCTGCTGGTGTCGGGGACGGAGGAGTACCTGGAACTGGTGGGGGACGTGGTGCGTGAACTGGACTCGATCCAGGCGAACGAGCGCGAGCAGATGGTGGTGCACCTGGCGAACGCGCGGGCGATGGACGTGGAGCAGACGCTGCAGGGGTACTTCCAGTCGGAGGCGGACCGGCTCCAGCGCACGCTGAGCGCGGAGATGCAAGGCTCTGCGGCGAGGCAGTTGGAGAACGAGGTGACGATCGTCGGTGACGAGAAGAGCAACAAGTTGCTGATCTCGGCGTCGCCGCGGTACCTGGACACGGTGGAGCGGATCGTGCGGGAACTGGACGCCGCGCCGCCGCAGGTGATGATCCAGGTGCTGCTGGCGGAGGTGACGCTGGACGCGGAGAACACGTGGGGGTTCGACGTTCGCGTGGGCGGCGACACGGGGCTGGGGAACGATGCGTACAAGATCGGCGTGTTCGCGGCGGGGACTGGGGTGTCGTCGGCGATCGGGACGCCGAACATCGCGGTGTCGTCGCTGGACTTCGAGTTGCTGATCCGTGCGTTGGAGGTGCAGGGGAAACTGGAGGTGCTGAGCCGGCCGCAGGTGACGGTGCGGAACAACGAGATCGCGCGGATTCAGGTGGGCGAGGACATCGGGCTGGTGTCGGCGTTCGACCGGTCGGACACGGGCAACGTGCGTTCGGACGTGGAGCGGCGCGAGATCGGGATCATCCTGCAGGTGGTGCCGACGATCAGCCCTGACGGGTTCGTGCGGATGGACATCCGTCCCGAGATCTCGACGCTGAGCCAGCGCGAGATCCAGATCTCGGAGAACCTCTCCAGCCCGGTGATCAACGTGCGCAAGGTGGAGACGACGGTGGCGGTGATGGACGGGCAGACGGTGGTGATCGGGGGGCTGATCCAGACGACGGCGGAGGAGCGGGAGAACCGCATCCCGTTCTTCGGGCATTTGCCGGTTGTGGGGGGCCTGTTCCGGTCGAACGTGAAGCAGAATCAGAAGACGGAACTGCTCGTGATTCTCACGCCGCGGATCGTGCCGGGTGGCGAGGGTTCGATCGAGCGCTACCAGCGGCTGAGCGACGGTGAGATCATGCGGATCAGCGACCCGAATCGCGTGCTCAAGGCGCTCGACGACACCGAGGTGCCGAAGCGACTCTCGCCGCAGCCGATGGACGAGTTCCCGGCGGACGCGCCGAAGATCCCGGCGGATGAGCGTCGGGGCGAGCCGGACGCGGACTCGATGCGTCCCGTGTCGAGCGGCGTGGACTGGGATAGCGTTCCGCGTTTCCCCGCGGACCGGGCGCGGCGTGAGGAGATGACCGATGACGGCCGATGATCGATGGTTGCGAGTTGCGGCGCGATCGGCGGCCGTGGCGCTTGTGTCGGCATTGGCGTTGTTGTGCGGGTGTGCGTCGTCGCCGTCCGCGGGCGATGCTCGCAAGCCGGCGATCCCGCCCGCGCCGGCCGGTGCCCCGGTGTCGTACGTCACGCTGGGGGTGGATGCGCCGGTTGACGAGGACCGCAACGGGTACCCGGACACGCTTTTGGTGACGATGTACTTCTGGATCAACGGCTACCCGGTGCCGGTGCACGGCGACGGGGGGGTTCGGCTCACGCTTACGGATAGTGCGTCGGAGCGCGAACTGGCGACGTGGACGATGACGGAAGGGATGCTTGCGGCGACGCGGCGGCGGAACGCGGTGGGGCCGGTGCATCTGTTCCAGTTGGATATCCGGCAGGCGTCGACGGACCAGTTCCCGGCGACGACGACGGAACTGACGGCGTTGTTCACGCCGACGGACGGCGGGCCGGAGGCGGACACCCCGCGGCCGATCACGTTCCGTATGGGCGGCCGGTGACGCGATTGGTCGTCAGGGGTGGCGGCTCCTTAGCGCAAACTTAGCCGGAATTCTGGCGGATTCAGGCCGTGTGGGGTATCGCGTTTCTCGCGGTTCGCTAGGATGCGGCGAACTTCAAGGAGACACGCATGCGCACGCGCATCGGACTGTTGGGCACGGCGGCTTCGTTGGTTCTTGCGTTCGGCGTTTCGGTCGTTCCGGGGGCGCGGTCGGCGGTGGCCCAGGACCGGCTGGTGCGGATCGACGGTTCGAGCACGGTGTTCCCGGTGACGGAGGCGGTGGCGGAGGAGTTCCAGAACTCGACGCGGGGGCGCGTGAAGGTGACGGTGGGGATTTCGGGGACTGGCGGCGGGTTCAAGAAGTTCTGCCGTGGTGACACGGACATTTCGAACGCGTCGCGTCCGATCATGGCCGGGGAGATGGCGCTGGCGCGTGAGAACGGGGTGGAGTACTTCGAGTTGCCGATCTGTTTCGACGCGATCACGGTGGCTGTTCACAAGGACAACACGTGGGCGGCGACCATGACGGTGGAGGAGTTGAAGAAGTTGTGGGAGCCTGAGGCGCAGGGGAAGATCACGTTGTGGAGCCAGGTTCGCGAGGGCTGGCCCGAGCACAAGATCGACCTGTTCGGGCCGGGGACGGACTCGGGGACGTTCGACTATTTCACGGAGGCGGTGGTTGGAAAGGCGAAGTCGAGCCGGGGGGACTTCACGGGGAGCGAGGACGACAACGTGCTGGTTCGCGGGATCGAGGGCAACCGGTATGCGCTCGGGTACCTGCCGTTCGCGTACTACGCGGAGAACACGAACCGGCTGCGCGCGGTTGCGATCGACTGGGAGCAGGACGAGCACGGGCCGATGCTGCCGGACATGGACAACGTGGTGAAGGGGCTGTACAACCCGCTGTCGCGTCCGCTGTTTCTGTACGTGAACAGGAACTCGTACGAGACCAAGCCCTGGGTGAAGCAGTTCGTCGATTACTATCTCGAGCACGTGGCGGAACTGGCTGAGGAGGTGAAGTACCTGCCGCTGCCGGCGCGTGCCTACGAGATGTCCCGCGATCGGCTACGCTCTGGGCAGACGGGGACGGCGTTCGGCGGGGAGCCGGAGGTTGGGGTGTCGGTCGAGGAGATTCTGGCCCGCCAGCCGACACAGTGATGCAGCGTGGGCGATCCGCCCCGGAGCGAGATGGTGCAGCCGCGGGATGCCGCACAAGCCGCGAAGCCGGTCGAGCGATCGGTGCCGCGCGCTGACGCAGCGGCTGCGATGCGATTCCGCCGTGCGTTGGTTGACCGGGGGATGCAGGGAGTGCTCGCGTTGGCGGCGGCGTCCTCGATCGCGGTGACGCTGGGGATCGTGTACATCCTGATCTCGGAGTCGGTGCCGTTCTTCCGGGCGGTGGGGATCAAGGACTTCCTGACGGACACGATGTGGACGCCGCAGTTCGCGGTGCCGCGGTACGGGATCGTGCCACTGCTGCTGGGGACGCTGGTGACGACGATGGTCGCGCTGGCGGTTGCGTTGCCGGTCGGGAGCATCATCGCGATCTGGCTGAGCGAGTTTGCGCCTGCGCGGCTGCGCGAGACGGTGAAGCCGGTGCTGGAGTTGCTCGCGGCGGTGCCGACGGTGGTGTACGGGTACTTCGCGCTGCTGTTCGTGACGCCGCTGCTGCAGCGGCTGTGGCCGGACCTGCCGACGTTCAACATGCTGGGCGCCGGGCTGGTGATGGGGATCATGATCATTCCGTACGTGAGTTCGCTGAGCGAGGACGCGATGCGGGCGGTGCCGATGCTGCTGCGGGAGGGGTCGTTCGCGGTAGGCGGGAACAAGATCGTGACCGCGACGCGGGTGGTGTTTCCGGCTGCGCTGTCGGGGATCGCGGCGGCGTACGTGCTGGGCATCTCGCGTGCGGTGGGCGAGACGATGATCGTGGCGGTGGCGGCGGGTCAGCAGCCGCTGATCCTCGACCCCGCACGGCCGCTCGACGCGGTGAACCCGGGCCAGCCGGGGGCGACGATCACGGCGTTCATCGTGTCGGTGAGCCTGGGGGACGTGCAGCACGGGGAGATCGGGTACCAGGCGATCTTCGCGGCGGGGCTGACGCTGTTCGTCGCCACGCTGGGCTTCAACGTGGCGGGGTACGTGCTCCGCAAGCGGTTCAGGCAGGCGTACTGAGCGATGACTCCGATCGAGCGCACCATCCGGTTCCGGCGGTACCAGGACCTCGGGTTCCAGGTTCTCGGCGCATCGCTGACGGTGATCGCGCTGCTCGTGCTTGGCGCGCTGCTGCTGGACCTGGCGAAGACCGGTCTGGGGCGGCTGTCGTGGAGTTTCCTGACGTCGTTCCCGTCGCGAAAGGCGGAGCAGGCGGGCATCGCGTCGGCGATCGTGGGGTCGTTCTACGTGATGATTGTGACGGCGTTCACGGCGATCCCGCTGGGAGTGGCGGCGGGTGTGTATCTGGAGGAGTACAGCCGGCGGAACTGGTTCACGGCGGTCATCGAGATCAACATCGCGAACCTGGCGGGGGTGCCGTCGATCGTGTACGGGCTGATGGCGCTGAGCCTGTTTGTGTACACGTTCGGGCTGGGGGAGAGCATCCTTGCGGGGGGGCTGACGCTGGCGTTGCTCATCCTGCCGATCGTGATCGTGGCGACTCGGGAGGCGCTGCGTTCGATCCCGCAGCACATCCGGGAGGCGGCGTACGCGATGGGAGCGACGCGGTGGCAGGTCGTGCGGTACCACCTGCTGCCGTACTCGACGGGTGGGATCGCGACGGGGGTGATCATCGCGTTGTCGCGGGCGATCGGGGAGACCGCGCCGCTGATCACGATCGGGGCGTTGACGTTCATCGCGTTCCTGCCGCCGACGCCGCTCACCCCCCGTCCCGAGGAGGACGGCGGGGGGTTGTACGGGCCGTTCGAGTGGCTGGACTCGGGGTTCACGGTGCTGCCGATCCAGATGTTCAACTGGGTGTCGAGGCCCGGGGACGCGTTCCTGACGAACGCGGCGGCCGCGGGGATCGTGCTGATCGTGGCTACGCTGGGGCTGAACGCACTGGCGATCGTGGTCCGCAACCGGATGAGGAGGCGGATCCGATGGTGACGGCAGGACTCGGCACGATGGACCGCCCCGGCGCAGAGCAGGTTGAGGTTCGAGAGGCTGCGCTGCGCGAGGCGTGGTCGGCGTGGCCGGGCGTGGCGTCGGGGCGGCACATACCCCCGCCGATCAAGGCGGACGTGCGTTCGCTGAGTTTCTGGTACGGGAAGGTGCAGGCGGTGAAGAACGTGTCGATCCCGATCGCGGATCGGCGGGTGACGGCGTTGATCGGGCCATCGGGGTGCGGGAAGACGACGCTGCTGCGGTGCTTCAACCGGATGCACGACCTCTATCGGAACACGCGGTACGAGGGGCAGATCGTGCTGCACCCGAGCAGTACGGACATCATCGACCGGCGGGTGAACCCGATCGAGATGCGGATGCGGATCGGGATGGTGTTCCAGAAGCCGAACCCGTTCCCGAAGTCGATCTTCGAGAACGTGGCGTTCGGGCTGAGGATGAAGGGGTTCCGCGGGCGGTCGGAGATCGCGGACCGGGTGGAGGCGGCGATCAGGGCGGCGGCGTTGTGGGACGAGGTGTCGGACCGTCTCCGCAAGCCGGCGTATGACCTTTCGGGGGGTCAGCAGCAGCGGCTGTGCATCGCGCGGGCGCTGGCGACGGAGCCGGAGATGGTGCTGTTCGATGAGCCGACTTCCGCGCTGGACCCGGTGGCGACGGCGCGGATCGAGGAACTGGTGCAGTCGCTGAAGGAGCGGGTGACGGTGCTGATCGTGACCCACAACATGCAGCAGGCGGGGCGGGTCTCGGACTTCACGGCGTTCATGTACCTCGGGGAGATGGTGGAGTTCGACCGGACGGAGAAGGTGTTCCAGAACCCCGGCAAACAACTGACCGAGCAGTACATCAGCGGGCGGTTCGGCTGACCCCGCGGCCCCGTCCTGGAGGCGGTTTGCGTCCGATCCGGTGGGCATTTCGGCAGTCGTGGCCCATAGTTGCCGATACCTTCGCCTACTATCCCGGAATGCCCGGGGGCGACCGCGCGGCCGTCCTCCGGCCCTCCCACAGGGATTCGTGATGAGCCTCCCGCCCAGAGCCGTGCCCCCCTCCGTGAACGGGTGGAACGCCCCCTACCTGGACGCCGAGTACGAGCGGTACCGGCGCGATCCGGGGTCGGTGTCTCCCGAGTCGCGGGCGTTCTTCGCCGGGTTCGAGTTGGCGTTGGCGGGATCGCCGGCGTCCTCGGCCGCGGTGCAGCAGCCGGCGGTTGGGCAGGCCTCGCCGTTCCAGGTGGCGGTTGACCGGCTGATCGAGTCTTACCGGGTGATGGGGCACATGGCGGCGCGGCTGGACCCGTTCGGTCGTGAGCGGGAGAGGCCGGGCGCGCTGACGCTC
>DAOMNQ010000014.1:2521-29383 GCA_035443945.1 Phycisphaerales bacterium | reverse complement strand
ATCACGGGTTGAGCGATGCCGACCTGGACCGGCCCGCGGACGCGGGCGCGATCGGCATGACGGCGGCGACCCCCCTGCGTGAGGTCGTGGCGCGGCTGGAGGAGACATACTGCGGCTCGACGGGCGCGGAGTTCATGCACATCCAGACGGTCGAGGAGCGCGAGTGGCTGCTCTCGTGGTTCGAGGGTCGGCGGGGGCGGATTGAGTTGACGGCGGGAGAGCGGGCGCACGTCCTGGCCCAGTTGCTGGCATCGGAGCAGTTCGAGAACTTCACGGCGAAGCGCTACCCCGGCGACAAGCGGTTCAGCCTGGAGGGGGGCGAGTCGCTGATCCCGCTGCTCGACCGTCTCGCGGAGGCGAGCACGGAACTGGGCGTCGAGGAGATCGTGCTCGGCATGGCGCACCGCGGTCGGCTGAACGTGCTGAACAACATCCTGGGCAAGACCTACGCCCAGATCTTCACCGAGTTCGAGGACAACTGGGAGCAGGACTTCGCGGACGGGGGCGGGGACGTCAAGTATCACCGGGGGTACTCGGGGACGCGGCAGTTCGGCAGCGGGCGGATGCTGCACCTGGCGATGGCGAGCAACCCGAGCCACCTCGAGGCGGTCGACCCGATCGTGCTGGGGCGGTGCCGGGCCAAGCAGCGGCTGCGCGGGGACACGGAGCGGCGGCGGGTGATTCCCGCGCTGGTGCACGGCGACGCGGCGATCGCGGGGCAGGGCATCGTCGCCGAGTGCCTGAACCTCTCGCAACTCGAAGGCTACACGACGGGCGGCACGATCCACGTGGTCGTGAACAACATGATCGGGTTCACGACGCTGCCGGAGGACGGTCGGTCGTCGCGGTACTGCACGGACGTGGCGAAGTTCGTGGAGGCGCCGGTGCTGCACGTGAACGGGGAGGACCCGGAGGCGTGCGTGGCGGCGGCGCAACTGGCCATCGAGTACCGACAACGCTTCCGCAAGGACGTCTTCATCGACATGTGGTGCTACCGGCGCTACGGGCACAACGAGCAGGATGAGGCGTCGTTCACGCAGCCGGTGATGGCCGCGCTGATCAAGCGCAAGCCGAGCGTGCTGAAGGTGTACGCGGAGCGGTTGCTTGCGGAGGGGGTGATCAACGAGCAGGACATGGAGGCGATCCGGCAGCAGTTGGACGATGCGCTGGAGAAGGCGCAGGAAGCGGCGAAGAGTTCGCCCTATGACCCGACGATCGACCCGGGGAGCGCGCGGTGGTCGGGTCTTCAGCCGCGGCACTCGCACGATCCGGTGGAGACGGGCGCGCCGCGGGAGTTGATCGAGCGGGTGTGCGCCGGGCTTGCGGCGACGCCGAACGGGTTCCGCGTGAACCCGAAACTGAAACGGCTGCTGGAAGCGCGGGCGCACCTGCCGGAATCGAAGGAGATCAGTTACGCGGACGCGGAATCGCTGGCGTTCGGCACGCTGCTGCTGGAGGGGGTTGCGATCAGGCTGAGCGGTCAGGACAGCCGGCGGGGCACGTTCAGCCACCGGCACGCGGTGCTGCGGGACTTTGAGACGGCCGAGCCGTTCACGCCCCTGAATAACATGCTGCCGGTCTGGGAGCCCGGGTCGGGCGAGCCGTTCGTGCCCGGGAAGCAGCAGGCGCGGTTCTGCGTGTACGACAGCCCGCTCTCCGAGGTCTCGGTGATGGGGTTCGACTACGGGTACTCGCTGGCGGACCCGAACATGCTGGTGATCTGGGAGGCGCAGTTCGGGGACTTTGCGAACGGGGCGCAGGTGATTATTGATCAGTTCCTGGCGTCGGCGGAGAGCAAGTGGGAGCGGTGGTCGGGGCTTGTGCTGCTGCTGCCGCACGGGTACGAGGGGGCAGGCCCGGAGCACTCGTCGGCGCGGGTGGAGCGTTTCCTGACGCTGTGCGCGGGGGGGAACATGCAGGTGGCGTACCCGTCGACCGGGGCGCAGATCTTCCACCTGCTCCGTCGGCAGGTGAAGCGGGCGTTCCGCAAGCCGCTGGTGGTGTTGACGCCGAAGAGCCTGCTTCGCAAGGTGACGAGCACGATCGACGAACTGGAGCGGGGACGATTCCTGGAGATCATCGACGACCCTGCGTTCGAAGGGCCGAAGGGCGCGGAGCGCAAGGCGGTCACGCGCGTGGTCCTCTGCTCCGGGAAGTTCTACTTCGAGTTGGATGAGCGTCGGCGCGAGATCGGGCGGACGGACGTTGCGATCGTTCGGATCGAGCAGTTCTACCCGTTCCATCGTGAGATGCTCAAGGGCATCCTGGACCGCTACCCGGCGTCGGCGGAGGTGGTGTGGGCGCAGGAAGAGCCTCGCAACGCGGGGGCGGCGATGTTCGTGATGGATCGGCTGCGCGAGGAACTCGGGATCACGGCCAAGTACCTCGGTCGAGAGGCCAGTCCGACGCCGGCGGTCGGCTCGAAGCGGATTCACGCGGTGGAGCAGGAGTCGATTCTGTCGCGCGCGGTGGGTCCGCGTCCGGCGGAGGGTTCCGGGGACTCGCCTCCGAAGCAGACGATGCCGGTCCCCGCCGGGGCATGACGCCCGGCCGCGGAGCCTCTACGCTCAAGACCCCGTCGAGACAGGGACGATCCTCATGCCGGTGGACATCGTGATTCCGAACGTTGGCGAGTCGGTGACGAGCGGCGTCATCGCGTCGTGGCGGCGTGCCGAGGGCGACTTCGTGCAGCGCGACGAGCCGGTGCTGGACCTGGAGACCGACAAGATCACGATGGAGGTAACGGCGCCGGCTTCGGGCGTGCTGCACCACGGGGCGAAGGAGGGCGACGAGGTCGGGATCGGGGCGGTGGTGGGGACGGTGGATGAGTCGGCCAAGGCCGCGCCGGGCAAGCCCGAGCCGACGGCCGCGAAGCCCGAGGCCAAAGCGACCAAGGCCGAGGCGGCACCGGATGCATTGAAGGCGTCCGAGTCCGGGGGCGCGCCCGCGCCGGCGACGACGGGCACACCATCGCCAAGGTCGGCTGAACGCCCGCGTGCCACGCCGCTGGCGGAGAAGATGGCGCAGGAACTGGGCGTCGATCTGTCGCGGATCGTGGGGACCGGGGCGAGCGGGCGGATACGGGAGCAGGACGTGCTCGCGGCGGTGCAGTCGCGCGGGGCGGGGGGGGCGTCGGGCGTCGCGTCCGGCTCGCCTGCTTCGGGTGGGGAGCCGTCGCGCGGCGTGTCGCGCGAGCGGATGAGTCCGCTTCGGCAGCGCATCGCGGCGAGGCTGGTGGAGGCGCAGCACACGGCCGCGATGCTGACGACCTTCAACGAGTGCGACATGACAGCGGTCATGGAACTGCGCAAGCGGTACAAGGAGCCGTTCGAGAAGAAGCACGGCGTGGGGCTGGGGTTCATGTCGTTCTTCGTGCGTGCGGCGGTGAACGCGCTGCGGGCGTTCCCGCTGGTGAACGCGTCGATCGTGACGGACGAGGAGGGCAGGCCGGCGGTCGAGAAGCACGACTACTGCGACATCGCGCTGGCTGTCGCCAGTCCGAAGGGCCTGGTGGTGCCGGTGGTCCGCAACGCGGAGACGCTGTCGTTCGCGCAGATCGAGGCGAAGGTGAAGGACTTCGCGGTTCGGGCGCGGGACGGGAAACTGGAACTGAGCGAGTTGCAGGGCGGGACGTTCACGATCACGAACGGGGGCGTGTTCGGGAGCCTGCTCTCGACGCCGATCCTGAACCCGCCGCAGTCGGCGATCCTGGGGATGCACGCGATCCGCAACCGTCCGGTGGAGCACCCGGACAAGCCGGGGGAGATCGCGCTTCGGCCGATGATGTACCTCGCGCTGAGTTACGACCACCGGATCGTGGACGGGGCGGAGGCGGTGTCGTTCCTGGTGCGCATCCGCGAGGGGATCGAGCGGCCCGAGCGTCTGATGCTGGACCTGTGAAGTCAGGCGCGGTCGCGTGCGATGTGGTCGAGCAGTCCTTCGCAGGATCGCATGAGCATGTCGAAGACGTGCTGGAAGCCGTCCGGGCCGCCGTAGTAGGGGTCGGGGACGTCGAGTTCGCGTTCGGTCGCGCCCTGGAGCGTTGGGTCGAAGGCGCGCACGAGGCGGACGCGGTTTTCCGGCGCGCCGGCGTCGAGGAGATCGTCGCGGTTCGAGCGGTCCATGGGGAGGATGAGTTGGAAGCGATCGAAGTCCGCGCGCGGGTCGATCTGCCGGGCGATGGAGACGAGTGTGACTCCGTTGGCGCGGGCGACGGCGGCGGCGCGAGCATCGGGGCGCTCGCCGACGTGCCATGCGCCCGTGCCGCAGGAATCGACCTCGAATCGCTCGCGCAGGCCGCGTGCGTCGGCGAGGTGGAGGAAGATGCCCTCGGCGAGGGGGGAGCGGCAGATGTTGCCGAGGCAGACGAAGAGGAGCGATCGTTGCGGCGTCTGCGGGGTTGCGCTCATGCGGCCTCCTCGTGTGCGTCGGCGTCCCGGCCGCGCCAGGCGCGCTCGAGCGTGCGAGCGTAGTCCGACCGCTCGACGAGTTCGCGCGCGTGTCGGCGGACGGCGTCGGAGAGGAGTGCGAGTCGGGGGCGGTCGTTGGCGAGGCGGAGGAGTGCGCCGGCGATGGCGTTTGCGGAGCCGAGCGAGGCGGTGCAGTCGGGGCGTGCCTCGTCGGGGTAGAGCCGTCCCTGCACGATGCCCGCCGCGGCGACGACGGGAACGCCCGAGGCGTGTGCGGCGGCGATGAGTGCGACGGGCGGCTGAGCGTGCGGGTCGGTGGCGCGGGCGACGACGGCGGCTGCGTCGCAGGCCGCGATGAGGGATGGCAGCGGGCGGCGTGTGACGAGCAATCGCCAGTTGATCTGCGCGCGGGCGTGGAAGCGGCGGGCGCGGGCGAGCGAGGCGGACCGGGCGTCCACGAGGCCGCAGATGGTCGTGCCGGCGATGTCGAGGAGTCCGATCAGGAAGATGAACTGGCGTGCGTCGCCGGAGGCGGGCGGGTCGGCGAGGAGGGCGACGACGAAGTCGCGGTCGTCGAGTTCGAGCGCGTGGCGGGCGTTGGCGCGGTCGGCGTGGGTGCCGGCGTCGGCGGCCGCGGCGGCGAGGATGTGCGCGGACGGGAGGGGGAGGATTCGCGTCATGGGGCCGCAGGCGCGGCGGGCGGTTGCCTCGATGCCCGCGCTCCAGCACTGCACGGCGTCGAACGGTCCGCGATCGCGGACGAAGCGTCGGAGACCGTTGAGAGCGAGCGTTGCTCTGCCCAGCGGGGCTACGATGCGGTCTGTGGTCCGCAGGCCGAGTTCGGCGCAGCGAGTCTCGGCCTCTCCCCCTGCGATGATGCAGATGGTGTGCGCGTGATCCGCGGTGTGTTGCAGGGCGGCGGCGCAGGCGATGGTCGCGCCGTCCAGCCCATGCCCCGTGGGGGGCGGTGAGAGCAGGTGCAGCACGCGCAGTTGGCGGTCGCTCGGCGTCACCGGGAGGCCCGCTCGTCGGATACGGTCGTCTTGTCGTGGGTAAAGAAGGTCTGGGCGAGGCGCGTGCCGACGAGTTTGGCGAACTGGTCCTGGGCTTCGCGTATCCGTGCGGCCTCGACGGGCGCTGTGCCCTGCCGCTGTGGCGCGGTGATGACGAGTTCGTATCCCTGATCGTCCTCGGGCCAGAGCCTTGTCTCGGTGGGCACGTCGATGACCTTCAGGCGGAGGCGAGCGGTGGGGAGGTAGGACTGGCCATCGGGCGAGAGGGTGAACTCCTCGACGGAGGCGTAGACGACGACGTCGGCGTTGACGGTCTTGCCGACCTCGGTGACGGGCACGAGTTGGCCGGTCTTGGACTGTCGTGAGGCGGCGATGGCGGCGCGAGCGTCTCGCAGGTCGCGCACGACGCCCTTGTCCACGAGCGTCTGCTCGGCCTGGGTGGCGATGGCGAGGCGCAGGTCGCTGCGCGGCAGGCGGGTGCCGATGTCGTCGATGAGGATGACCGTGGGCCGGTCGCGCTCCAGAGAGTGCGCGGCGGGTGTTTTCGGCGGTCCGTGCGCGAGCATGAAGACCGGGGCAACGATGTTGCACGCGGCGAGCGCGCACGCCATCGATGCCGCAGCGCACGCGAACAGCCCGGCGGCGCGCCCGCCCAGCCGGGTCGTCCTAGTAGGTGATTGTGTTCGGTTCCTTGTGGTCATAGAACAGCCAGGTTGCTCGATCGACGAATCGTTTGACGAGTGCGGAGGCGACGAGGGGGCCGGAGACGCCGTGGACGCCCTGGCCCTCGGAGTCGGGGAACTGGACGCGGACCTCGCGCCGGAAGACCTCGAAGTCGGGGTTGCTCGAATCGGCTTCGTAGACGGTGAGCGCGCCCCAGCCAAGCCCGTTCCACTGGTAGGGATTGCCCGGCTCGCGGACTCGGTATTCGATGAGTTCGACGTGGATGAGGCGCTCGACGCCGAGTTCGGTCATCAGGCGGGACGGTTCCCAGGCCATCCAGGCCGGGTCGTTGTTGAGGAAGGGGAGGGTCTGGGCCGCGGGAATGTAGTGGCTCGCGCCGACGCCGTTCGCCGGGTCGGCGAGGCGGACGGTGATGCGTTCCATCAGGGTGGGGACGATGCCGGGGAAGTCGGCCTGCACGGATCGGTCGGCGACGACGACGACGGCGAAGGACTTGCCCTGCAGGCCGCGGTATTGGGCGGGCACGCTGGTGGAGCCGGCGCGATGCGCCGATTCGGCCATGCCGCCGATCAGGGGCGCGACCATGCACCCGCTCAGGCTCGCGGCAGCGATCAGGCCCGTGACGGAGGCGCGTGCCGTCTTCCATCGCGTCCGCTTTGTCGGGCGAGTCGTCATGGGGAGCCTCCTGAGGAGCCAGGCGCACGAGGGCGTTGCAGCCGTTGACCCTCCGGGCCGCGACCGCAAGCCTATCCCGCCCGCCACACGGCGGCCTTGTACGCCCATGCCGCGAGCAGGACAGCAACGCCCCAGCCCGTGGTGCGTGGGGTCACCATTCTGCCATACATCCGTCCGAGCCGCGAGCCGGTTGCCGCGACGTGGAGGAAGCCCCAGAAGAGGGCGGCGAGGAGGATCGCGCCGATGGCTCCCGCGGGCTGGGTGAGGAAGGCGTCGGCGAATCGTCCATGAGCGGCGAGGCTGACGGCGGTGGTCATGCCGCAGGTGGCGCAGGGCCAGTCGAGAGCCTGCGCCCAGGGGCAGGGAGGGAGGCCGAGTTGCGTGTGCGTGCCGTGGCCGTCGGGGTCTGGCGAAGTCCATGCGGCCGCGGCGAGCAAGGCAAAGCAGGCGGACGAAGCGAAGGCCGCGCCGACGCGTTCACCGAGGCCGACGCGGGCGTCTGGCGGCGGCGCGATCGTCGTGGGGGCGGCGGCGCCGTCGTCGCTCATGCGCGACTGTAGGTCGGCGGCGACCCGATCACGCCGAGAGGCGGAGTTCGGGGGCAGCGGGCTGCGACGGTTCGTCGGCAAGCAGGATCGAGCCGCCGGACGGCCGAGCGGGCGAGATGCCTTCCTCGTTCCTCCGTCGCAGGCGGTCGGCGATGAGCAGGACATCCTGCGGCCTCGTTGCCCTGGAGAGGACGTCGCGCACGAGGAGGACGCGGATGCCGACAGCGGCAGGCTCTTCGTTCGTGCCCGTCGTCGGCAGGTCGGGGGCGGCGCGGCCATCGTCGAGCAGGCACCAGAACTGTCGAGCGGATCGGTCGAATCGGTAGACGAGACGCAGCAGGCGCATCTCGAGCGTTCCCTGCAGCGCGGTCACAAGGAATCGATCATCGCTGAGGTGGCCGAGGAAAGTGTGCGGGTCGTCGCCGACGACGGTGCCGCGAAGGAGCGAGACGAGGTGCTGGATGAGGGCATCACCCATGTCGTAGCCGTAGGCGGCGTTGTATGTGGAGAACCCGCGGACGTCTATGACGGCGGCGTCGTAGCCGATCCGTGCCTGCACGCTTGCGGCGTCGCCGACGCGGGCTTCGAGGAGTTCGGTGAGGTGCTGGTCGCAGCAGACCCGGCCCGGGAGGCCGGTGAGCGGGGCGGTGCGCGTGCGTACGGTGCGACAGGCGTCGAGGGCGGCGTGGAGCAGGTCGGAAACGGTGAGCACGCCGACGGGCGTATCGCCCTTGACGAGGAGTACGGGGCCTGCGGCCGCGCTCTCTTCGCGGCAGGCCGCGAGTTCAAGGAGGGAGAGGACGTTCGTGCCGTCCGCGGGAGCGGTGGCGCAGGGGCGTGCGACCATGCCGAGGGAGCAGGACGCCCTGGCGTCGCTCGCGGCCCTGAGGAGTTGATCTCGCGCGCACCAGCCGACGAGCCGGCCATCCTCGGTGACGGCGACTCCGGGCACGCCGGGATCGCGGAGCACCTGCCTCGCGGCCTGGGATACGCGGTCGGAACCGTCCAGGGCGACGACGGCACGGCCGTAGGCGTCGGCGTTGAGTTCGCTCGGGTCGCAGGAGTGCCCTGCGTCGGTGCCTTGGCGAGCGTTGCGCATGGCTTCGAGGACGCCGGGGTCGAGCGACTGGCGCGGCTCTCCCGGGCGGCCGAGGAAGTAGCCCTGCCCGACGCCGACGCCGAGTTCCATGAGTGAGGCGACCTCGGAGGCTTCTTCAATGCCCTCGGCGACGATCTGGACGCCGCTGAGCCGTCCGAAGTGGAGCATGAAGCGGATGAGGTTCTGTCGGACGCGGTCGCGGTCGACGGAGGCGACGAGTTCGCGGTCGAGTTTGAGCCAGTTGGGCCGGAGGAGCATGATGCGGCTGAGGCCGCTGGTGCCCGCGCCGACGTCGTCGATGGCGAGTTGGAAGCCGTGGTCCTTGACGCGATGGGCCTGTTCGAGGAGGTCGCTTGCGAAGGGAGCCTCGGATCGTTCGGTGATTTCGAGCACGACGCGCCCCGGCGCGATGCCGCCCGCGAGCATGAGTTCGTCGCGCACGGTGTCGGCGAAGCGGCTATCACCGAAGACCTGCGGCGAGCAGTTCATGAAGAGGAGGACGCTGCCCTTCCACGAGGCGGCCGAGCGGAGAGCGTTGAGTCGGGCGACGCGCTCGACGACCCACAGGAGGTCGGCGGCCGCGGCGGCGTCAAACAACTCCCCTGCGTTCGCAAAGCCGGATTCCGGCCTCGGGCGGCAGAGCGCTTCAAGCCCGAGGACGATCCCGCGGCGCAGGTCCACGATCGGCTGGAACGCGGTGTCCAGGAGGCCCTCGCGAACGAGGCGGTCCAGCCGCGGATCGGCGCCGGCGGGCAGGCTCCCGGACGAGGCTTCCATTTTCGCGGGGTGGGGCATCGGTCTGGCGCTCCACTCGCCGGCTGCCGGGCCGGTCGATCGGGAGCATCATCGACGCTGGCGCCCCGTGGCTCCGGACAGAGCGGCAGGCAAGCCGTTCGACCCGAACGGATGCGCCATCCGGCGCGGCTGGTGGGCGAGTTCTCGGGCAGCCTAACCCGAGGGGACGCCCACGCTGTCTCAGGGGCCACGGTCCGGCCCACGGAGAACTCGGACCTTGCCGGCTATCGGCGGGAGGTGACGGCGTCAGTCGAAGCGGAAGACACCCTTGCGGTAGCCGTAGACGTAGGCCACCACGGTCGTGAGGAGGAAGAACATGATGCGACCGAGCCAGAGGGCGGACTCCTCGGAGCCTGGCTCGAGGCCGCGGAAGGTCGTGGCCCAGGGGTAGAGGAAAACGATCTCGACATCGAAGACGAGGAAGACCATGGCGATGAGGTAGAAGCGGACATTGAACCGCTTGCGGGCGGTGCCGACGGGGTTCATGCCGGACTCGTAAGTCATGCCTTTGGTGCGGCCCTTTCGAGATGGGCCGATGAGCATGGTGAGGACGACGTTCGCCACCGCGAAGGTGATGGCCATGAGCAGGATGATGCCGATCGGGAGGTAGGGCGCGAGTCCGTCATTGGCGAGGGTGGGGGCCATGAGGGCGGGACTATAGCCGATGGCGCGGCGGGCGTGGGTGGTGCGGGAGGGCTGCCGAATCGGCAGTCTGACGTGGCGTGGGATCGGGTGCCTGACAGGTGAGAGTGGGGATGCACCGGCTCTGGCACGCATGACCCGGCCTCCATGGGGGTGGAGGGCGATGGCGTGCTGGCACCGTGGTTGCCTCGTATGGTGGCGGAACCGAGGCTGTCGGTCCATCCCGGGGCGACTCCGGGCGTGGGGCCAGCCGCTATCAGACATTTGAGACAGGGAGCGAATCGCCCATGGCAGTCAAGCAGCTCACCTTCGACGTTGAGGCCCGGCAGGCTCTTCTGGCCGGGGTGGAGAAACTCGCCCGTGCGGTCAAGAGCACCCTCGGCCCCCGCGGGCGCAACGCGGTGCTGGACAAGTCGTGGGGCGGCCCGTCGGTGACGAAGGACGGGGTGACAGTGGCCGAGGAGATCGAACTCCGCGACAAGGCGGAGAACATGGGCGCGCGGCTGGTGAAGGAGGCGTCGAGCAAGACGTCGGACGACGCGGGCGACGGCACCACGACGGCGACGGTGCTTGCCGAGGCGCTCTTCCGCGAGGGTTTGCGGCACATCGCGGCGGGTGTGGACGCGAACGCGCTGGTGCGGGGGATGAAGCGTGCGGTGGAGGCGGCGTGCGGGCACATCGACTCGCTGGCCAAGCCGGTGAAGGGCAAGGCGGACGTGCAGAACGTGGCGACGATCAGCGCGAACAACGACGCGGAGATCGGTCGGATCATGGCGGAGGCGTTCGACAAGGTGGGGAAGGACGGCGTGATCACGGTCGAGGAGGGGAAGAGCCTGGAGACCGAGGTGAAGGTGGTCGAGGGGATGCAGTTCGACCGCGGGTACCTCTCGCCGAACTTCGTGACGAACGCGGACGAGATGAAGGTGGTGCTGGAGAAGGCACTGGTGCTCGTTCACGAGGACAAGATCGACAACGTGACGAAACTGGTGCCGCTGCTCGAGAAGGTGATGCAGGCGAAGAAGCCGCTGCTCATCATCGCGGAGGACGTGACGGGCGAGGCGCTGGCGACGCTGGTGATCAACAAGTTGCGGGGCACCCTGCAGGTGGCGGCGGTGAAGGCCCCGGGCTACGGCGACCGGCGCAAGGCCATGCTCCAGGACGTCGCCACGCTGACCGGGGCGACGGCGGTGATGAAGGACCTGGGCATGGAACTCGACAAGATCGAACTGCGCCAACTGGGGATGGCGAAGAAGGTCGAGATCGACGCCGACAACACGACGATCATCGAGGGGGCCGGCTCGACGAAGGACATCCAGGACCGCATCGAGCAGATCCGGCGCGAGATCGAGACGACCACCAGCGATTACGACCGCGAGAAGCTCCAGGAGCGCCTCGCCAAGCTCTCCGGGGGTGTGGCGCAGGTCCGCGTCGGCGCGGCCAGCGAGGCTGAACTGAAGGAGAAGAAGGCCCGCGTCGAGGACGCCCTGCACGCGACGCGCGCCGCGGTCGCCGAAGGCATCGTCCCCGGCGGCGGTGTGTCGTTCATCCGCGCCCGGGCCGCGATCGAGAACCTCAAGGAGTGGAAGGCCGTCTTCGGCAAGGCGAAGGAGGTCACGGCGGAGGGCGTGGGCCAGACCCGCTTCGACGTGGCCGCGGGGATGGAGGTCGTGCGCCAGGCACTGACGGTGCCGCTCTTCACCATCGCGGAGAACGCCGGTGCGAAGGGTTCGGTGGTGGTGGCGAAGGTGGCCGAGAGCGAGAAGGCGAACTTCGGGTACAACGCGCTGACGGGCGAGTACGTCGATCTCGTGCAGGACGGCGTGATCACGCCCGCGAAGGTGGACCGGCTGGCGCTCCAGAACGCGGCGAGCGTGGCGACGGTGCTGCTGACGGCGGACTGCATCATCACGGAGAAGCCGGAGAAGAAGGACGCGAACGGGGGACACGACCATCACCATGGCGGCGGCATGGGCGGCATGGGCGGCATGGGCGGGATGGATTTCTGACCGGAGCGAGGACTTCCCGTGCGGATCCGCTTCTACCTTGATTCAGATACAGGGCGGGCGCACATCGAGAACCACGGCGTGACGACGCGGGAGGTGATCGAAGCGTTCGACAGGCGGGGCGAAGACAGGCCGGGACGGGAGGGCAGCCGTGTCGCGATCGGGCACACCCGCGCGGGTCGAATCCTCCGGTTGGTCTATTCCGTCGATAGCGATGGCGAGAGCGTGTTCGTGATCACGGCGTATGAACTCGAGGGGAAGCCACTCACTGCGTACAACAGGCGGCGTCGGCGAAGGGGAAGATGACGACCATGGCCAAGAAGAAAGACCCGAACCGATACCCGAAGGGCATGACTGCCGCAAAGGTGCGGAAGATCGCCCGTGCATACGACGCCCAGGCCGAAGATGAGGCTGTTGCCGAGGACGAGGCCGCATTCGGACGCGGCCTGACAACGGTCATGGAGATTCCGACGGAGCTCGTGCCCGAAGTGACGGCGCTCATCGCGGATCATGAGAGTCGCCAGAAGTCAAGTCGTGGTAAGCGCCGGAGGATCGCGTGACGGACAGTGAGTGCCGAGCGTCTTGCGCTCCTGCAAAGGCATAGAGAACACATGGAACTCCACTCCACTATCCGCGGGTTTCTGCTCTCGCACGCGGCGTCGGCCGAGCGCGATCGGCCCGTGGACGCCGCGGCGATCGCGGGGGCGATCAAGCGGCCTTGCGAGACGGTGATCCGCGCGCTGCGCGTGATGCAGGACGAGTTGGGGGAGGTGACGTACACGCCGGCGGCGGACGGCAGTTTGGACTGCCGCGACGTTCGGCTGACGGAGAAGGGACGACAGCAGTCGTACCACGACGAGACGCAGGCATGACCGCCGCGGCTGCGGACGCCGCGGAGGGACGAAGGCATCAGGACGCGGGCCGGACCCCGCGAGAGACCGAAGGGAGAAGTGCAACATGGCGATTAAGCCTCTGGAAGATCGGATTGTCGTCAAGCCGGTGGAGCAGGAGTCGAAGACGAGCAGTGGGCTGTACCTGCCGGAGACGGCGAAGGAGCGCCCGATGCAGGGCGACGTGGTCGCGATCGGTCCGGGGAAACTGCTCGAGAACGGGAAGCGCGCCCAGCCGACGGTTGGCAAAGGGGATCGCGTGGTCTTTGGCAAGTACGCCGGCACGGAAGTGGAGATCAAGGGCGTGAAGCACCTGATCCTGCGTGAGACGGAGTTGCTGGGCGTGATCGAAGGATGATGCAGGAACAGCAGAGCAGCAGAGCGGCAGAACAGCAGACTGCCTGCCCGTGCTGCTCTCGCTTCGATCGGATGCTCGACGTTCTGCTGCTTTGCTGCTCTGATGCTCTGACGCTTTGAGAGGTACCCCATGTCCACCAAGCAGATCATGTTCCACGACGCCGCGCTTCTTGAGATGAAGAAGGGCGTTGATCGTCTGGCCGACGCCGTCAAATGTACGATGGGTCCGAGCGGCCGCCACGTGGTGATCGAGAAGTCCTGGGGCGGGCCGACCGTCACGAAGGACGGCGTGTCGGTGTCGAAGGAGGTCTCGCTGCCGGAGCCGTTCCAGGCGATGGGGGCGAAGATGGTGAACGAGGTGGCCAAGAAGACGGCCGACAAGGCGGGCGACGGCACGACCGCAGCGACGATTCTCGCCCAGGCGATCTTCACGGAGGGTCTGCGCCACGTAGCGGCGGGGGCGAACCCTGTGCTGCTGCAGCGCGGGATCAACCGCGCGGCGGAGATCGTGGGCGAGGCGATCACTGCGTCGGCGGTGAAGTGCAAGGGCAAGGACGACTACCGGAAGATCGCGTCCGTCTCGGCGAACCACGACTCGCAGGTGGGCGACCTGATCGCGGAGGCGATCGCGAAGGTCGGGCCGGACGGCGTGGTGGAGATCGAGGAGGGGAAGAGCGCGGAGACGACGCTCGAGTACGTCGAGGGGATGCAGTTCGACAAGGGGTACCTGTCGCCGTACTTCATGACGGACCCGAAGACGGCCGAGTGCGTGCTCGAGGACGCGCTGGTGCTGATCCACGAGAAGAAGATCGCGAACCTGGCGGACTTCCTGCCGCTGCTGAACCGGGTGGCGTCGTCGGACAAGCCGCTGCTGATCATCGCGGAGGACGTGGAGAACGAGGCGCTGGCCGCGCTGGTGGTGAACCGGCTGCGGGGCGTGCTGCGCATCTGCTCAGTGAAGGCCCCGGGCTTCGGCGACCGGCGCAAGGCGATGCTGGGCGACATCGCGGTGCTGACGGGCGGGACGTTCTTCTCGGAGGATCTCGGTCGCAGCCTCGAATCCATCGAACTGGGCGAACTGGGTCGCGCGAAGAAGATCGTCATCACGAAGGACGACACGACGATCATCGAGGGTGGCGGGAAGAAGAAGGACATCCAGGCCCGGGCCGAGCAGATTCTGGCTCAGCACGAGAAGTCCACGAGCGACTACGACCGCGAGAAGTTGATGGAGCGGCACGCGAAACTGGTGGGCGGCGTGGCGATCATCAACGTCGGCGGGGCAACCGAGGTGGACATGAAGGCCCGCAAAGACCTGGTGGATGACGCCCTGCACGCGACGCGGGCGGCGGCCAAGGAGGGGTACGTGCCCGGCGGCGGCGTGGCGTTGCTCCGGGCGCAGGGCGCGCTGGATGCGGCGCGCGCGAAGGCCAGGGGCGACGAGCGGCTGGGGTTCGACATCGTGTCGGCCGCGCTCGAGGCGCCGGCGCGTCAGATCGCGGTGAACGCCGGGCACGACGGCGACCTGGTGGTCGAGAAGGTGCGCGAGGGCAAGGGCGGGTTCGGGTTCAACGCCGCGACGGGCGAGTACACGGACCTGGTGAAGGCGGGGATCATCGACCCCGCGCTGGTGGCTCGGACCGCGCTGACGAACGCGGCGTCGGTCGCGGGGCTGATGCTGACGACGGACGTGCTGATCACGGAGTTGAAGGAGGACAAGGCGGCGGAAGCGGGCGCGGTGGCGTGACCGATCGATTTACAAGCCCCGGGCGGGAACGCACGGGGGCTTGATTCACAACCGAGGCACCGGGCACTGTGCAGCAGGCACTCGTGCGGTGCAGGTCATCGGGGCGACTGCGAGGTTTCCCGGTGCCTGGTGCCTGATGCCGAGTGCCTTGCCATGCCCACCACCCGCGACTACTACGAGATTCTCGGCGTCGAGCGCACGGCGGACGCGGAGGAGATCAAGCGCGCGTACCGGCGGCTGGCGATGAAGCACCACCCCGACCGCAACCCCGGCGACGCGGAGGCGGAGGTGAAGTTCAAGGAGGCGGCGGAGGCCTACGAGATACTCTCCGACGACGCCAAGCGCAAGGTGTACGACCAGTTCGGGCACGAGGGGCTGCGGCGCGGGGGCGGTCCGGCGACGCACGACTTCTCGCGGATGGACGTCTCGGACATCTTCTCGATGTTCGAGGACATCTTCGGCGGCGGGGGGGGGTTCGGGCGGTCGGCGTCGGGGCGGCGCGTCGCGCGCGGCTATGACCTCGAGACCGAGGTCACGCTCACGCTCGACGACGTGCTGCACGGGTGCGAGCGCGAGGTCGAGTTCACGCGGCTGGACGTCTGCGACGCCTGCACCGGCACCGGGGCGAAGCCCGGCACCACGCCCGAGCCGTGCCCGACGTGCGGCGGGCAGGGGAAGGTGCAGCAGACGGGGCTTGGCGGCATGTTCCGCATGGTGACGGCGTGCCCGACCTGCCGCGGGCGCGGGACGGTGATCCGCGAGCAGTGCGACGCCTGCCGCGGGCGCGGGCGGGTGTCGCGCAAGCGGCGGATCAACGTGAAGATTCCGGCGGGGGTGTCGGAGGGGCAGGCGGTGCGCGTGCAGGGCGAGGGCGAGCCGCCCCCGCCCGAGGCGTCGCCCGCGGGGACGGGCGTGCGCGGCGACCTGCACGTCGTGATCCGCGTGCGCAAGCACCCGCGGTTCGTGCGCGACGGCGACCACCTGTTGATGGAGCAACCGGTCTCGTTCACGCAGGCCGCGCTCGGCGCGGAACTGGCGGTCGAGACGCTGGACGGCGAGGCGACGCTGCGGGTGCCGCCGGGGACGCAGCACGGGTCGGTCTTCCGGCTGGAGGGGGAGGGTCTGCCGAACCTGCGGACGGGTCGGCGTGGCGACCTGCGCGTGGGGGTGCGGGTCGAGATTCCGAAGCGGGTGAGCGCGAAGCAGGAGGCGCTGCTGCGCGAGTACGCGGAGACGGAGGGTGCGAGCGTGCTGGCGGACTCGCCGGGCGTGCTGCGGAAGGTCAAGGATTTCTTCGGCGGCTCGTCGTCGGGCCGCGATGCGAACCGTGAGCCATGAAGAAGCGCGAGCAGGACAATGTGAACGAGGCGGGCGGCCCGGCGGTCGATGAGGGCGGGCAGGGGCAGGCTCCGGCCGAGGACCAGACCGCCGCGCTTCGGGCAGAACTGGAGGAGTTGCGTGGGCGGTACCAGCGAGCGCTGGCGGACTACCGCAACTCGCAGCAGCGGGCGGCGGCGGAGCACCGGCAGGCGCGCGAGGCGGGCGTGGCGTCGGTGGTGGAGCGGCTGCTGAGCGTGCTGGACCATTTCGACCTCGCGCTCGGGCACGCGGGCGCAGCGGCGAGCGTCGAGCAGGTCGTGCAGGGCGTGCGGATGATCCGCGATGAGTTGCAGCAGACGATCCAGTCTCTGGGCGTCGTGGCGATCCGTCCGGAGGCGAACGACGAGTACGATCCGCAGCGGCATCAGGCCGTCATGCAGCGGGCGTGCGAGGGGGTTGAGGCGGGGCGGGTCGCGGAGACGTGCCAGATCGGGTACGCGATCGGGGATCGTCTGCTGCGGCCCGCGAAGGTGATCGTTGCGACAGCGTGTGAGCGGGACGCCGAGGAAACTCACTGAGGACGCGAGCATGCCGACGTATGAGTACAGGTGCAACGAGTGCCGGCACGGGTTCGAGGTCTTCCAGTCGATGCGCGACGCGCCGAAGCGGACCTGCCCGAAGTGCGGGAAGCGAGCGCTGGAGCGTGTGATCGGAGCGGGCGCGGCGGTGCTCTTCAAAGGCTCCGGGTTCTACCAGACCGACTACCGCTCCGAGTCGTACCGCAAGGCGGCGAAGGCCGAGAAGCCGAGCGACGCGTCGGACGCCAAGGCGCCGCCGTCGAAGGCGGCAGGGAAGACCGGCGGCTGCGGTTCGGGCGCGTGCCCGGCCTGCGAATGACCTCTCGCCCGCCCACTCGTACCATCCCGGCGTGCGGATTGTCGGCCATGGCGTTGATCTCGTGGAGATCGCCCGTGTCGAGGGGCTGATCGGACGGCACGGGCCGCGCGCTGTGGAGCGCATCTTCACGGCGGGCGAGGCGGGGTACGCGGGGGCGTCGGCGCGGCTGCGGGGGCAGCGGCTGGCGTCGCGGTTTGCCGCGAAGGAGGCGGTGTTCAAGGCGCTGGGGACGGGGTGGAGCGCGGGGATCGCGTGGACGGACGCGGAGGTTGTGCTGCTGGCGTCGGGCGCGCCGACGATCCGGCTGCACGGGCGTGCGGCGGAGATCGCGGCCGAGCGGGGGATCACGGGGTGGCTGGTGTCGCTGACGCACACGGGGACGCACGCGGCGGCGTCGGTGATCGCGCTCGGGGAGCGGTGACGGTGTTCAGCCGCCTTCGCGGGCGCGCATGTGCGGCAGGAAGTCGGTGTTGTACCAGCGCATCCAGGCCTCGCGGTCCCAGCCGAGGCCGGCGGTGGAACGGCCCCAGAGTTCGCTGGTGAGGCCGACGAGGGCGTTGTGGACCTCGACGCGGTAGGTGACGACGACGGCGTCGATGACTCGGAGGACGACGCCCTCGGTGACGACGCTGAGGGTGGGGTCGAAGCCGACCGCGCTGTCGGCGACGACGGGGGTGAGGTCGCTGACGAAGGCGATCTGCTGGCCGATGACGATCCAGCCGAGGCTGCTGTTGCGGGCTTCGGTGGCGCCGCGGGTTTCGCCGCGGACCTGCGAGGCGATGAGGAGGGGGATCATCTCGTGCAGGCGGAGTGTGCGGATGATGCCCGCGGCGGAGGCGGCGTCGGCGTTGCGGTCGCGCTGGAGGCCGCCGGCGAGAACGAGTTTGATGCGGTCGGAGACCTCGCCCGTCTTCGCGATGCGCGTGAGAAGCCGTTCCTCGGCGTTGATCTTGAGTGCGGGGTCGTGGTCGAAGACGGCGACCCAGGCGAGGGTGGCGTCGGCCTCGTCGGTGGCCTGGTCCTGGAGCATGTCGAGGATGGCGGTGCGGACGTCCCAGCCGTCGCGTTTGAAGACTTCGAGCAGCGAGGGGTAGGCGAACGGCTCGGTGTAGGTGCGGAGTTGGGCGATGCCGACCTGGCGGCGTTCGACGGCGCGCGTGTCGCGGAAGTAGGTCGCTCGAAGGCGCTGCAACTCGCGTTCGAGTTCACGGCGCTGCTTCTGCTGGGCGGCCCACTCCTGGTAGCGGGGATCGTCCGGGTTCGGGATGTGCGCCCGCAGCCACTCCGGCACCGAGTCTCCGGCTTCGACGGTCGTGCGTGTGGCGGGCTGGGCCGCGGCGGGTTGGGCCGCGCCGGCGAGTGCCAGTGCCATGCCGACAGCCGCAACCGCGCCCGCACGACGAAGCGCCTGATTCATGGTCAACTCCCCCGCGGGCCTGTGGTGGGGAGGGCGGCTCCTGGCTGCCCCGGTTGGCCCGCGTCGTGCCGCGACGGCTCGCGGCTGCTTCACGATACGCCGAGACCGAGCCGGGGGTTGCCCCCCGGTCGGCAGGAGGCTTCGTTACAGTACCGGGCGGGGCGGTTGCTCCGGTGGAGAACAGCGTGAGTGTCCATTGGCCGATCATCCGTTCGTGCCTGAGCAGGCCGCTCTCGACGGTCGTGATCGACGACCAGCGGCGGTACAAAGCGGTCGAGATCCTGCCGGCGGCGTTCCACGTGGCGGACGAGATCGACCGGCGGTCGAAGACCGGCACGGTGGGGCTGCTGCTGCCGACGAGCGGGGCGTTCCCGATCGCCGCGCTGGGGGCGTGGATCGCGGGGCGGACGGTCGTGCCGCTGAACTACCTGCTCAAGCCGGAGGAACTGCAGTACGTGATCGATGACTGCGGCACGGACACGGTGTTCACGGTGGGTCCGATGCTCGAGTTCCTGGGTGGCGAGCCGCGGGTGGCGAACCTGGTTCGGTTGGAGGCGATGAACTTTCGATCGTTCCCCGAGCCGCGCTGGCCGGCGGTCGCGACGCCGGACGACCTGGCGGTGCTGCTGTACACGTCGGGCACGAGCGGGCGGCCGAAGGGGGTGATGCTGACGCACGGGAACCTGTCGGCAAACGTGCGGCAGGTCGGGGAGTGGGTGGATTTCTCGAGGCGGGACGTGATCCTGGGGGTGCTGCCGCAGTTCCACTCGTTCGGTCTGACGGTGCTGACGCTGCTGCCGTTGACGGTGGGGATGCGGGCGGTGTACGCGGCGCGGTTCGTGCCGCAGAAGATCATTCGGCTGATCCGGGAGCATCGCCCGACGGTGCTGGTGGCGATCCCGTCGATGTACGGGGCGTTGCTGACAGTGAAGGACGCGACGGCGGAGGACTTCTCGTCGCTTCGGTACGTGGTGTCGGGGGGCGAGCCGTTGTCGGAGGACGTGTTCTCGCGGTTCCGCGAGCGTTTCGGGGTGACGATCAACGAAGGGTACGGGCTGACGGAGACGGGTCCGGTGACGAACTGGTGCCGGCCGCACGAGTGGCGGGCGCGGTCGGTGGGTCGGGCGTTGCCGCGGGTGGAGGAGGTGATCGTCGATCCGGCGACGGGGCGCCAGCAGCCGCCTGGGGCGGATGGAGAGGTGCGTATCCGTGGTCCGAACCTGATGAAGGGGTACTTCAACCTGCCGGAGGAGACCGCGAAGGCGATCGACGCGGATGGTTGGCTGCACACGGGGGACATGGGTCGGCTGGACGCGGACGGGCACCTGTACATCACGGGGCGGATCAAGGAGATGCTGATCGTCGGGGGGGAGAACGTCTTCCCGCGCGAGATCGAGGAGGTTCTGAACCAGCACGCTTCGGTGGGCGCGTCGGGGGTGGTGGCGCTGCATGATCCGGTGCGGGGCGAGGTGCCGATCGCGTTTGTGGAGCCGGCGGAGGGGCAGACGATCGACGAGCGTGCGTTGCTGTCGCACTGCCGTGAGCGGCTGGCGGGCTACAAGGTGCCGCGCGAGGTGCGTGTGCTGGAGAAACTGCCGCGGAACCCGACCGGGAAGATCCTGCGTCGGGAACTGTCGGCGATGCTCGAGATCGGCGAGCGTCGGGCGCGGGGGGAGCATCCCGCGGCGTTCCAAACGAAGGAGACAAGCCGTGGACCTGTACATCGACACCGCGAACCTGGACGAGATCCGCAATGCCGCCGACCTGGGAGTGCTGGACGGCGTGACCACGAACCCGTCGCTGATCGCGAAGGAGGGGGTGGACTACGTCAAGCGGCTGGCGGAGATATGCGAGGTGGTGAAGGGGCCTGTCTCGGCGGAGGTCATCGCGACGGATTATGAGGGGATGGTGCGCGAGGGGCGCGAGCGGGCGAAGATCGCGGGGAACATCGTTGTGAAACTGCCGAGCACGATCGCGGGCCTGAAGGCGTGCAAGACGCTGACTGACGAGGGGACGCGGACGAACATGACGCTGTGTTTCCAGACGCTGCAGGCGTTGATGGTGGCGAAGGCGGGTGCGTTTCTGGTCAGCCCGTTCATCGGCCGGCTGGACGACGTGGCGACAGACGGAATGGACCTGATCCGGCAGATCCGGCAGGTGTACGACAACTACGGGTTCGGGACGAAGATTCTGGCGGCGTCGATCCGGCACCCGCTGCACATGGTGCAGTGCGCGCTGTCGGGAGCGGACGTGGCGACGGTGCCGTACAAGGTGATCGAGCAGGTGATGCAGCACCCGCTGACGGACTCGGGGTTGGAGAAGTTCGTGGCGGACTATCGCAAGGCGTTCGGTTGAGGCCGCAGGCCGGAGTGTGGAAGGCTGAAGGGGGAGGCTGGACGGAAGGGTGTGCTGGTGGTTTCGCGCAACAGTTCAGAAAAGAGCGGTGAATGGCGATGATTACTTCACATCGGGATCTGAAACTCTGGCAGCGGGCAATCGAACTTGGCGTTGCCGCGTACCGCATCGCTCGGGCTCTTCCCGAGGACGAACGATTCGCGCTCGGACTTCAACTGAGGCGTTCCGCGGTCTCGGTTGCGTCGAACGTGGCGGAGGGATTCGGGCGGGGGAGCCGGGCGGACTACGTTCGATTCCTTCGGATGGCGCGAGGGTCGTTGCGCGAACTGGACACGCAGATCGAGTTCGTCGAGCGGCTTGAGTACGCGGGCAGGAGCGACCTGGTCGAGGTCAGGGGCCTCCTCGACGAGTGCTCGCGCATGTCCGGGGCGCTTATCACGAGACTCAAAGGGGGCGGGGCACGATGACGGATGCCCCAACGGCTCCTTCGTCCTCCCGCCTCCGGCCTCCCCCCTTCGGCCTCCTCTACTCGACTTCGAACAGGAACTCGATCTCGACCGGAGCGCCCAGGGGCAGGTCGATGGACCCGACGGCCGCGCGGGCGTGTCGGCCGGAGTCGCCGAAGACCTGCTCCATGAGTTCGCTGGCGGCGTTGGCGACCTGCGGCTGGGCGTGGAAGCCGGGTTCGCTTGCGACGAAGACGCCGAGGCGGACGACGCGCTTCACCGCGTCGAGGGTGCCGACGGCTGCGCGGACGACGGCCAGGCCGTTGAGGGCGCACTGGCGGGCGCATTCGCGTGCGGTTTCCTGCGAGACTTCGCCGGGGACTCGGCCCTGGGCGATGAGCCGGCCTTCGCGCATCGGGATCTGGCCGCTGACGAAGACGAGGTTGCCGGTACGGACTGCGGGGATGTATGCGGCGACGGGCTTGGGCGCATCGGGGAGCGTGATGCTGAGGGCGGCGAGTCGGGCCTCCGGGCCATCGGGACATTTGATTGTTTTTTGTTCGGTCATTGGCGTTCTCTGTGCGGCAGAATCGTGAAAGTGGGGGACTTGTTCGGCAGGATACCGGAACCAGCGGGCTTGACATGCGAATCAGAGTCTGTAGGGTAGTGCAGTACACGCGTGTGCTTGGTGAGTCGAGGCCCGGATTCAGATATCCATGCTCTCATCGACGGCGTTTCTGCCGTCACCCGTCATCCCGGAAGGGACCGACACTCACCGACAATCTGACCCGGCCGCGAGGCCCGCACCACGGGGATCGACTGCGCCCGTGCGTTCGGACTGATCGGCCGGTGTGCCAGACGGAATCGTGGGCGCATCGCCCCGGTCCGCCTTGAGCGTCGCGGCAACCGCTTCGAGTGAGTCCGCGGCGGGCGAGGGTTCCGGTTCGGTGGCCCGGGTGTTGGTTCAAACCGCGGTCGAAGACACCGGCGCGTGCGGGCAACGTCAAGTCCCGCTTCATCAGCGCCAGAGATTGGAGTGTTTCACCATGAAGCGTCGTGCGTTCACCCTCATCGAGCTGCTGGTGGTGATTGCGATCATCGCCCTGCTCATCGGCATTCTGCTGCCTGCCCTCGGCAAGGCGCGCGCCAGCGCCCGCCAGTTGAAGGACAGCACGCAGATTCGCGGCGTCCTGCAGGCGATGGTCATCTTCGCCCAGAACAACCGCGACGAGTACCCGCTGGCGAGCCGGCTGGACAAGAACAACGCCACGGTTCCGGCCGGCGCGGACCCCGTGACGAAGGACGTGACCCGGCACCTGTTCTCGGTGCTGATCTTCAACGGGTTCATCCCGACGGAGATTCTGATCAGCCCGGCCGAGGTCAACGGCGACATCCGCCAGTTCCAGGGCTACCAGTTCGACCAGCCTGAGAAGGCGCAGGTCAAGGAGCAGGCGCTGTGGGATCCGGGCTTCCGCGCGACTCCCGAGGACGTCGGCATCACGGGCGATCAGGACGGCGCGCCCGGCTCGTTCTCCTACGCCCACACCCCGCCCTTCGGCAAGCGGAAGGCGAAGTGGTCCAACACGTTCGTCTCCACGGAGCCGGCGATGGGCAACCGCGGCCCGAGTTACACGGGCGGCGGGGGCAACAACCCCTGGACGCTGATCAAGGGCGCCAACGGCGGCGCTCCCGGCTATGACGTCGAGATCGGCGACTCCTCCAACACGCTCCTCATCCACGGCTCTCGCACCAAGTGGAGCGGCAACCTCGGCTACAACGACAACAGCACGAAGTTCGAGACCGAGCCTGACCCGGACGGTCTGACCTGGTCGTTCCTCGATCTGCCCGCCGCCCAGCGCACGCAGAACGACAACGTCTTCGTCAACGAGAACGACAAGACCCGCGTGAAGGCGGACTCCCAGAACATGGGCGGCCCGGCCAACGATCACGCGAACGCCTACATCCGCTCCTACGCCACCGTGACGGCGAACTTCATCATGAACGTGTTCTTCGACTGAGTTCGATCGGCGGGTTCTGCGCCCGCCGCGGACTGCGTTCTCTGAACCCATCGGGTCCGTCGTCGAAGGGCGGCGGACCCGTTTCACTGCCGTTCCCCGTGGGCGAGGCATCGACGGAGGCCAGCCATGACCCGCTGCCGAACCCGCACGCCGCGAGCCTTCACGCTCGTCGAACTGCTGATCGTGATCCTGATCATCGCGTTGCTGCTGGGCATCCTGCTGCCGACGCTGGCCGGGGCGCGCGAGCGTGCCCGCCGGTTCAAGGACTCGACGCACGTGCGGGCGATCGCTCAGGCCCTGACGGTCTGGGCGGGGAACAACGCGGGGGCGTACCCGCTGCCGAGCCGGCTTGACCTGTCGGACGCCACGGTCTCCAAGGGCACCAACCCGCCGTTCGTGAAGGACAATCTCGCCAACATCCTGTCGGTGCTCATCTACCACGATGCGCTGACTGTCGAGCAATGCCGCAGCCCGCTGGAGATGAACGCCGGGATCCAGGTGGACTTCCTGTTCGAGCGGGCCAGCCCTCAGAAAGCGGTGCGTCCCGAGGCGGCGGTGTGGGACCCCGGGTTCTGCGGGTTCCCGGGTGAGCAGAACTCGTACACGGGCGTGGGGCTGGGGCGGCGCGATCCGAACGTGGGGAACGTCTCGTACGCGATGATGCCGCCGCACGGGGCGCGCATCGAGCGTTTCGCCGGCTCTTTCGATCCTCGATCGGTTGTCGCGGGGACGCGCGGGCCTCGGTTCATCGGGCAGCCCGGGGAGTGGTCGCTGGTGCCGGGTCCGACGGGATCCGGGTCCAACACACTGAAGTTCTTCCCGCCGAAGACGGAGTGGCGTGGGCACGCGGCGATGGGAGACGGGAGCGTGGAACTGTTGACGCGAGCCGATCCGGATGAGATTCCGATTACGTTCGCGTCCGCTTCCGGAGGGGTCAAGGCCGGCACTGCGTATGGCGACAACATCTTCGTCAACGAGAACGACCTGACGGGCGATCAGTTGAGCGAGAGCGTTCCGGGCGACCAGCGCAACGCGCTGATCTCCGTTTTCGGGAACGTGACCGTGAGCCAGAACCACGCGGGGATGACGCTCTTCCGGGACTGAGTGCGGGCGTCACTTCTTCAGTGCGCGTATCCAGCCGAGGACCATCAGGACGACTCCGCTGAGGAGGCACGCGGCGACCGCGCCGCCGACGGCGCCCGCGGCCGGGCCGGCCCACGAGGGCAAGTCCTCGCCGAGCCGATCGGCCGGCAGGAGCCAGAGGCCGAGGAGCGTGCCGACGAGCGCGCCCGCGATGACGATGACGGCCTGAATGAGGTTGTCGCGCCAGCGGATCGAGGGCAACATGCCGACGGTCTCGGCGACGCGCTGGTAGGTTTCGAGGCCGTCCGGTTCGTGCGTCTTCGGCCCGAGGGCGCCGGGCTGAGTCGGCGGGGCGGAGAGAGGCGGCGGGGTGGGTGGGTCGTTCTGCATGGGTGCGCTCCCGGTCGGGTTCATTCGGCCTTGCGGAGCCACTCGGCTTCAAGTTCCTCGACCTCGGCCGCGAGCATACCGCGCCGGTCCTGGAGCGAGGCGGACTTCGAGGCGTCGCGCCAGGTCTCCGGTTCGGCGAGCGCCTCGTCCACCTCGGCGATTTCCGCCTGGAGTTCGCCGAGCCGCTCTTCGATGCGCTCGAGGGACATCCACGAGAATCGCGAGCGGGCGGCCGGCGCGGGTGCCGCGGGCTCGGTGGGCGCAGCGCGTGCCCCCGACGGCGGCGTGTCGGCTTCGGTGCGTCTGTGGTTGGCGTCCCGTGTGTGCTCTGCGGCGTGCGTGCTTCGCGCGCGCTTGTCCAGCCATTCGGAGTAGTTGCCGACGAAGACTTCGACCCCGCCGTGCCCGTCGAGCACGAGCAGGCGGTCGCAGATCGCATCGATGAGTGCGCGGTCGTGGCTGATGAGGATGAGCGTGCCGTCGTAGCCGCCTTCGGGCGAGAGTGCGTCTTCGAGGCGTTCCGCGCTGGGGATGTCGAGGTGGTTCGTCGGTTCGTCGAGGACGAGGAGGTTCTTCGCGCTGGCGAGCATTGCTGCGAGTGCGGCCCTGCTGCGCTCGCCGCCGGAGAGAGATCGCAGGGGCTTGTCCTGCTCGTCGCCGCTGAAAAGGAACGCGCCGGCGAGGTCGCGGGTTTCCTGCTCGCTCATGAGTCGGCTGCCGCTCTCGCGGGCGACGGCCCACTTGAGGTAGTCGACAACGCTGAGGTCGGGGTCGGCGTCGTCGTGGGCCTGGCGGAGGTAGCCCACGATGACCTTGCTGCCGATGCGGACGGTTCCGTTGTCCGGCGCGACTTCGCCGAGCAGGCAGCGGACGAGTGTGGTCTTGCCCGCGCCGTTGGGGCCGATGACGCCCCAGCGTTCGCCGCGTCCGATGGTCACGTCGAGGTCGTGGAAGAGGACGCGTTCTGAGCCGTCGTCGTTGCGGTAGCGTTTGCCGAGTGCGCGCGCGGAGGCGACGGCGTCGCCGCTGCGTTCGGCTTGCGGGAGTTCGAGTTGGAAGGTGGCGAGTTCGGCGGGGCGTTCGAGGCGGCCGTCGGCCTTCTCGCGGTCGAGGCGTGATTCGCGTCCGCGGGCCTGCTTGGCGCGCTGGCCGGCCTTGAATCGGCGGATGTACTCCTCCTCCTTGCGAAAGCGGGTCTGCTGGCGCTCGTAGGCGCGCATCTGGGTGAGGCGTCGCTCGGCGCGCAACTCGCGGAACTTGGCGTAGTTGCCGGGGTACTCGATGAGGCGCCCGGCCTCGACCTCGACGATCCGCGAGACGACGTTGTCGAGCAGCCGCCGGTCGTGGGAGACCATGACGACCGCGCCGCGGAACTCGTCGCGGAGGAATGACTCGAGCCACTCGCGGCCTTCGATGTCGAGGTGGTTGGTCGGCTCGTCGAGGAGGAGGAGGTCCGGGTCTTCGAGGAGGAGGCGGGCGAGCGCGAGGCGTGCCTTCTGCCCGCCGGAGAGCACGTCGGTCATCAGCGAGAACTGGGCGTCAGTGAAGCCAAGCCCGTGCAGGACGGCCTCGACTCGGTGATCGATGGCGTAGCCGCCGGCGGCATCGATGCGGCGTTCGAGTTCCTCCTGTCGGCGCATGAAGCGTGCGAGGGTGTCGCCTTCCGCGCCGGCCATGTCGTGGAAGAGGGCGTCGAGTTCGCGGTGGAGGCGGGCGAGTTCCTCGAACGCGCTGGCGGCCTCTTCGCGCACGGTCCGGCCGGGTGTGACCTGGACGACCTGCGCGAGGTAGCCTGCCCGCGCGCTGCGCTGGAGGTTCACGTCGCCGGAGTCGGGGCGGAGCGCGCCGGCGAGGATTCGGAGGAGGGTGGTCTTGCCGGTCCCGTTGCGTCCGACGACGCCGACGCGTTCGCCGGCTTCGACGCTGATGGAGCAGCCGTCGAGGATGATGGCGTTGCCGTAGTTCAGTCGCAGGTTGGCGGCGGCGAGGAGCGGCACGGGACGATCGTATTGCGCGAGACGGACCCGAACATCCCCCCGCCGCCATCCCGCATAGAGTTCTGCGTGCAGACCCGCAC
>DAOMNQ010000014.1:0-2511 GCA_035443945.1 Phycisphaerales bacterium | reverse complement strand
GACACGCCGACCGTCCAGCCGGTCGAGCCGTTCCCGCCCGCACCGGTGACGCTGCGGATGCTGCGGCGGATGCGCGAGCGAGGCGAGCCGTTCGCCTGCCTGACGTGCTACGACGCGACGACGGCGCGGTGGCTTGCGCGGGCGGGGGTTCACGTGCTGCTGGTGGGCGACACTGCGGCGGAGGTCATCCTCGGCTTTCAGCGCACGATCGACATGCCGCTGGAGGTTGCGATCGCGCTGACGGCAGGGGTGAAGCGGGGCGCGCCGCACACGTTCGTCATGGCGGACATGCCGTTCATGTCCTACCAGGCGGATGAGGGCGAGGCGATCCGCAACGCGGGACGGTTCCTGACGGAGGGGCTGGCGGACTGCGTGAAGGTCGAGGCGAACGCCTCGTTCGCGCCGCTGGTCGAGAAGATGACGCGCGCCGGGGTGCCGATCTGCGGGCATGTGGGGAGCCGGCCGCAGACGGCCGCGTTGACGAGCGGGTACACGTCGGCCGGGCGGACGGCGCAGCAGGCGGAACGGCTGGTGGCGGACGCGGTGGCGATGGAGCGAGCGGGGGCCGTGCTGCTGCTGGTCGAGGCGGTGCCGAACGAGGTTGCGCGGCGGATCATCGAGGCGACGACGGCGCCGGTGATCGGGATCGGGGCGGGGCCGGATTGCCACGGGCAGGTGCTTGTGCTTCAGGACCTGCTGGGGCTTTCGGAGCAGGCGCCTCGGTTCGCCGAGCCGGTGGCGGCCCTCGGGCCGGCGTTCCAGTCGGCGGCGGCGGAATGGGTCCGAAGAGTCGCGGAACGGCGCGTGGGAGGGGTGCGGTACGAGATGCTGCCCGGGGAACTTGACCGTCTCCGCAGCCGACCGGGCGTGCTATCCGAATAAACTGCGTCGGGGCGGGGGTGCGGGCGTCTCGCCCGCGCCGGAGTGCAAGGCAGGCAGGAGGCAGGAGGCCCTTCATGCGTCGATTCGTTGCAGTCGGTCCCGCGCTCGTGGTCGGGCTTGTCGCGCTGCTCGCGGTCCTGACGGTCCCTGCCTTCGTCCGCCACGTCGGGTACGCGACGACCTCGGCCCGGGTTCTGCACGCGAGGCAGTCGCTCGAATCGGACGACATCCTGGACCGGATCAGCCGGGCGACGCGGGCGGTTGCTGATGCTGTCGCGCCGTCGGTGGTGCACGTCGAGGTCCGCACGAACGCGGGGCCGTGGCTGTTCCAATCCGGCTCCACCGGTTCGGGGTGGGTCTACGACGCGCATGGGCACGTGGTGACGAACGCGCACGTGGTGCGTGGGGCGGACGCGATCCGCGTGCAGATGTCGGACGGTCGGCTGTTCGAGGCGACGCTGATCGGGGCGGACCCGTTCACCGACATCGCGGTGCTGAAGGTGCCGACGACCGCGGGGCTGTTTCCGGCGACGCGTGCCACGGGCGTGCGGCTTCAGCAGGGCGATCAGGTCTTCGCGTTCGGCTCGCCGTTCGGGTTCAAGTTCTCGATGTCGCAGGGCGTGGTGTCGGGGGTGGGGCGCGAGCCGCGGGGGGCGGTGGCGTCGGCGAACGGGTACACGAACTTCATCCAGACCGATGCGGCGGTGAACCCCGGCAACTCCGGCGGGCCGCTGGTGGACTCTCGCGGGCGGGTCGTCGGCATGAACGTGGCGATCGCCACCGGCACCGAGTCCGAGGGGACGACCGAGGGCCAGTCGGCCGGCATTTCGTTCGCGATTCCACTCGCGACCATCGAGTCCGTGGTGTCGCAACTCATTCAGAACGGTTCCGTCTCGCGCGGGCTGCTCGGCATCACGTTCTCGCCGCGATCGGGGTCCGCGCTGACCGAGCGGTCGGGATTCAACGGCTACGGGGTGCTCGTCGAGGGCATCTCGCCGGAGGGGCCTGCGGAGAGGGCGGGCATCCGCGTCGGCGATGTGATCGTGGCCATCGAGGGCGAGACGGTGACGGGCGACGGGGTGCTGCGGTCGCTCGTCTCGAACATGCAGCCGGGCAGTCCGGTGCGGGTGCGGTACTGGCGCGAGGGCGAGTTCTTCGAGGCGACGGCCACGCTCGTCGAGAACCCGCGCGGCAACCTGGTGAACGCTTCGGTCATCGAGGCGCTGGAATCGGCAGGGCTGTATGTGCGCGATTCGCTGGATGCGCGGCGTGGGCGGATCGCGCTTGATGAACGCCCGGGCGTCATCGGCGTGCGCTCCGGCTCGCCAGCGGAACTGCGCGGCTTTGCGGCCGGGCAGCGCATCGACGCCGTCAACGGCAGGCCCGTCCGGTCCGTCGGCGAACTCATCGCGGCTCTGGACGAGGCCGGGTTCCTGCTGGGTCGGCGGACGCGGTTCACGGTCCAGGATCCCGCCGACGAGGCGAATCCCGACCCCGAGCCGCGCGAGGTCGAACTGCGCCTGGGGCGTTGATCGTCAGTCGTCGGCGTCGATCCTGACGCGCACGGGCGTGCCGAAGGGCGGCACGAGCGAGCGGTTGGCGATCCACTTCGGCTCGTCGATGACGGAC
>DAOMNQ010000013.1:52846-60257 GCA_035443945.1 Phycisphaerales bacterium | reverse complement strand
ACGCAGGCACGAGGCGGCGCATCGCGTTCATCGCCACCTCCTCGACTCGAGCGCGCCCCACGCGAGGGCGAGGAAGCACGCCGCGCCGCTGACGAAGAACACGGCGTCGCCCAGGCCGACGATGCCCTTGGCGAACTCGGCGACGCGCCGCTGGATCGAGACGGCGTAGAACGCGTGCTGCGCCCAGTCAGGCACAAAGTCCATCCGCGTGCCGCTCGCCAGCAGCAGCGCGACGAGGAAGAAGAACGTGAGCAGGAACGCGAGCGTCTGATTGCTCGTCAGCGCGGAGGCGAGCGTGCCGACCGCGAGGTACAGCCCGCCGAGCAGCAGCAGGCTAAGGTAGCCCGCGACGATCGGCCCGGCCTCGGGGCGCGGATCGGAGACGAGCCAGAGCGTGACGACGAACGCGAGCGTCGGCACGAGCACCGCGAGGAGGAACGCGAGCGCGCCCAGGTACTTGCCCAGCACGACCTGCGCGTCCGACACGGGCGAGGTGACGAGCGCTTCGAGCGTGCCCGAGCGGGCCTCCTCCGCGAGCAGGCGCATCGAGACCGCCGGCGTGACGGGCAGCATGAGCCACGCCGCCAGGGCGAAGAAGTCGCGCATCGTCGCCACGCCGCCCGGCTGGAGCGTGCCCGCGGCGAACACGACGCCGGTGAGCGCGGCGTAGAGCGCGATGACGACCCACCCGACCGGCAGCCGGAAAAACGACCGGAACTCGCGTCCCGCGATGACGGCCGCCGCGCTCATGCCGCGTTCTCCCGTGCCGGGTCGGCGGCGCGCAGCAGGCGGAGGAAGACATCTTCGAGCGAGGCGGGGCGGGCGGAGAGTTCGCGCACGGGGACGCCCGCGCCGGCGAGCGCTGCCGCCATCCGCTCGCGCAGGTCCGGAGCATCGGTCCCCGCCTCGACGGCGAGACGCCGCCACGGGCCGTCGGCGCGTTCTTCGCGCACGGCGGCGACACCCATGACAGCGCGCAACGCCGGTTCTGCCTTTCGGGCCTCGTCGCGGGCCTCGATCACATAGCGGGCCGGCCCGCCGTGTCGGCGCACGAGTTCGGCGGGCGTGCCGTCGGCGAGGAGCGTGCCTCCCGCGATGATGAGGGCGCGCGAGCAGAGCCGCTCGACCTCGCCGAGAACGTGGGAACTGACGAGTACCGTGCGCGTGCGCCCGAGGTCGCGGATCAGTTCGCGCGTCTCGACCACCTGCGACGGGTCGAGCGCGCTCGTCGGCTCATCCAGCACCAGCACGGGCGGGTCGTGCAGGAGCGCGGCCGCGAGGCCCACCCGCTGGCGGTAGCCGCGTGAGAGGTGCCCGACCCGCCTCCCCCGCACGGCCTCGACGCGGCAGCGTTCCATGGCCGCCCCGATCGCCCGGGCGCGGTCGCGCGGAGCGATGCCGAAGAGGCGCGCCCGGTAGCGCAGGAACCCGACGACGCTCATCTCGGGGTAGAGCGGCGCGGCTTCGGGGAGGTACCCGAGGTTGCGGCGTGCTTCGAGGGAGTCGCGGCGCGTGTCGAATCCGGCCACCTGGACCGTGCCCTCGTCGGCGGGGAGGTATCCGGTGATGATGCGGATGGTGGTGGACTTGCCCGCGCCGTTCGGGCCGAGCAGGCCGGCGACCTGCCCCGGCTCGACGGCGAAGGAGACGCCGCGGACGGCGCGGACCCGCCCGAATGACTTGGCGATGCCGGCGGCCTTGATCATGCAGGGGCACAGTAGCGGGGCCGAACGAGCCGATGTCAAGAGGGCGACCCGCGCGGCGGGTTGGGTGGGTGGTCGGTGCCGCGGCCCTAGACTCTGCCGGGGTCCGCGAGGGAGGCACGCACACGCGATGACGCCCGGGCGTCCGAAGTTGCTCATCGTCGGCGGTCCGAACGTTCCGGCCGAGGAACTCCGGGCTGCGCTGGGCGATCGGTACGAGGTGACGGAGAGCGGCCCCGGCGCGGCGGCCGAGGCCATCCGCGAGGGCGACGTGCAGGCCCTGCTGGCGGACGCCGGGACGCTCAATCCGATCGGGGCGGACCTGTCGGCCGCGCCCGCGCTGGCAATGCTGGACTCGATCGGCGACGCCCTCTGCCTGGCGCGCGAGAACGGGACGGTCGTCTGGGCCAACGAGAGGTTCCGGTCGCTCGACGGCGCGGCGCAGGCCGAGATCGCCGGCGTGTGCGCGGCGGCGGCGCGGGTCTTCGCCGAGTCGCGCGGCGCGAAGCACGACGGCCCGCCGCCCACCTGCAAGTTCGACGTGCTCGCGGACCATGGACGGCGAGTGCTCGAGGTCTTCGTCACGCGCGTCGACCTCGGGGGCGAGGCCGAGCACGTAGTTGCGGTCGGGCGGGACGTGACCGCCATCCGGCGCACGCAGCAGAAGATGGACGCGATCGACCGCGCCGGGAGCGAACTGGTCGGGTTCGAGGCCGACTCGGTCCGCCAGATGAACGCGATCGAGCGGCTGCGGCTGCTCGAGAACAAGATCGTGCGCACCAGCCGCGAACTGCTGCACTTCGACAACTTCGCCATCCGTCTGATCGACGAGCGGACGCGCAAACTCGAGATGGTCATGTGCTCCGGCATCCCGCCGGAGGTCGCGGACTTCGACCTGTACCCGGAACTGGAAGGGAGCGGGATCAGCGGGTATGTGGCGGCGACGGGGCGCAGTTACGTCTGCAAGGACACGGAGACCGACGAGAAGTTCCTGCCGGGTCTGGCGGGGGCGCGCAGTTCGCTCACCGTGCCGCTGCGCCTGCACGACAAGGTGATCGGCATCTGGGACATCGAGAGCCAGAATCCGGGTGCGTTCACCGACGAGGACCGGCAGTTCGGCGAGATCTTCGCCCGCTACGTCGCGATCGCCCTGCACATGCTGGACCTGCTGGTCGTCGAGCGCAGTGCGGTCAATCAGTCCGTCAGCGGGCGCGTCGAGGGCGAACTGCGCGAGTGCCTCGAGGACATCATCTCGGAGGCCGAGTGGCTCAGCGGGTTCGCTGCCCGTGATCCCGAGACCGCCAGCCACGTCGCCCGCATCAAGGCGGACGTCGAGAAGATCCGCGCCCGGGTGCGCAACGTCGCCGCCGGGCCGCAGACGCTCCTCGGCGCGGAGCGTGCGCTCGCCGTCCGCGAGAAGGACCCCGCCCTGATCGGCAAGCGCGTGCTGGTCGCGGACGACGAGCCGAAGATCCGGCGCATCATCCGCGACGTGCTCCGTAACCGCGGCGCCACCGTCTCCGTGTGCGAGAACGGTGCGGAAGCGATCGAGCGGCTCCAGGCGTGCGCCCGCGGCGAGGAACCCCCGTACGACCTCGTTCTCTCGGACATCAAGATGCCCGACCGCAACGGGTACGAAGTCTTCAACACGGCCCGGACCGCGCTGCCCGGCGTGCCCGTGATCCTGATGACCGGGTTCGGGTACGACCCGCACCACTCGATCGTGCGCGCCAGCCAGGAAGGGCTGCAGAGCGTGCTCTTCAAGCCCTTCCAGATCGAGCGGCTGATCGACGAGGCTCGCAAGGCCGTCACGGGCGGCGGGCCGTCCTGAGGCGGCGCACGCTCACGCGCCGGCCGCGCTCGCGTGCAGGGCGCGGATGCGGGCGAGATAGGCGTCCGTCGGCTCGATGTTCCGCCTCGCCGTGACGGTTTGCACCACCTCGAGAAACTTCGGCAGCCGGTACAGGCGCTCGCCCTCGTCCGTCGCCCACGCGAACGAGCCCACGCACCCAGTCACCGGTCTGCTCGCAGCCCACATCGTGCCCATGTGCACCACCGCGCCGGTCATGATGCGAGTTCCGATCGCCGTCTTCACGTGATCGCCGATCATCGCGCCGAGGAAGGTCTCCCCTGTGCGCTCGTTCGGGCCGGCGGGGTCGGCGCGGGCGATGACCTCGGCGTAGGTGTTCAGCAGGTTGGAGTTCGTGGTGCCCGCGCCGAGGTTCACCCACTCGCCGACCCACGAATCGCCCAGGAAGCCCTCGTGCACCTTGTTCGCGTAGCCCTGGAACACCACACCCGCGACCTCGCCGCCGACGCGGCAGCAACGCCCGACGCACGTGTGCGCCCGCAGCACCGCGTGCTCGACGACGCGCGACTCGGGACCGACGTAGCACGGGCCGACGATCACCGCGCCGGGCCGCACGATCGCACCCGCGCCGATGGTGATCCGCCCGCCCTCGGCGTCCAGCACCGCCCCGGGCAGAACCTCCGCGTCCGGGTCGATCTGCACGCGCGACGGGTCGCCCAGCACCGTCACGCCCGCGGGCACGTCGCGCCGGCGCGCCTCGCGGGCGAGCAGGTCCAGATCAAACTCCACGGCCTGGTCGCGCACCGCCCGGAAGTGCCAAGGCCGGCTGAGCAGCACCGACTCCTCCAGTTCGACGCGCTCCCCGCCCGCGTCTTCGCCCTCGAGCAGGGCGCGGGCCGCGTCCGGCGCGAGCAGCGCGGCCACCACCTCCCCGCTCGCCGCCTCGACCAGCACCTGCCCATCGCGCAACGACGCGAGTTGCTCCGGCGGCATGGGGCAGCGGCCGTTCACCAGAAGCAGCGGGTCGCCGCCCCGCTCGGGCAGGCGGTTGATGGGCAGGTCGTGCCGCTCGCCCGTCAGGGCCTCGAGATCGGGGGGCACGAAGAGGGCAACGACGCGCAGGTCCAGCGCGGCCGTCACGCGGTGCAGCGTGCTGAGCGGGCCGAGACGCACGTCAAAGACGGGGCGCAGCCCCGTGAGCGGCTCCAGCCGGGCGCGGGCGTCGTCGAAGAAAACGGCGGAACGCATGGATCGAGTGTACCGGCCGCGGCCGAGCGGGTCGCTCAGGACCGCCGGGCGATCCTGCGGTGGGTCGCCTGCTGCTGGAACCCGAAGGCGGGCGTCAGCGGGATGAGCAGGAGCGAGAGGGCCAGCCCCGCCACGCCGGTGTAGGCGGACGCCCCGAGGCGGACGAGCAGTTCCGAGGCGGGGGCGAAGTCGATCGGATCGCCGTAGAGCGTGCGCACAGTCATGGCGGCGACCACGACGACGTGCGCAACAGCCGCGGCGAGCATCGACATGACCGCCATCGTCAGCGGGTTGCCGCGGATGAGCACGCCGCGAAGGGTGAGGACGAGTTGTCCACCGAGGAGGTAGCCCAGGGCGTACGGCCCGACGATCGTGGCTGCGCCGCCGCCGGAGATCGGGTGCCGCCAGGTCAGATCGACGATCAGGCCGCACGCGAGGCAGGCCCAGAGCGCGACGCGGTGCGGCGCCCAGAGGCACACAAAGACGGCGAGCGGAAGCACGAAACTCGGCGCCAGGGCCTCGGGGCCGAGGCGCAGCGCGGGGCGCAGGCCGAGTTCGAGGCCGAGGGCGAACCACGCGACGATCGCGAAGGTGAGCCAGTTCATGGGCCGCCCCCTTCGTCCGTGGTCTCCTGAAGGATGCGCAGGACCACCTCGCTGACGCGCTCGAGGCGGACGGTCGGGCGGACGGTGATGACACGCCGCAACGGCGCATCCGGCGCAGGCTCGACGCGCTCGATCTGCCCGATGACAAGCATCTGTGCGCTCGGGGGCCAGACCGGATCGGAGAGGCGGACGAGGTGGCCCGGCGCAACCTCGGGAGTGGGTCTGCCCTCGGGTGAAGCGGGGAACTCGGCGTCGCCGCGGAGCGTGCCGTCGCCGACCGGAGCGAGCCGGCAGAGCAACCCGCCCTCGTCGGACACCATCACCGTACCGATGATCGAGCCGGCCTCCGGGGCGGTGATGGGACGAACGTAGCAGAGGCGCTCGGCGGCGCGGTCCACGCGCCCGAGCAGTTGCACGCCCGCGACGGTCGCGACGGTGTTGCGCTCGACGCCGTGGCGCCGCCCGGCACGCACGGTGAGCAGCGGGCTGGAGAGGTCGCTCGACGCGCCGACGACGGACGCCGTGTAGAGGCGCAGCGGGAGTTCGGGGTTGAGCGCAATCCCGCCCTGGAGTTGGCGCACGAGTTCGCGCAGGCGGGCGTTCTCGTCGCGCATCCGGTGATAGAGCGCGGCGTAGTGGTCCCGCTGCTGTTCGAGTTCCGCCACCTGCTCCGGCGGCGAGCCCCCCGCACGCGCGGGAGCGACCCACGCGGCCAGCGCACGCAGCGGCTGGCTCACCGGTGCGGCGACGACGGCCGACAGGTCCGCGAACCAGCCCGCGAAGGCCATGAACCGCACCGGCACGAGCGCGAGCACGACGAGCGCGGCGATCGTGATCGGCAGGAGCCGGCGCGAGGCGGCGGTCTGGCCCGGGCGTCGTCCCATCGCGTCAGCCGCCCGACGAAGAGGGCGGCCTAGAGGTCCATGTCCGTTTCGAGGTTCGGCCCCCACACCTCGATGTTCTCGAGATAGATCGCCGTGCCACGCGCCACGCAGGTCAGCGGGTCCTCGGCGAGTCGGCAGTCCAGGCCGGTCGCCTTCTGCACGACCTGCGGCAGCCCGCGCAGCAGCGCGCCGCCCCCCGCCAGCGTGATGCCGTTGTCCACCAGGTCCGCGGCGAGTTCCGGCTCGGCCCGTTCGAGCGTGCGGGTCACCGTCTCGATGATGGCGTTCACCGGCTCCTGCAGGGCCTCGCGGATCTCCTCGCTGCTGATCGGGGCCTTGCGCGGCAGGCCCGAGATCATGTCACGCCCGCGCACGTCCATGGTTGTTTCCTCGCCGACCGGCGCGGCGGACCCGATCTCGATCTTGATGCGCTCGGCGGTCTGCTCGCCCACCATGAGGTTGTAAGTCCGCTTCATGTGGTTGATGATCGCCTCGTCCATGTCGTCGCCCGCCACGCGGACGCTCTCGCACACGGCGATGTCCGCCAGCGACATGATGGCGACCTCGGTCGTCCCGCCCCCGATGTCCACGATCATGCTCGCGGTCGGCTCGGCGAAGGGGAGGCCCGCGCCGATCGCGGCGGCCACCGGCTCCTCGATGAGGTAGGTCCGCCGCGCGCCCGCACGCTCGGACGAATCGAAGACCGCCCGCTTCTCGACCGCCGTGATGCCCGACGGGATCGAGATCACGACGCGCGGGCCGACGAACCGCGGGCTCCCGTTCACCTTGCGGATGAAGTAGCCCAGCATCGCCTCGGTGATCTCGAAGTCGCTGATGACGCCGTCCTTCAGCGGGCGGATCGCGGAGATCGAGCCGGGCGTCTTGCCGAGCATCTCCTTGGCGACCCAGCCGACGGCGAGTTCGTTGCCGGAGCGCAGCACCTGGTTCGTGCCCTTGCGCACCGCGACGACGCTCGGCTCGTTCAGCACGATCCCCTGCCCGCGGACCGCAACGAGCGTGTTGCAGGTGCCGAGGTCGATGCCCATGTCAACCGCGAACAGGCCCAGGAACCGATCGAAGAGCACGCTTCTTCCTTGCCCGCCGCTGCGCGCGGCCTTCCGTGGCTGGCGCGGGCCGACCGGCCCCACCGTGGGGCGCGTC
>DAOMNQ010000013.1:23890-52795 GCA_035443945.1 Phycisphaerales bacterium | reverse complement strand
CGCCCCGCGAGCCGAGACAGTACCGCCAATCCGCCCAAACCGCCAGCGGGGGCCGCCCGCCCTGCGCGAAAAAGCCGCCCCGGCTCGGTGAGGAACCGGGGCGGTTTCGCGGACTCAGAAGGCCGCGAAAGGGGGGTCGTCCGAGGGCGGCGCCCCGGCTCGCCCGGCCGGGACGCCGCGGAAACCTGCCGTCAGCGGTCGCGGGAGGCGAGGGGGCGCGCCGGTTCGGCGGGCGTCTCACGCTCCGGCCCGACCTCGATCACGGGCGGGGCGATCTCGATCGCCTTCGCCCCGGGGAGGACGCCGCCCGTGCCCCGAAGGGCCTGGCCGGCCCGGATCGTGGTGTCCAGTTCGAGTTGGGCGCGGGCCTTGTAGTCGTCCACCGTCGAGCGGCCGGCGAGCGAGGTCAGGCGGGCCTCCTGCTCGGCGAGGATCTTGGCGATCCGACCCTGCACCTGGTCCAGGCTCCCCGCGCTGTAGCGGTCGTACTTGTCCATCGTCGCCTGACGCTGGGTCAGCATCTGCTCCATGCGGGTGTTGCGGGCGATCGCGTCCACCTGCCGGTCCAGTTGCCAGAGTTCGTTCTGGAACTTCACGCGCTCGGACTCGAACTGGCTCAGCAACTCCCCGAGGCGCTGCTGCTGCGAACGGAGCAGCGACAGGTCCCGCTCGATGTCCGCGGCCCGGTCGGCGTAGGCGGAGCGGAGTTGGCTGATCTGGTTGGCCTTGGTGTAGGCCTCGTCGAGGCTGAACGAGCGGTCGTCCAGGCGAACCCTGACGACGCTGAACCCGTTCTCCGACCTCGCGCTCTCGGCCCGGGCGAGCAGGTCCTGCATCTGCCCCAGGTCGGCGTCGGCGAGCGAGATGACCTTGTGGCTCACCATCAACTCACGCTCCAACTGCTGCACGTTGTGGCTCACCTCGGCCAGGTCGCCCTGCACCGCGGCGATTTTCTTGGGCAGTTCGGCCTCCAGGGCGCGCAACTGCTGACGCAGCGCGATCGGGTCGTCGATCGTCGCGTCGATCTTCGTGTTGATCGAGTGGCGGGCCTGCGTGAAGAGCGCGGCCACGCGATCCGGACCGGCGATCACCACAGCCGGCACCAGCACCGCGCCGCCCACGACCGTCCCGATGACGCCCATACGAACCAGAGACTTGACGATGCACGGCATGGCGAACCTCCTTGGATGAGCCGTCCGTCACGGGCCGATCGTGCCGCCCCGTCGTGTCCGGCCGCCCGATCTCGGGCCTGTCCGGGTCTCATTGGGAGCCTGACCCGCCCGCTTTCACACGCCGAAACAGGAAATGCAGGCCCGATAGCGGTTGGTCGCGGCGGTCTGTCGGTTTGTGCGCGGGCGAACGGCTTCGTTCGGACCATGTCCGGCGGTATCCTTGGGGAGAAGTCCCTTCCGCCCGAAACGCGGCGTACGAAACCCGGAACGATCGGGCGTCCCGCCGTGCCCAGGGGGGTTCGGCGCAGCCCAAGGTGGGCCGGCGCAAGGAGTCGCACGGTGCTCTCTTCGATGACGACGAGTTTCATCGCCCGGCTGCGCGCCAACGATCAGGCCGCCTGGTTCGAGTTGTGGGAGACCTTCGGCCCGGTCGTCCGCGCCCAACTGACGCGCTGGGGCGGAGGCCGCATCGGGCACGAGACGGTCCGCGACCTCTCGCAGGAAACGCTCGCGGCCCTCTCGGACTCGATCGACCGCTACGACCCCGCCCGCGGCGCCCGTTTCAGCACCTGGCTGCTCGCCATCGCCAAGCACGTCCTCGGCGATGAAATGGACCGGCGCATGGCCATGAAGCGCGGCGGGGGGCGGACGGCCGCATCGCTCGACGAGGCGTGGATGGCCGGCTCATCCGCCATCGGCGCGGACGACGCCTACGAGGCGGCCGTCTTCGGCGCCAAGGTCGAGGCCGCCATCCGCCAGGTCCAGAAGGAGTGCGACTTCACCGACTTCTCCATCTACAGGATGCGCGTCCTCGACGGCACGAGCGGCAAGGACGTGGCCGCGGCCATCGGCGTGAGCGAACCGACCGTGAGCCGCCGGTTGGCGAAGGTTCGCGACGCCCTGCGCCGCCGGATCATGGAGGCGGTGGAGACCTACTCCTTCACCGAGGATGAGCGGGCCGAGCCGCGCCGAAACGGGCTGGACCTCGATCCGAACAAGGCGGACGACGCCCTCTTCGACGAGGCGGTCGCGGAGATTTACCACCGCCAGATGGACCTTCGGCGGATGGACGAGCAGGCCGCTCGATAGGACGACGACGAGACGCCCGCCGGGGCAGGAGCGAAGGTATGGCCGGGCCTGGGGTGCTGCTGGTGCTGCTGGGAGCGGTCGTGGGCATCGTGCTCCTCGTGCTGCTCGTGATGTACGTCGTCGTGCCGCTCTTCAAGGGCATCGGCTGGCTGATCGGCCACGTCTTCGCGTTCATCGGGGGCGAGATCCGCGACGTGCTGCGACTCATCGGGGCGCTGGTGACGGCGGTGGTCTTCGCCTTCCTCGTCGTCGCCAATGTCCTGGTCGGGCGCTGGTCGGCGGCGGCCCACTTCGGGCGCGCCATCCAGAGCGAGATGGGTGCGGGCGGCTCGTGCATCTACCGCATCCTCGTCGGGCACCCGGCGCGGTTCCTCTGCCTGAACTCGCTGGTGGACGGGCTGGAGCGGCGTCTGCCGGAGGTCGTGGCGGCCGCGCCGACCGCCGACACGCCTTCGCGGCGGACGGGCAAGTTTGAGGGCTACGTGATCGTCGGCTCGCTGCCGGGCGGCGGTTCGGGCGGGAAGTTGTACGTCGCCGAGCCGGACGAGATCCGCCGCGCCGCCTTCGCCCGTCAGGGCATCGACGACGTGGACCAGGTCGTCATCAAGTCCTTCAGCCTCCAGGATGGCTCCAGCCTGCCGCAGATCGTGCGTGAGAGCCGCGCGCTGGACGCCGCCAAGAAACTCGGCCTGGTGCTCGACCACGAACTGACGCCCGAGCGCTTCTACTACGTGATGCGTTTCGTGCCGGGCGAGCCGTTGAGCCTCGTCACGCAGAAACTCCACGCCCGCGCGCCCGCCGAGGGACTCACCAACGCGCAGTTGCACGAGGCGCTCGGGTATCTCGGCTCGCTGCTCGGCACGCTGGACCGCTACCACCGCGGCGGGCTGTGGCACAAGGACGTCAAGCCCGACAACATCATCGTCCACGGGCGCGAGGCCCATCTCGTCGACTTCGGCCTCCTCACGCCCATCCGCTCCGCGATGACCCTCACGACGCACGGCACGGAGTACTTCCGCGACCCGGAACTCGTGCGCATGGCGCTGCGCGGCGTGAAGGTCCATCAGGTCGACGGCGCGAAGTTCGATGTCTACGCCGCGGGCGCGGTGCTCTACGCCGTGGTCGAGAACTCCTTCCCCGCCCACGGCGCGCTGAGCCAGATCTCTCGCCGCTGCCCCGAAGCGGTGCGGTGGATCGTCCGCCGCGCGATGGCGGACTACGACAAGCGCTACCCGACGGCCCTGGCGATGCTCGAGGACGTGCGGTTCGTCGCCGCCGCCGCGGACCCGTTCGCGGTGCGTCCGGCGGAACTGCCGAGCATGCGCGGCGTCGAAGGCGACGCACAGCACGCCGTGCAGCGCGAGGAAGAGGAACTGGTCTTCGCCGGCGCGGTGGCCGCGTCGCACGCGCGCCACGCCCGCCCGGACGCGTCGCCCGGCTTCGCGCCCCCCCCGCCGCCCCCGCAACGGCGCTCGCGCCCGCGCCTGCGCGTGACGAACTGGTGGAGCGGCGAGTACGTCGTCTCGCCGGACGAGCCGGTTCGCGCCGCCGGCTCGCCCCGCCCGAGGCCCCCGCAGCCGACGGTGCGCCCGCGCGTGCAGCGTGCGCCGGCGCAGCAGCAGTTGGCGAGCGCTCGCGCCCGCGTCGAGGCGGCACGATCGCGCGCGTCGCGCCGGATCAGCGGGCGTGCGTCCGCGGCGGCCGCGCCGGCTCGGTTCAACAACGGCGTGAACCCCGGCGTCGCCGTCGCGCTGTTCCTCTTCCTGGCCGCGTGCGTCGGTCTTGTCGCCGTCATCTTCACAGTCGCGAGTAGCAGGCGTGTCTACCTCAACCAGCAGGACGCCGCCGGCTTCATCACCGTCCCGTCGGTCCCGGACGTGCCCGCGCTGCCCGTGTTCGCCGGCGCGCCGGTCGATGGCGCGCGCCTGCTGGTCGTGAGCGACCTGCTCCCGCCGCTGGACGAGTCCACGCGTGCCCGCGTCGATGCGGTGCTCGCGTCGTTCGGCTCGGCCGGCGTGGAACTGCGCGGCGCGGCCCCCGGCGCGGAGACCGACTCGGAAGCGATCGCCGCGGACCTCGACCTTGCCGCGGCCGTCCGACTCGCCCGCGGGCAGGCGCCGCTGGACTCCCCGGACGCCGCCGCCGCGATCCAGACCTGGCTCGCCGCCTCTCCCGAGGCCGACGCCGTGCTGTGGCTCACGCCCGCGACCGACGGCTCGCGCCAGGGACCGCTCGCACGCCTCTTCGTCGCCCCGCGCGGCGAGGACTGGACCGCGTGGTCACGCTCCGCGCTGGACACGATCAACGCCATCCTGACGCGCTGACGCGCATGACAGATGTGTGGCACGAGCGTCTCGCTCGTGCGGCAGTGGAATGCACGATCTGCTACCTCGCACTCGCCGCCCCGCGCGGCGGCGTGAGGACGCTTCGGGCCTCTACAGTTGCCCGTGGCGAACGCAGGCTCGAACGATCGACGATCGGCGGTGGTGCTGCTCTCCGGCGGGCTGGACAGCGCGACCGTGCTCGCCATGGCCCGCGCCGAAGGGATGGCGTGCCACACGCTCAGCGTGGATTACGGGCAGCGCCATCGCTGGGAACTGGAAGCCGCCGCCACGGTCGCCTCCTGCCTCGGCGCGGCCTCGCACCGCGTCGTGCGGGTGGACCTGCGGGCCATCGGCGGCAGCGCGCTGACGGGCGGGCTAGCCGTGCCGAAGGGGCGCACGGAGTCCGAGATCGGGGGCGGCATCCCGGCGACCTACGTGCCGGCGCGCAACCTCGTCTTCCTCTCGATCGGCGTGGGGCTGGCGGAGGTGGTAGGGGCGGGCGAGTTGCACGTGGGCGTGAACGCGGTGGACTACTCGGGCTACCCGGACTGTCGCCCGGCGTTCGTCGAGGCGTTCCAGCGCGCGGCGGACCTGGCCACGAAGGCCGGCGTCGAGGGTCGCCGGGTCGCGGTGCGCACGCCGATCATCGGCATGACCAAGGGCGAGATCATCCGCGCGGGTGTGCGCCTGGGCGTGGACTACTCGCTCACGCGGTCGTGCTACGACCCCGACGAGCACGGGCGGGCGTGCGGCGCGTGCGATTCATGCACGATCCGACGCCGCGGGTTCGAGGCCGCCGGCGTGCCGGACCCGACGGAATACGCGGAAGCGACGGCGTGAGAGAGCGGTGGCACAGGCGTCCCGCCTGTGCCGGAGCAGCCCGGAGAACCGATGAGCGGCGTCGAATCCACCCCGGTTGCCGAGACCTTCCTCTCGATCCAGGGCGAAGGGAAGTTGACGGGTGTGCCGTCGTACTTCGTGCGCGTCAGCGGGTGCAACCTGCGCTGCGCCTGGTGCGACACGCCCTACGCCAGTTGGGCGCCCGAGGGGGGGGCGGTCGAGATCGCCGAACTCGTGCGCCGAGCGGCGGCCAGCGGGGCGCGCCACGTGGTCGTCACCGGCGGCGAGCCGATGATCTTCCCGCAGGTGACGGCCCTGACCCGCGCCCTGCGCGAGGAGGGCCTGCACGTCACCGTGGAGACGGCGGGGACAGTCCACCGCGAGGTCGCGTGCGACCTGATGAGCCTCAGCCCGAAACTGCGCAACTCGACGCCCGTCGGCGACCCGCGCGACCCCCGCGGAGAGTGGGCCGCACGCCACGAGGCCCGCCGCCTGAACCCGCCCGTGCTTCAGCGACTCATCGACGAGCACCCGGATCGGCAGGTGAAGTTCGTCGTGTCGTCGCCCGCGGACCTGCCGGAGATCGACTCGCTGCTCGGGCGACTCCGCGGCCTGGCCCCATCGGACGTCATGCTCATGCCCGAAGGCACCACCGTCCCCGACCCGACCTCGGTGCGCTGGGCGGTGGACGAGTGCCTCCGCCGCGGCTGGCGGTACTGCCACCGCCTCCACGTCGAGTTGTTCGGGAACACGCGAGGAACGTGAGCCTGCGGACAATGGACAGTGGACAGTGGAGAGTGGACATGAAGAAACAGCACGACGCGGCGTAGAATCACGGTGCGGCGTCGTCTCACGCGCCCGTAGCGCAGTCCGAATGTCCACTGTCCATTGTCCACTGTCACCATGTTGTTCCGCGTCTGCAAGTCGTTCGAGATCGAGAGCGGGCACATGCTCTCGAAGCATCCCGGCCGGTGCCGGCATCCGCACGGGCACTCCCGCCGGGTCGAGGTCGTCGTGGCGCGCCGGCGGCTGGATGAGCACGACATGGTCTGCGACTTCAAGGCTCTGCGGCTCGCCCTCGAGTCCTATCTCGATGCTCTCGACCATGCTCTGCTCGTGAACAGCGACGACCCCGCCCTGCCCGGCCTGCGAGACGCCGTCGGCGGCCGGCTGGTGGTGTTCGAGGGCGAGGACCCTACGACGGAGGCGATCGCGCGGCGCATCTACGAGCATCTGAAGGGCGAGGTCGAGGCGGGGCGTTCGTACGCCGACGCCGAGGGGCACCGCTACGCCCTGCCGCGCGACCTGATCGTCGAGCGCGTGCGGGTGTGGGAGACCTCGTCCTCGTGGGCGGAATACGGCGTCGAGCCGGGAGGATCGTAAGGATGGCTTCGAGCGTTGCGTGGTGGCGTCGCCCGGCTGTGATTGCGATCGCTCTCGTGCTGGCGGGTCCGGCGTTGGCGCAGCCGGATCGCGATGCGCCGTCGGCCGCCGACTACGACTACGCCCGCGGCCTGTCGCGGGTGTTCGAGAGCGCGGTCGCCCGCGTCGAGGAGTCTGTCGTCCACATCACGTCGGTGGAGGAGCGCCAACTCGTCGCCCGCGACTTCTTCGGCCGCCCGCAGAACCGCACCTTCCGTCGCTCGGGCCTCGGCTCCGGCGTCATCGTGAGCGATGACGGCCTGATCCTGACCAACAACCACGTCGTGCAGGGCGCGACGCAACTCATCGTGCGCCTGCACGACGGGCGCGAACTCGAGGCGAACGTCGTCGGGACCGACGAACTGCGCGACCTCGCCGTCCTGCGCGTCCAGGCCAGCGGGCTGAAGGCCGCGGCGTGGGGCGACTCCGACCGCGTGCGCGTGGGAGAGTGGGTGCTGGCGGTGGGCAGCCCCTTCGGATTCGCCCGCACCGTCACCGCGGGGATCGTGAGCGCGAAGGGGCGCGGCCTGGGCATCGGCACCGACGAGTTCAAGGAGGCCGAGGAGTACATCCAGACCGACGCCGCCATCAACCCCGGCAACTCCGGCGGCCCGCTCATCAACGTTGACGGCGAGGTCATCGGGATCAACACCGCCATCTTCTCGACGCGCATGGGCGGGTCGATCGGCCTCGGGTTCGCCATCCCGTCCGAACTCGCCCGCGCCGTCGCCGACAACATCGTCCGCGGCGGGCGCGCGGACTTCGGCTGGCTCGGCGTCGAGATGGGACCGCTCGCGGAGCAGAACACCGCGAGAACCGGAGGCGGGGGAGTGGTCGTCACGCGAGTCGTCCCCGGCAGCCCCGCGGAGCGCGCGGGCCTGCGGACGGGCGACGTCATCACGCGCTACCGCGGCCGTGCGGTCGCGAGCGAGGACCAACTCGTCCGCGCCGTGCAGTTCACGCCGCCGGGCAGCGAGGTCGAGATGGACGTGGTGCGCGACGGTCGGCCGTCGCGCGTCCGGGCCACGATCGTCGATCGGACGGCCGCGCTCGGCGGGGCGTGGCTGGACGCCGTCGGCTTCGCGGCCGCGCCCATGAGGCCCGACCTTCGCGGCGCCGCCAACACGCCGTCCGAGGGGCTGCTCGTGCTGCGCGTGGATCGGGGCGGGCCGGCGGCGCAGGTCGGCCTGGAGCCGGGCGACGTGATCGTCGCCGTGGGCGGTCGCACCGTGAAGGACGTCGAGGAACTGCGCCGCGCCGTCGAGCGCGCCCGCGATCGGCGGCTGGCCATCGCGATCGTGCGCGGCGGGCTGCGCGGCGAGGGCGTCCTCCGCTGGTAGCCGCACCCTGCCGTACCATGCCGCGATGAAGACCCTCTACGTGATCGACGGCTACGCCCAGTTCTTCAGGGCGTACCACGCGATCCGGACGCCCATGAGCAGCCCCGTCACGGGCGAGCCGACCAACCTCACGTTCGGCTTCGTCGGCATGCTCCTGAAACTGCTGCGAGGCGAGGGCGCGGTCGGGGGAACGCCGGACTACATCGCCGTCGCGCTGGACGTCTCCGGCGACCGCGGCACGTTCCGCAGCGGCCTCTACCCCGAGTACAAGGCGACGCGGCCGCCCCCCCCCGAGGACCTGCCCCTGCAGGTCGATCGCTGCCTGGCCATCCTGCGCGAGATCGGCGTGCCGATCGTGGGCGCGGAAGGGTTCGAGGCAGACGACGTGATCGCGACCATCGTGGACCGCCTGCGGGGCGAAAGGCCGGACCTGCGCGTGCGGATCGTCAGCAAGGACAAGGACCTCAAGCAACTGCTCCGCGACGGCGCGGTCGAGTTGTACGACGTCCACCACGACGCCGTCATCGACGAGGCGAAACTGCGCGAGGAGACAGGCCTGACGCCCGGGCAGGTCGTCGACATGCTCGCGCTCATGGGCGACACCGTGGACAACGTGCCCGGCGTCGAGGGCGTGGGGCCGAAGACCGCGGCCCAACTCATCGCCGAGTACGGCTCGCTGGACGCGCTGCTCGCCCGGGCGGGCGAGGTGAAGGGCAAGCGCGGCGAGAAACTCCGCGAGGCCGCCCCGCGGCTGGGGCTGTCGAAGCAGTTGGTCACGCTGCGCCACGACGCCCCTGCCGCGCTGGACCTCGAAGACGCGGACGTGCGGCGTCTGCGGCTCGAACGCCTGCTGCCGATCCTCAAGGAACTCGGCTTCAACCGCTATCAGGACGAGGTGCGCGAACTGCTGGCCGGGCCCGGGGCGCGCAAGCCGGACGAGCCGGGGAAGGGCGCGGAGTCGGGCCTGTTCGCGGACTCGCTGTTCGCGCAGGCCGCGGACGCCCCGACGCGCACCAGAGCCGAGGGCGACTACCGCTGCGTGCGCACACGCGCGGAACTGGACGCGCTGGTGGAGGAGTTGCGGCGTGCCCCGGCCGTCTCGGTGGACACGGAGACGACGTCCGTCAGCCCGATGCGCGCTTCGCTGTGCGGGCTGAGTTTCGCTGTCGGGCCGGGGGCGGGTTGGTACGTGCCCGTGCGCTCGCCCGAGCGGGCGACGCACCTCGACGAGCGCACGGTGCTCGACGCCCTGCGGCCGGTGCTCGAAGACCCCGACCGGCCGAAACTGGGGCATAACCTGAAGTACGACATGCTCGTGCTGCGCCGCCACGGCGTCGAACTGCGCGGCCTTTCCCGGGCGGGCGACGGCGCGGAGGACTTCCCGTCCTGCGACTCGATGGTCGCGAGTTATCTGATCGACTCGTCGCGTTCGAGCCACGGGCTGGATGCGCTCGCCCTCGCGCTCCTCGGCCGGACGAACATCTCGATCAAGGAACTGATCGGCGCCGGCAAGGCGCAGCGCACGTTCGACACGGTGCCGCTCGAGCAGGCGACGCCGTACGCCGCTGAGGACGCCGATGTTGCGCTGCAACTGGCGCGCGCGATGGCGCCGAAACTGCGGGCGATGGGGCTGATGCCGCTCTTCGCGGGGCTGGAGATGCCGCTGGTCGAGGCGCTCGCCGAACTCGAGTGGAACGGCATCCTGGTGGACCCCGAGGAACTCGACCGCCAGCGATCGCGCCTGGAATCTCGGATTGCGGACCTGAAATCGAAGATATCCGATGCGGCCTTCGAGGCCCTGGGCCGGACGTTCGACCCCGACTCTCCGAAACAACTCGCGGCCGTGCTCTTCAACCGCGCCGATGCCCCCGAGCCGGGCCTCGGCCTGCGCGCGACCAAGCGCGGCAAGACCGGCCCGAGCACCGACGCGGAAGTGCTCGAGAAACTCGCCGAGGACGCCGGCGTCGAGTCGCCCATCCCGCGGCTGGTGCTGGACTACCGCCAACTCACGAAACTCGTCAACACTTACCTCGTCAGTCTGCGCGACGAGATCAACCCCGAGACGAAGCGCATCCACGCCAGTTTCAATCAGACCGTCGCGGCCACCGGGCGGCTCAGTTCCAGCGACCCCAACCTTCAGAACATCCCCATCCGCACCGACCTCGGGCGCGAGATCCGCAAGGCCTTCGTCGCGCCGCCCGGCCGCGTGCTCATCACCGCCGACTACTCGCAGATCGAACTGCGGCTGCTCGCGCACCTGTCGCGCGACCCCGCCCTCATCGCGGCGTTCCGCGAGGGGCAGGACATCCACGCCGCCGTCGCTGCGCAGATCCACGGCGTGCCGGTGGAGAAGGTGACGCGCGAGCAGCGCAACGGCGCGAAGATGGTGAACTTCGGCATCGTCTACGGCATCACGCCCTACGGTCTGGCCCGCCGCCTCGGCGTCTCGAACACCGAAGCGACCGAGATCATCGACGGCTACAAGCGCCGCTTCGCCGGCATCACGACCTTCCTGCAGGAATGCGTCGATCAGGCCACGCGACGCGGCTACGTCGAGACCATGATGAAGCGCCGCCGCCCGATCCCCGACATCGAGTCCACCAACCCGCAGCGGCGCGCCCTCGCCGAGCGCACGGCGATCAACAGCGTGGTGCAGGGGTCCGCCGCCGACCTCATCAAGATCGCCATGGTGGACCTGCACCGCCGCCTCAGCCCGCACGCGGCCCACCACCGCACCGGCAGACCGCCCGAGATCGAGGGCGTGCGGATGCTGCTCCAGATCCACGACGAACTGGTCTTCGAGGCGCCGGAAGAACGGGCCGAGGAGGCGCGGCGGCTGATCGTCGACCGCATGGAGCACGCGATGACGCTCGACGTGCCGCTGGTGGCGGACTCGGCCGTGAGCAGGGACTGGCACGAGGCGAAGTGAGGTCGGATCGCGGCAAGAGCGCCTGTGATATTCTTGGGTAGGCTGCGGCTGTGCTGCCCCGGAGGTGCTCGATGATCTGGCTCAGGCTTGCCCTTGACGACGAGACGTACCGCTTTCTCAAGGCGCGGGCGGAGCGTGGCGGATGCGGCTCGGTCGAGCAGTACGTCCGCCGACTGCTTGACGATGCGAAGCGCGACGAGAGCGAGGGGGCGACCCCGGGTGGCCAGCGACCGCTCCCCCGCTGGGATGGCAGCGCGATCGGCGACCTGAGACGGGAAGACATCTACGGTGATGCAGCCTGAGGCGCCATTCGTCCTCGATACGAACGTCCTCGTCTACGCGCTCTTCGCGGCGTCGAGCCATCACGAGCGGAGCCGGGGGTTTCCGGAGCGCGCCATCACGCGCGGACTTCCGATCTGTCTGACGCCGCAGGTCGTCGCCGAGTTCGCAGGGATCGCAACCGACCCGAGGCGCGTCACACGCCCCCGCTCACCGGAAGAGACTGCCGATACGATCGCAGGTCTGCTCGCCCTGCCGAGTGTTTCGATGCTGAGCGTGTCGGCCGGCGCTACGCGACGGTGGCTTTCGCTCCTTCGCGAGCACGGACGGACTCGCCAGCACGTGTTCGACCTCCAACTCGCGGCGACGATGCTCGAACACGAGGTGCGGACGATCTACACCTTCAACACGGGCGACTTCGAGGGCATCGCAGGACTCATCGTGCGCACCCCTATGTCGTCGGAAGGTCCGCCCGGGGAATCCGGAAACGGGCAGCGCCGGGCCTGATCGGCGGTCCTTCGCCACAAGCCACGACACCTTGGCCGGGCCGATGCCTTGACCCGCCCCGCCCGCGTGGTATACTTCGTTAATTGACGAACTGACGGAGTGACCCGTGCCCGCCGAACTCCTCAAAGCCCTCGCCGACGAGACCCGCCTCCGGTTGGCCCTCGCCTGCCGCGGGCGGGAACTGTGCGTCTGCCAGTTACTGGCCCTGGTGCGGCTGGCCCCATCGACCGTCTCGCAGCACCTGAAGGTGCTCGCCCACGCGGGCGTGCTGGCGAGCCGCAAGGAGGGCCGGTGGATGCACTACCGGCTGGCCGAGCCGCCCGAGCCGGAGGCCGCGATCGTGCGGGCCGCGCTCGACGCGTTCGCCCGCACGCCGAAGGGCCGCGGCGACGCGCGGTCGCTCCGTGAGATTCTGCGGCTGGACCTGGAGGCACTATGTCTGATCCTGCGCGAAGGCGGGTGCTGTTCGTCTGCACCGGGAACTCCTGCCGCAGCCAAATGGCCGAGGGCTGGGCGCGCGCGCTCCACGCGGGCGTGACCGAGGCGCGGTCCGCCGGGACGCGTCCGAAGGAGATCGACCCGATGGCGGTGCGCGTGATGCGAGAGGCGGGCGTTGACATCGCGGGCCACGGCTCGACGCGGCTGGCGGACCTCGCCGGCGAGCGGTTCGACCTCGCGGTGACCGTCTGCGACGACGCCCGCGAGGCCTGCCCGGTCGTCCCCGGCGCGGCGAGGACCCTGCACGCGCCCTTCGACGACCCGCCGCGGCTGGCCCGCGAGGCGAAGTCGGAAGCCGAGGCGCTCGCCCACTACCGGCGCGTGCGAGACGAGATCCGCGAGTTCGTGCGCTCACTGCCGGCGATGCTCACCAGCGGCAGCGGCGGGCCGGAGCGGAGGGCCGCCCGATGACAGGCTCCGCCACCGACACCTGCTGCACGCCGGCCTGCACGACGGCCCGCGCCAAGCGGCTGGGCTTCCTCGACCGCTTCCTCACGGCGTGGATCTTCCTCGCCATGGCAGCGGGCGTGCTCATCGGCCGGTTCGCGCCCGGCGTGCCGGAGACGCTCGACCGCGTCTCCGTCGGCACGACGAACATCCCCATCGCCGTCGGCCTGATCCTGATGATGTACCCGCCCCTGGCGAAGGTCCGCTACGAGAAACTCCCCGAGGTCTTCCGCGACTGGAAGATTCTCGCGCTCTCGCTTGTGCAGAACTGGATCGTCGGCCCCGTGCTCATGTTCGCCCTCGCGGTGGTCTTCCTTCACGGTCACCCGGAGTACATGATCGGCCTCATCATGGTCGGCCTGGCCCGCTGCATCGCCATGGTGCTGGTCTGGAACGACCTCGCCCGCGGCAGCAGCGACTACGCCGCCGGCCTCGTCGCCTTCAACAGCATCTTCCAGGTGCTCTTCTTCGGCGCGTACGCCTGGTTCTTCATCACCTGGCTCCCCCCGGCGCTCGGGCTGAAGGGCGCGGTGGTGGACATCGGCATCAGCGAGGTCTTCCGCAGCGTGATGATCTACCTCGGCGTGCCGTTCTTCGGCGGCATGCTCACGCGCCTCGTCCTCCGCCCGCTGAAGGGCGAGGCGTGGTACTCGGGCCGGTTCATCCCGACGATCGCGCCGGTCACGCTGATCGCGCTGCTCTTCACGATCGTGGTGATGTTCAGCCTGAAGGGCGAGAAGATCGTCGAACTGCCGCTGGACATCCTGCGGATCGCCCTGCCGCTCGCCCTCTACTTCGTGGTGATGTTCCTGGTGAGTTTCCTGATGGCCCACCGCCTCGGCGCGGACTACGAGCGGGCGACGACGCTCGCCTTCACCGCCTCGGGCAACAACTTCGAACTCGCCATCGCGGTCGCCATCGCGGTCTTCGGGCTTGGCTCGGGCGTGGCGTTCGCCACCGTCGTCGGCCCTCTCGTGGAGGTGCCGGTGCTCATCGGATTGGTGTCGGTGTCGCTGTGGCTGGGCAGGCGGCTGTACCGGCCTTCATTGGTCGAGGCCTGACAAGGCCGGAAAGGACGTGCGAGATGAATAATGCACAGATCGATACACGAGACGTCGTGCGCGAGGGCTACGGGGCCATCGCGGAGAGCGGTGGCGGGTGCTGCGGCGGGGGATGCTGCGGGCCGACGATGGACGCCGGCACGCTCGCCGAGCGCATCGGCTACTCCGCGGAGGAGGTCGCCGCGCTGCCGGAGGGCGCGAACATGGGCCTCTCCTGCGGCAACCCGGGCGCGATCGCCGCGCTGCGGCCCGGCGAGGTCGTCCTCGACCTCGGCTCGGGGGGGGGCTTCGACGTGTTCCTCTGCGGGCCGAAGGTCGGACCCGCCGGACGCGTCATCGGCGTGGACATGACCCCCGCCATGCTCTCCAAGGCACGCCGCAACCTCGACCACTACCGACGCACCACCGGCCTCGACAACGTCGAGTTCCGGCTCGGCGAGATCGAGAGCATCCCGGCCGCGGACGCGAGCGTGGACGTGGTCATCTCGAACTGCGTCCTGAACCTCTCGCCCGATAAGCCGCGCGTCTGGCGCGAGATCGCGCGGGTGCTGCGGCCGGGCGGGCGCGTGGCGGTGTCGGACCTTGCGCTGCTGCGCCCGCTCCCCGAGAGTGTCGCGTCGATGGTCGAGGCGCTCATCGGCTGCGTGTCCGGGGCCACCCTCGTGAGCGACGTCGAGCGCATGGCCCGCGAGGCCGGCCTCAAGGACGTTCGCGTCACGCCCAAGTCCGGCTACGTGGCCGCCCTCAGCGGCTTCAAGGACCCGCTCTACGCGAAGATCGCCGAATCGCTCCCGCCGGGCACGACTGTCGCGGACTATGTGACGAGCGTGGATATCGAGGGGAGGAAGTGACGGAGTGACGGAGTGACGAAGTGGCAGAGTGGCGGAGTGGCGGAGTGGCAGAGTGGCAGAGTGGCAGAGTGGCAGAGTGGCAGAGTGGCGCGGATGGTACGGCGCAAATCTTGTTCCCCGTCCGCGCCCTCTGCGTGCTCTGCGTGAGATCAGTCCCTCCGCTTCGCGATCACCACCCGCGGGCGCCCCTCGAAGTCGTCAACGACGCGAGCCTCTTCCAGTTCCGGCACGCCGCGCGCAATCGCCAGCGCGGCCTCCGCCCGCGACTCCGCGATCTCGACGGCGATCAGCCCTCCAGGTCGCAGGTGCGCACCCCCCCGTTCGAGGATCGGCCTCACGAACCGCAGCCCGTCCTCGCCGCCGCGCAGGGCGATCTCCGGCTCGTAGTCCTTCACGTTCGCCGGCACATCACCCCACTCATCGTCCGGGATGTACGGCGGGTTCGCCACGAGGTAGTGCGCCCGCCCCTTCGTTCCCGCCACCGGGTGCTCCGCGAGCGGCGCGAACAGATCGCCGACAAAGAAGTCGATGCGGTCGGCGACGCCGTGGCGCACAGCGTTCTCGCGCGCAACTGCGACCGCCTCGCCCGACACGTCCGTGGCCACCACCCGCGCGTGAGGCAGGCGCAGCGCGAGCGCGACGGCGACGCACCCCGAACCCGTGCACAGGTCGATGATGAGCGTCCCGTCGCCCTCCGCGCCGCCGAAGCCGGGCGTGGCGCGGGCGTGCTGCAGCACGTGCTCGACAATCGTCTCCGTCGCCGGGCGCGGCACGAGCACGTGCCGATCGACCCTGAACGGCAGCCCGAAGAACCACGCCTCGCCGGTGAGGTACTGCACAGGCTCATGCCGCAGCGCCCGCGCGACGAGGTCGCGCAGCGCCTGCCGTTCCAGCGGCGACGCCGGCCGATCCGGGTCCGTGTACAGCCGCAGCCGGTCGCACCCGAGCACGTGCAGCACCAGCATCTCAGCGCACAGCCGCGGCGACTCGATCCCCGCCTTCGTGAACGCCTCGCCCATCCACGCGAGGAGCCGCCGCGTCGTCCAGGTCTGTGCGGAGACGGGGTGGTCGGTTGCCACGGGCGGAGTGTATTCACCGCGGAGAACGCGGAGGGGGACTCGGAATCACCACAGAGGCACAGAGGGCAGAGAGAAGAGATATTGCCACAGACGGATACTGATGAACACAGATGACTTTGAACATGAGGCTTCAGTCTCTCCATCTGTGTCCATCTGTGTTCATCTGTGGCTGGTGCTGAATGTCATCTCTGTGCCCTCTGTGCCTCTGTGGTGAATCTCCCCGCGGTGGATCGCTACACGCGGCCTCGACGCGGTGTCTGTACCGCACGCCCCGTTTCTCCTGTTCGGCCAATAACTCCCGCACCAGCGCCTCATCCCCCGCCAGCCGTTCCGGCGGCAGGACGCCCGGCGTGGTGATGCGCCCGCTCGCCAGCATCCGGGCGACGGCCGTGCATGGGAAGGCGGTCGTTCGGGCCATGCTCGTCCAGCCGGTCGCGGGGTCGAGGTGGTCGAGCAGGTCCCACACTCGCCGCTCGCGCCGCCCGCCGCGCACGCCCTCGACCGTGATGCGCATGACCGTCAGGTCCGCCTCGCCCGGCCCGTAGGACCACATGGGGAACATGAGCGCACTGATGACGTCGATCGGCCGCACCTTCACGCCGCCGGCGTCGATCGGGTCGTGCCCGAACAGCCCCGTCTCGCGGAAGACGCGCATGAGTTCGATGTGCCCGGGGTATCGGAGCGTGCGTTCCTTCATGTTGGGGACGGTCATGGTGCGGGCGAGCGAGCGCAGGCCGTCGGTGTTGAAGGCTTCGAGCGTGCCGACGCCGTCGAAGTCGATGAGTTCCGGCTCGCTCAGGGCCTCGCGCACGACGACCTCGCCGCGCTCGACGAACCGCGCCGGCCGCGTGTACTCCTCGATCACGTCGTGCGGCGAGAACCCCGCCTTGTACTCGAACGGCCAGCGTCGCTCGCGCGGCAGCCCGCCCACCAGGATGTCGATCCGCTCGCACTCGTCCAACCGACCCGCTTCGAACGCCGCCAGCAGGTTGCTCATGCCGGGCGCGACGCCGCAGTCCACGACCGCGGGCACGCCGCGGGCCTTGGCCGCGTCGTCGAGGTCCAGCGCGTCCTCCGGCATGAACGAGATGTCGCAGTACGGCCGCCCGGCCTCGATCACCGCCCGAAGCGTCCGAAGCCCGAGCCGACTCGCCAGCGCGCCGAGCGCCACGTCGTGCTCCCCCGCCAGCCGCGCCACGGCCGCCGCGTCCGACAGGTCCGCCACCACCGTCCGCAGCCGCCCCGCCGCCCACCGCTGCGCACGCTCAAGCGCGTCCGGCCGCGCATCCGCGATCGTCACGCGATAGTCCGCGTCCGCCGCAAGGTCCGCGGCCATGACCGCCCCGACCAGACCGCTGCCGAGAACAATGGCTGTGGGCACTCAGACTCCTCCCGTGCTGGCGGCCGCGGACGCCCCGCTCGCCGTGCCGTGCTCTGAGCACGGCCGCCCGGCGTCCAAGCCGCGGGGATCGTAGCGGCCGCGCTTCAGCCCGAAGGGCTGGGTCGTTCGTAGCCGGGGGTGGAGGAGGCTCTGCGACGACACCCCCGGAAAACGAGGCCCAGCCATCATCTTCTTCCGTTTGGTTCGGCAGCCTGAAGGGCTGCTCGTGCCGCCTTCGTCGCTACCACGATGACCCCTTCGGGGTCTGGTGGATGGTGGGCCGACGTCCGGGGGTCGCGCTCGAAGACTCGCTCGACCCCCGGCTACTGGCGGCCCAGCCCGTCGGGCTGGAGATGGGGCGCAGCCCTTCGGGCTGGAGAGAGGTCGCTGCGCTCTCGTAGACCCTCCCCGCGCGTTCACCGTCGGCAGCACGCACAACGCCGCGATATCGCCCGGCTTGCAGATCGGCACATCGCCGTCGCTCAGGATTCCGCGGCCTGTTGAGCAGGCGGGTCTTTGTCCCACCCGCACTCGGGACACGCGTGCTGCGGCAGGCCGCGGAGATCGTAGCGGCAGACGGGGCAGAGGCCGCGGCGGAGGCGGCGTGCGGTGCGGAGTGCGGCGAGTGCGGTGAAGAGCGCGAACCAGATCGCGGCGTAGAAGAGGGTGTTGAGGAGGAGGCCGGGCCAGATGGGGAGGATGGGGAGCGTGATGCTGGGGTGAACGCTGAGCGCCCCGGGCGTCCTGACCTGCGATGCGGCGGAGTTCCGATCGATCTCCCACACGCCGATGGGCGCCGTGACGTGCGAGTGCATCAACACGCGCATCGGCAGGCCGAATGCCCGGTCGATGTGCCCGCTGTACGACTGGCCCTTCGCCCCTCTTGCGGGACCGCGTGCCGACGACCAGTACGGGAGCGGCCCGGTTCCGGGGGATGCGCCGCCTTGAGCGTGTGCATCATTGCCTGCCGCGCTTCGGTAACCAGCAACGACGAGGTCGATCCCGTAGCCGTCCGTGAGCATCACCACGCACAGCGTGCTCCCACGACGAATCGAAACCGAGCCGACGGCGTGAACGTCCCCATGCTGCTCGTGAACAGCGAACGAGCGGATCTGTCGTTCGTGCCGCTCGAGAGCCGCCGTGCCCCACGCGCCGGCCACCGTTACGAACAATCCTGCCGCCAGACCGGCGAACGCCATCCGAAGCCATCGCCGACGGTGGCATCGCGTCATCGGCGGCTCGGCGGGTTGTGGGTCGTCGTCGGGCATGGGTCGGTAGCGTCCGAAGGTCGGGAGCCGTGAACCGCTCCCTCACGGTCGCGGCTCGTTACCACTCATACTACAACCCGTGCCTTCGGTCTCGGCTGGTTGCCTCGCGTACTGCTCTTTCGCTCGCCCGGCTTGTGCATGAAGGCCGTCATCCCTGCGCTCACCCGCCGCCGTTCTCGGCCAGGCCGGGCGTGCCGTTCGGCTCCGGCGGCGCGGGCGGCGGCTCGTAGGCGCCCGTCCACAGGATGCGCCGCCAGCGTGCCGCGTCTTCGAGGATGAGGAGCAGGCACGGCAGCACGACAAGGATGAGCACCGTCGCCGACATCAGGCCGAACGAGATCGTGATCGCCATCGGGATGAGGAATCGTGCCTGGAACGACTGCTCCAGCATCAGCGGGCTGAGTCCCAGCACGGTCGTGATGGTCGTGAGCAGGATGGGCCGCAGGCGCGCCCGCCCGGCCTCGATGGCCGCGTGCCAGGTGCTCGGCAGTTCGGCCCGCTTCTGGTTGAAGAAATCCATGAAGATGAGCGAGTCGTTCACGACCACGCCCGAGAGCGCGACGAAGCCGATCAGCGAGAGGAAGGTCATGCTGAAGCCGAGGATCAGGTGCCCCCAGATCATGCCGATGATGGCGAAGGGGATGGCCGTCATGACGACGAGCGGCTGGGAGTAGGACGCGAAGAGCCAGGCGAGGATGACGTAGATCAGTCCCGCGGCCACCGCCATGCCGATCGGCAGCGTGCTGAACGACTCCTGCACTTCCTGCTGGCGCCCGCGTTCGAGGATGCGCACGCCCGGGACCTCGCCCTCGATGCGCCGCAGGTCCGGGCGCACGGCCAGGGTGACGCTCTCCGGGTTCAGGCCCGCGGCGCGGTCGACCTCGGCGTTGACGGTGACGGCGCGCTGGCCGTCGAGCCGGCGCACCGTGGCGTACGAGCGGGCCATCGTGATGTGCGCGACTTCGCCGAGCGGCACAGGCTCGCCGCCGGGCGCGATGACGAACATCCGCTCCAGCGCGGCGGGGCTGCGCCGGAACTCGACGGGCAGCGTGACGCGCACGTCGACGTCCTCACGGTCGCCGGGGAAGGTGTACGCCTCAAGCCCGAAGACGGCGGCCCGGACCTGCTCGCCCAGAACGGCCTCGGTGAAGCCGAGTTCGCTCGCGCCGTCGCGCAGCGTGAGACGGATCTCGGGCTGGCCTGCGTCGGCGTCGTCGGTCACGTCAAAGACGCCGTCGATGGCGCGGAGGGCCTCCTTCACGCGCCGCACCGCCGCGTCGATGGCGGCCTGCGAGGCCCCGACAACTGTGAAAGTCAGGCCCGGCCCGGTCGGCCCCGCGCCGATCGCGTCGAAACGAAGCGACCGCACGCCCGGCAGTTCGCCGACCTCGGCGCGGATGGCGTCCACCACGTCGTTGCTGGTGCGCTCGCGCATCTCGACGGGGTGGAGTTCGAGGATCAGTTGTCCGAGGTGGCTCTGCACCGCGTCGCCCCCCTCGCCGCTGATGTCCCCCATCGCGCCGACGATCGTGAACGCGTCGCGGACCTCCGGCTGGTGCAGCGCGGCCCGCTCGATGCGGGTCAGGACGCGGTCGGTCTCCGCCGCCGGCGTGCCGATCGGCATCCGCAACTGGACGTTGATCGTCTCGGCGTCCTCGGTCTCGAAGAAGATGAACTCGAGTCGCCCGCCGGCCACGATGCCGATGGAGGCGACGAGCGTCGCAACGGCGATGCAGAGCGAGAGGTAGCGGCGACGCAGGGCGAGGCGCAGCACGCCGAGATAGCCCGGGACAAGGAACTTCGAGAAGAGCGTGTCGCGGGCGTGGTCGAAGGCGTTCTCGACGCGGCGCAGGCGGCCGACGTGCCCCTCCGCGCGCAGCCGGTCCGCCTTCTTCAGGCTGTGCGCCATGTGCGCCGGCAGGATGAAGAGCGATTCGAGCAGCGACGCGACCAGCGCGCACGTCACCACCATGGGCAGCCACTTCAGGAAGTCGCCGATGTTCCCCTCGATCAGCGCCAGCGGCAGGAACGCGCACACGGTCGTCAGCACCGTCGCCACCACCGGCCACCCGACCTGCCCGGTCCCGTTGATCGCCGCGTCGATCGCCCCCTCGCCGGCCTCGTGGCGGGCCGTGATGTTCTCCGCCACCACGATCGCGTCGTCCACCAGGATGCCGATCACCACGATCAGCCCGAACATCGTCAGCAGGTTCAGCGACACCCCGAGCAGGTGCATCACAGCCAGCGTGCCCGACATGGCGATGATCAGCCCGACCGCCACCCAGAACGAGACCCGCCAGTTCAGCAGCAGCACCAGCGTCAGAAACACCAGCATCCCGCCCCAGATCGCGTTCCGCGTCAGCAGGTCCAGGCGGCCGACCACGAACCGCGCCAGGTCCGTCGTGATCCGCACGTCGCACGGCGGGGGCGGGGCGGCCAGTCCGAGTTCGTAAGCGCGGATGCGTTCCGACGGGGGGTTTGTGTCCCCAGGGCGACGCATCACCGACCGGATGCGCTCGCCCGTCGTCATCGCCAGCGGCTCGTTGCGCAGCCCGGCCGCGTAGGCCTTCACCAGTTCCGCCACCGTGACGACGTCCACGCCTTTGACCGGGAACACCGTGAGCGACACGGCCGCCTTGCCGTTCAGCCGCGCCGAGGTGTCCGTGTCCACGAACCCCTCGCGCACGTCGGCGATCTCGCCCAGCCGCAGCACGCGCCCGCCCTCGTCGGCCCGCACCACGACCTCGCGCACCGCGTCGGTCCGCTCCTTCGCGCCGACCGTCCGCACCGAGACGCTCTGCGTCGGCCCGCGCAGCGTCCCCGCCGGCTGCTCGCGCATCGCCGCGCCCACCCGCCGCGCGACCTCCGGCAGGCTCAGCCCATGCTCCAGCATCGCGGCCGGTTGCACCTCAACCGTCAGTTCGTCCCCCCGCGTCGCCCCGATCTCCACGTCCCCCATGCCCCGCAGCAGCCGCAGGTCTTCGCGGATCCGCCGCGCCGCGTCCTTCATCGCCCGCTCGTCCGCGTCGCCGTAGAGCGACAGGATCACCGCCGGAAGTTTCGGCTCCAGTTTCGTGACCGTGATCCGCTCCGATCGCTCGGGCAGGTCCTGGAGGGCGTCGATCTCGCGTTTCACCTCCGCGACGGCGGCCTCGATGTCCTTCCCCTCGCGGAACTCGACCCGAAGCACCGCCGCGCTCTCCGTCACGGTGGTGTTGATCTCCTTCACGTCGTCGAGATCGCGGATGCGGTCCTCGATCTTGATCGCCAGCGAGCGCTCCACCTCGTCCGGCGCGGCCCCGGGGTACGGCGCGGCGATCATCACCTGCGTCGGGCGCACCTCGGGGAAAAACTCGCGCGTCAGGCGCAGCCCGAAGATCAGCCCCGCGCCGAGCACGGCGAACATCGTGAGATTCGCGACCACGGGGCGGCGCACGCCGAAGGCAGCGATTCTCACGGCCCGGCCCTCGGCGCGTCCCCATCCGCCGACCGTGCCACGTCGGCGTCGTCAACGCGGACCGCCATGCCGTCGGCCAGTTCGTCGCGTCCGGCCAGCACCACGCGCTCGCCGTCCTCAAGCCCGGCCGGGATCACGGCCCACTGCGTTTCGTCCGGGTCGAGCGTCGGGAACTCGGCCTCGATGAACCGGGGAGGAGCGACGGCCCGCGCGCGCACCCTCCAACCCTCGCCCTCGCGCACCACCACCATCACCCGGTCGCTGTCCAGCGCTCGCCGCGGCACCAGCACCCGCGGCTCGGAGCGTCCCGAGTACACGCGCCCGATCACGAACTGCCCCGGCAGCAGCAGCGACCGCGCACCCGCCAGCGGGTCGTCCGCGCTGTAGTCGATCCGCTGCTCCACCTCGACGAACACGGTGATGGTCCGGGTGCGGGCGTCCGCCTCCGGCGCGATCCGCACCACGCGACCGTCCCAGCGCGTCGCCGCGGACGAGTCCGCGACGAGTTCCGCCCGGTCGCCGACCGCGACGGACGCCGCCGCCGACACCGGCAGCCTCAGCGGCGCCTCGACACGCCGGAGATCGACGATGCGTGCAACCGGCGCGCCGACGCCGAGCAGTTCGCCCGGTCTCGGGTCCACCCTCTGCAGCACGCCGTCGATCGGCGAGCGGATGGTCGTGCGCTCGAGGTCGTCCGCGGCGATGCGGGCCGCGGCCTCCTGGTTCACCATCTGCGCGATGAGCGCCGCCCGGCGCGCGGGCGCCGCCTCCAGTTGCTGACGGTACTGCGACGCCTCGCGCCGCATCCGCGCGATCTCCGCCCGCCGCCGCTCGACCTGCGTCTCCACCGCCGCCCCGCGTTCCGCGGCCGCCAGCGTCCGCTCGAGTTCCCGCTCCTCGACCGCAACCTGCTCGTCCGCGAACGCCAGTTGCTCGCGCCACGCCGCCTCGTCCACGTCCAGCCGCTCCAGGTCGGCCTTGGTGGCGGCGACCATCTGGCGCGCCGCCTCGGCGCGGTTCGCGTAGTCGGACGCTTCGAGCCGGACGATCATCTCGCCCTCACGGATCGGCGCGCCCGCCTCGATCCGGCCCGGTCGCTCCACGACGCGGGCGGAGACCTGGGCCGCGACCTCGACGGCCTGCATGGCGCGCACCGTGCCGTAGCCCTGCCACACGTCGGGAACGATCGTCCGGTGCGCGAGCGTCGTGAGCACAAGCGGCGCCGTGTCACCGTGGTCGGAGCGGTGGGGGCGCTCCTTGGTGGCGAAGAGCATTGCGAACACGCCGAAACCAACGAACAGGGCACCCGCGCCAAACATCACGCGCACTGCGATCGAGACTGCACGCCAGGAAAACGGAGTCGGGCGGGGCATGGATTCCGACGCTCCAGAGCCGACGCCCGGCTCGGGCGTGGGGCAACTCTATGCCGGACGCCCAGCAAGCCGCGGCGCGGATGAACGAGCCGCGCCGCGCGTCAACGAGCCGCGACCGTAAGGGAGCGGTTTCCCCCCATCACCCGGGCGTTCGACGCCCTCAGGGCTGGATCACCACCACGAACCGTTCCAGCACGAGCACCGCGACCGACACCAGCACGATCCCGATGAGATTCAGGATCAACCCGGCCCGCGCCATCTGCGGCAGCGACACGTAGCCCGATCCGAACACGATCGCGTTCGGCGGCGTGGCGACCGGCAGCATGAACGCGCAACTCGCCGCCAACGCGGCCGGCACCAGCAGGTACGCGGGATCGACGCCCAGCCCCACCGCCGCCCCCGCCAGCACCGGCATGAGCGTCGTCGTCACCGCCGTGTTGCTCGTCAGTTCCGTGAGGAAGATCACCACCGCCGCGATCGCCGCCACCATCAGCACCAACGGCAGGCCGCGCAAGGCCTGGAACTGCTCGCCGATGAACCGCGTCACGCCCGTCGTGTCCATCGCCGCCGCCAGGCTCAGCCCGCCGCCGAAGAGCAGCAGAATCCCCCACGGCAGTCGCGATGCCGTCTGCCAGTCCATCGCAAAGATGCGCTCCCGCGGCCGCACCGGAATCACGAACAACGCGAGCGCGGCGACGATCGCGATCCCCTCGTCCGTCAGCAGGTGCACCTCGCGCCCGTCCGCGCCCGTGCGCACCAGCCCGAGGGCCGTGGCGAGCGGCTGGCGGAAAATCCACGCCAGCGCGGTGCAGCAGAAGACGATGAATACGGCCCACTCGCCCCGCTTCATCGGGCCGAGGTCGCGCAGTTCACCGGCGATCAGCGCCTTGCCCCCGGGGATCTCGCGCAGCCGAACCGGGAACGCGAACCGTGTCAGCACCACCCACGCGATCGGCAGGAAGACCGCCACGAACGGCACGCCGATCCGCAGCCACTCGGCGAACGTGATGACCTGCCCGTACTCACGCTCGACGAAGCCCTTGAGCACCGTGTTCGGCGGCGTCCCGATCAGCGTGCCGATGCCCCCGATGCTCGCCCCGTACGCGATCCCCAGCATCAGGCAGGTGGCGAAGTTCGAGCCGTCCCGCCCCGGCTCGGGGGGCGTGCCGCGCTCGAAGTCGCGGCCGAGGCGGGCGAAGACCAGCGCGATCACGCTGACGCCGATCGGCAGCATCATCGCCGCCGTCGCCGTGTTCGAGACCCACATGCTCATGACCGCGCTGGCCAGCATGAAGCCGCCGATCAGCCGCACCGGCCGCGTCCCAACGATCGAGATCGTGATCAACGCGATCCGCTTGTGCAGGCCCCACCGCTCCATTCCCAGTCCCAGAATGAAACCGCCCATGAACAGAAAGATCACCGGGTCGGCGTATGGCGCGACGGCCTGCCGGATCGGCGAAACGCCCAGGATCGGGAAGAGCGCGATCGGCAGCAGCGCGGTCGCGCTCAGCGGCAGCGCCTCCGTCATCCACCACACCGCCATCAGCACCGCCACCGCCGCCGCCGCTCGCCCCGCGTCCGACAGCCCGCCGCTCAGCGCGCCCGAATCATCCACGCGCTCGCTCGGCAGGAGCGCGTACATCAACAGCGCGAGCGCAGGCCCGGCGAACAGCCCCGCCCAGGCGACCGTCCCCGCAATGTCGAACCTGCCCGGCACGCTCGCGCTCATGCTGCGAGAGGGTACCACCGCGTCCGCTGCCCGACGAATCGTGCGCGCCGCCCCGCCTTCGGGCCGATACACCGTCCGTGATCAAGTACCTCGGCTCCAAGCGCACCCTCATCCCCTCCATCCTCCGCGCCGTGCGCGCCGTCGAGGGCGCGGGCACGATCATCGACCTCTTCTCGGGCACCTCCCGAGTGGGCCACGCCCTCAAGGCGGTCGGCTACCGCGTTCTCGCCAACGACCACAACGCCTACGCGGCCACGCTCGCCCGCTGCTACGTGCAGGCCGACGCCGAAGCCGTCCTCCCCGACGCCGAGCGCCTCATCCCCGAGTTCAACGCCCTGCCCGGCCGCCCCGGCTGGTTCACCGAAACCTACTGCATCCGCTCGCGTTTCTTCATGCCGAAGAACGGCGAGCGCATCGACGCCATCCGCGAAGCCATCGCGCGCAAGGGCCTGCACCCAGAGTTGGAGGCCGTCGTCCTCACCTCGCTCATGGAGGCCGCCGACCGCGTGGACTCGACCACGGGGGTCCAGATGGCCTACCTCAAGCGCTGGGCGCGGCGTGCCGCCAACGACCTGCACATGCGCCTCCCCGCCCTTCTGCCCCGCGCCGCGCACGGCAAGGGCGAGGCCCACCAACTCGACGCCCTCGACGCCGCGCGCGCACTCTCGGCCGACGTGGTCTATGTTGACCCGCCCTACAACCAGCATTCCTACCTCGGCAACTACCACGTCTGGGAGTCGCTGGCGCGCTGGGACAAGCCGGAAACCTACGGCGTGGCCTGCAAGCGGGCCGACTGCCGCCGGCGCCGCAGCGAGTTCAACTCCCGCCCCGCCTGCGCCGCCGCCCTGCGCCGCGTGCTGCAAGCCCTGCGAACCGACGCCGTGATCCTCTCCCTCAGCAACGAGGGCTACGTCACCCGCGCCGAAGTCGAGTCGATGCTCGCCGGCCTGTGGGGCGGCGCAGCCTCCGTGCATGTCCTCGCCCACGACTACAAGCGCTACGTCGGCGCGCAGATCGGCATCCACAACCCCCGCGGCGAGCGCGTCGGATCGGTCAGCCACCTGCGCAACGTCGAGTACCTCTTCGTCGCGACGCGCCGGGCAGAGCCTGTCACCGCTCTCCCGCCGGCCCGCCGGACGGAAGCCGCACTTGCGACGGTCTAGAACCTATCCCCAAACCCATGATTCACCACAGAGGCACAGAGGGCACCGAGAGAAAAACCAAGGATTCCTGCCTCGGTGCTCTCTGTGCCTCTGTGGTGAGATCGGTTCTCCGAGGTTACGCGATAGCCGCTGGACAGCCCGTCGTGATCATGCCTTTCGCATGACGGCAGGAAGCGCAGGCGCGTCTTCGACCCGTGCTCGTACAACCATGCCCGCGTACACCTCGAGCGGCTTCGCCTCGTCGAGACCTTCACCCCGCTTCGCTGTCGATGGTCCAGCGACCCCGCCCAGCAGGTTCGGAGTTGCCTGAACGCTCCATTCAACGGCTGCACATAGCGATCCGGGTGCACGCGGCTAACCATCGTGCGATATACGCACCAGCGTCTCCAGCGTCTCCAGTGCCCGCCCCGAATCCACCGCCTCCGCCGCCAGCCCGAGGCCCTCGGCCAGCGAGGCGGCGGCATCCGCCACCAGCAGCGCGGCGGCGGCGTTCAGGAGCGTCGCGTCGCGCCGCGGTCCCGGCTCACCGCCCAGGACGGCCCGGATCGCACCCGCGGCCTCTTCGACGCTCGCCACGCGCAGGTCTTCGTGGCGTGCCGGCGCGAGACCGAGCGTGCGTGAGTCGAGTTCCTCAACGCGCACGCCCCCACCCGAAACGAACGCCATCATCGTCGGCGCGGTCGTCGTCAGTTCATCCATGCCGTCGCGCCCGTGGGCGACGATGGCCCGCTCCGCTCCCAACCCCGCCAGCGCTTCGGCGATCAGCGGCACGAGCCGCGCCTCATAAACCCCGATCACCTGCCGCCGCGCCCCGGCCGGGTTCGTCAGCGGCCCGAGCAGGTTGAAGATCGTCGGGAATCCGAGCGACCGCCGCGGCCCGACCGCGTGGCGCATCGCCGGGTGGTGGTGGATGGCGAAGCAAAAGCACACGCCCGCCTCGGCCAGGCACAGCGACTGCACCTCCGGCGTCGCGTCCACGCGCACACCGAGCGCGGCGAGCGCCTCGGCCGACCCTCGCCCGGTGCGCGAGCGGTTGCCGTGCTTGGCGACGAGCGCGCGCAGCCCCCCCCCCGGCCGCGCCGCCGCCGCAACGATCGCCGCCGCGGTCGAGATGTTGAAGGTCTTGGGCGCTCCGCCCGTGCCGCAGGTGTCGATGAGCGTCGCGCCGGGCACGTTCGGCGCGGGCGTGGGCGTGACGTGGCGGCGCATGACGCGGGCCGCGCCGATGACCTCCGGCACCGTCGCCCCGCGCGCCTGGATGAGCGACAGCACGCCCGCGATCTGGGCATCGTCCATGCCGCCGGAGAGCAGCCGCTCGAAAAGGGCCTCCGCCTGCTCCGCGCTGAGCGTCTGCCCGGCGACCAGCGTGGCGAGCGCATCGTGCGGTTCCATGCCCGAACGATACCGCGATCCGCCCGCGCTCGCCCCGCTCGAATACCATTGTGCATGGACGGCCCATGCCCCAGGACGGCAGGCGTGGCGCGTCGTGCGGCCCGGCGCGCCCTGCTCGCCGATGCCGTGCGGCGGGCCGGGATCGTCCTCTTCGCCGCCGCGTCGGCCGGGCTGCTCGCGGCCGCGCTCGACCGGCTCAACCTCTGGCGGCCCGAGTGGTGGGCGTACCTCGCGGTCGCGGTGGGCGGCGCGGGCGTGCTCGTGATCGCGGACGCGTGGCGTCGCCGGTGGTCGCTGCTGCGCGCGGCGGTCGCGCTCGACCACGCCCTCGCCCTGCACGACCGGCTCTCCTCCGGGCTTGCGCTCTCGCAATCGGACGATGTCTTTGCGGGCCTCGCGCAACGCGACGCCGAGCATGCCGCCGAGAGCGTGAGCGTTCGCCGGGCCGTGCCCGTGGAGCCGGGCTGGTGGTGGGGCGCGTGGCCCATCGTCGGCGCGGTCGCGGTTGCGGTGGCCGTCTTCCTGCCGCGGCTGGAGCGAGGGAACGCGGTTGATGATCCTGCGCTCGCTCGTGCGGCCCGGGAGGCCGCGGCGCGGGAGGTGGCCGAGGCATCGCGCGCGGCGCGGGGGGCCGTCGAGGCGGCACAGGCAGACCCCGCGACCGTCGAGCAACTCGCGACGCTCGACGAGATCGAACGAGAACTGGCCGATGCGCGGCGCGATCCGCGCGAGGCCCGCGCCGCGGCCGCCGACTCGGTCGAGCGGCTGGCGGATCGGCTCGACGAACATGCGGCCCGCGAGCAGGCGGCCGCGGACCGCGTGCGCGAGCGCATGGCCCGGGCCGGGCAGGCCGCACGCGATGCCGACGCCGATGCCGCGTGGTCCGACCTGGCCGAGGCGCTCGGCGCGGGCGATGCTGCCCGAGCGGCGCAGGCCGCCGAGCGGCTCGCCGCGGAGATGGACCGGCTCGACCCGGCCGCACGCGAGCAACTCGCCCGCGAACTCGAGGACCTGGCCCGTGCGCTCGCCGAGCCGCAGCCCGTCGCTCCCGATCCGCCGCCACCCCCCCCCGCGCCGCTCGACGAGCAGGCGCTGCGAGCGAGACCGACCCGCGAGAGCTCGGGAAGCAACTGCGCGCCGCCGGCCTCGACCCGGAAGTCGCCGAGCGGGCCGCCCGCGAGATCGCCGAGCACAACCGGCGACAGCAGGCCGAAGAGCAGGCGCAGCGCAGGGCCGAGGAACTCCGCCGCGCCGCTGAGGACGCGGCCCGCGAACTGCGCGACGGCTTCTACGTGAATCTCGGC
>DAOMNQ010000013.1:21858-23880 GCA_035443945.1 Phycisphaerales bacterium | reverse complement strand
GAATGCTCAGACCGTCGACGAGAGGCGCCGGCCCGATCCCGGCGAGCGCACACCCGATGAAGGCCGGGAGCGCGAGCCGAACGGCGACCAGCGCGAACCGCGCGAGGGGCAGCAGGAGCGATCGGAGCCGCACGAGGGAGAGCAGCAGCCAACCGAAGGAAAGCCCGGCGAGGGTCAGCCCCAACCGGACACGGGCGAAGCCCAGCCGCAGCCGACCGAGGGCGAGGGCGAGCAACCGCAGCCGGCGGAAGGCGAAGGCGACGCTGAGCAGCCCGAGTCGCGCGAGCGCTCACCCGGTGATACGCCACAGCCCGCACCCGGCGAGGATCGCGAGAGCGAGCAGGGCGAGCCGACGCCGGGCGAAGGCGAGACAGCGCGACAGGAGGGCGAGCCGCGCCCCGCGCCGGGCGAGCAGGGCGAGGTGCCCGACGGCCGAAGTCCCGCAGGGCAGCAGCCCGGCGGCGAACGGCCCGACGGTGCGCAGCCCGGCGCGGACGAGGGGGGAGCGGAGCAGTCGCCCGGCGGCGTGCGGGGTCTGGCGGAGCGTCTGCGGGAACTCGCGCAGCCCGGGCGCGACGAGCGCGACCGCGCCCGAGACCTGCGCGAGCATGCACGCCGGCTGCTCGGCCGCGAGCGCGGCGACGACCCGGGCGGCCCGTGGCCCGACGAGCGTGCGTTGGCGCGTGACACGCCGCCGCCGGATGAGCCGTGGCGCTACGAGACGACGCCGATCGACGCCCGCGACCCGAGCCAGACGAGCGAGGACGGCCGCGTCGTCGCCCAGTGGTTCGCCGACGGCCCGCGCACCGAGGGCGGTGCATCGCGCCGGGCGATGCAGGAGGGCATCCGCGAGGCGGCCCGCTCGGCGGAGGAGGCGCTCGAGCAGCAGGCTGTGCCGCCCGCGCGGCGCGACCTCGTGCGCCGCGTATTCGAGCGTTACCAGAAGCGGGCGGAGTCGCAGCAGGGGGGGGGCGGCTGAGCGATGGGCCTGCGGTTCGAGAGTCCGCTGTGGCTGCTCGCCGTGCTGGCCGCGCTGCCGCTCGCGTGGATCGGGCTGCGGTGGTTCGCGGCGATGAGCCGGGTGCGCCGGTGGTCGGCGGTCGCCGCCCGCACGCTCCTCACGCTGCTATTGGCCGCGCTGCTCGCGGGCGCGGCGGGGACTCGCCCCGCGGACCGCTTCGCCGTCGTGTTCGTGGTGGATGTCTCCGGCTCGGTTCGCCGCTACGCCGACGCCGCCGGCGGGCCTCCGCTGGTCGAGCGCGTGCGATCGACGATCGACAGGCTGGCGGTCGGGCGCGGGCCGGACGACCTGCTCGGCGTCGTCGTGTTCGACGGCTCGGCCGCGGCGATCGCGCTTCCCACCCGCGCGGACATCACGGGCCGCTCTCTCGACGTGCGGTTGCGAGAAGGGACGGACATCGCGTCCGCGCTCCGGTTCGCGGCGTCGCTCATCCCGGCCGACGCTGCCGGACGGCTCGTGCTGGTGAGCGACGGCATCGAAACGACTGGCAACGCCCGCGCCGCGGCGCAGGAACTCGCCGCGCAGTTCACGTCGGCCAGGGGCGCTCGCGGCTCGCTCCCCGTCGACGCCGTGACGGTCGAGTACGAAGTGCGCGGCGAGGTGATGGTCGAGCACCTCGACGCCCCCCCCACTGCCGCGTCCGAGTCCACCGTCACCCTGCGCGTCGTGCTCGCCGCGACCGACCCCGCCCGCGGCACGCTGCACCTGCTCAGCGACGGCGAGCCGCTCGACCTTGGCGCGGGGCCGGGCGCGGGTCGCCACCTCTCGCTCGCGCCGGGCCGGCACGTGGAACTCGTGCGCGTCGCCCTGCCGCCGGCACGCGTCCACCGTTTCGAGGCCGTCTGGGAGCCGCAGACCGCCGAAGGACCGGACGGCACGACGGTCGCGCTCGACGACTCGATCCGGGAGAACAACCGCGCCGAGGCGTTCACCGTGACGCCCGGCCGCGGCTCGGTGCTGCTGCTCGACGGCGTCTCGGACGGCCGCCCCGGCGAGGCCGG
>DAOMNQ010000013.1:0-21780 GCA_035443945.1 Phycisphaerales bacterium | reverse complement strand
GCTGCGCCGACCGACCCCCTCTCGCTGCAACTCTACGACCTCGTCATCCTGCAGAACGTGCCCGCCGACGCGCTGGACCCGACGGCGCAGCACGCGCTCGCCACCCACGTGCGCGACCTCGGCGCGGGGCTGGTCATGGTCGGCGGGCCGGACTCGTTCGGTGCGGGCGGGTGGAAAGGCTCGCCCATCGAGCCGATCCTGCCCGTGAGCCTCGACCTGCCCGAGAGCCTGATCGTGCCCTCGGCGGCGATCGTGCTCGTCATCGACAACTCCGGCTCCATGGGGCGCGGGGTGTTCGGCTCGTCGCGCACGCAGCAGCAGATCGCCAACGAGGCCGCCGCACACGCCGTCACAATCCTCGACCGCGCGGACCTCGTGGGCGTCATCGCGTTCAGCAACGCGCCGCGCGTCGTGCATCCGCTCGCGCCGAACAACGACCCGCAGACGCTCGCTGCCCGCATCCGCGGCATCAGCCCCGGCGGCGGCACCAACCTGCTCCCCGCCCTCGAAGAGGCCGCGCGCCAGCTCGAGTCGGCCCGGGCCGAGGTCCGCCACGTCATCGTCCTCTCCGACGGCGTCTCCATGAACGCCGAGATGCTGCCCGGCGCGTCGGCAGACCTCTTCGAGCGGGGTATCCGCGTCTCCACCATCAGCGTCGGGCAGGCGGCGGACGTCGCCACGATGGGCGCGATCGCCGATGAGGGCGGCGGCCAGCACCACTACGTCGTCAACCCCAACGCCCTGCCGAGCATCTTCGTGAAGACCGTGCGGCTCGTGCGCTCGCCGATGATCCGCGAGACGCCGTTCCGCCCGATCGTCACGCAAAGCGGCTCGCCCATGACGGAGGGCCTCGGCACCCCCCCCCTGCTGGGCGGGCTGGTGCTCACCCAGGCGCGAACCGAGCCGACCATCGTCAACGCCATGCTCACGCCCGACGGCGAGCCGGTGCTGGCCCACTGGAACGTCGGCCTGGGCCAGGTCGCGGCGTTCACCTCCGACGCGCACCGCTGGGCCGCGCGCTGGCTGGACTGGTCCGGCTACGCCCGGATGTGGACGCAGATCGTCCGCACGCTCTCGCGCCCGGCCACGACCCACGGCTACGACCTGACGACACAGGCGGCCGACGGACGCCTGCGGGTTCGCTTCGAGGCGGCGGACGACGCCGGCGCGCCGCTCGACGCGCTCGCCGTCGAGGCGACGGTGTACGGACCGGGCGAAGAGCCGGCGACGATCCGCCTCGACCAGACCGGGCCTGGCGTCTACGAGGCGTCCACCGAGGCCAGCCGGACCGGCGCCTACGTCGCGGTCGTCAAGCCGCGCCAGGGCGCCAGGCCGCTCCCGCCGGCCATCGGCGGGGCAACCATCGCGTCGGGCGAGGAGTACCGCTCGCTGCGATCGAACGCCGCGCTGCTGCGCGAGGTGGCGTCGATCACCGGCGGGCGAGTGCTCAACCTCGACGCGCTGGATGCCGCGACCCTCTTCGACCGCGCGGCCGCGCCGCCGAGGCTGGCGAGCGCGCCCCTCTGGCGGCACCTCCTCATCGCGGCGATCGTGATGCTCATGCTCGACGTCGGCACACGCCGCATCGCCTGGGACCGCTTCGTCTCGCGGGAGTTCGGCGTGGAACTGCGCCGGGCGGCCGCCGAGGCGCTCGCCGAGCGCGGCGAGGAGGCGCGCCGGACACTCGCGGGCCTGCGCGGCACGCGCGAAGCCGTGCGCTCCGGACCGTCGGACGGCGCGCTGGGCGACGAAGCCGCCCGGCGCGTCGCGGACGAGGCCGCACGCCGGCGCGTGCGCGACCGCGAAGATGCCCTGCGGGCGATCCGCGAGCAGCGGACGCGCGCCGCGCGGCAGCCCGAGGCGGACGGCGCCTCGCGCCAGACCCCAGGCCCCAAGCCGCAGGCCGCGGACGACGCGCCTTCCTCCGGCGGTCTGCTGGAGGCGAAGCGCCGCGCCCGCGAGCGCATCGAGCGTCAGCAGGAGGGCGACGAATGACGCCCCGCGAGCCGCTGCACGAGATGCGCCCGACGACGCGCTTCTCCGACCGCGCCGCGGACTACGCGAAGTTCCGACCGACCTACCCGGCCGAGGCGATCGGCGCGATCCTCGGCGGCCTGCCTGCCATGGCACGGGGCGGGGCATTGCAGGGCCCGATCGTGGCCGCCGACGTCGGCGCGGGCACCGGCATCTCCGCACGCCTGCTCGCGGAGCGCGGCGTGCGCGTCATCGCCATCGAGCCGAACGACGCGATGCGGGCCGCGGCCGAACCGCACCCGCTCATCGAGTGGCGATCCGGCGCGGCCGAGACCACCGGCCTGCCCGACGCCTCGCTCGATCTCGTGCTGTGCGCACAGTCCTACCACTGGTTCGAGCCGGGCGCGGCGTGCCGCGAGTTCGCCCGTATCCTCCGCCCCGGCGGCCGCCTCGCTCTCATGTGGAACGACGGCGACGAGACCGACCCCGTCGCCCGAGGCTACTACGACCTTGTCCGCGAGGCGAGCGGCGGCGCAGGCCCGACGAGCCACCAGTCCGCCGCACGCAACCCGACCCTCGCCCCCCCCTTCGACCCCGCCCGCGTGCGCCGCCTGTGCTTCCGCAACGAGCAGCGATTGGACGAAGCCGCCCTCATCGGCCGGGCCATAAGCGCGTCCTACGTCCCTAAGACCGGCCCACGCGCCGATCGGCTCGTGCGAGGCCTGCGCGACCTGCACGCGAGGCACGCGGCGTCGGACGGGTGCGTGGGGCTTGTGTACGAGGTGCTCGTGTATCTCGACGAACTCAACGAGCCGCGACCGTGAGGGAGCGGGCACGGCGGACGCGCTCCTCATTCAAGACCGCTCCCTTACGGTCGCGGCTCGTCAGGCGCGTCTTCGCAGTTCGTTGATGCACGCGCGAGTGATCAACCAGCAACAACGCCGTGCAGGCTCAGCCGGTCCGCCTCCGTGATCCGCACGCGCACCATCTCGCCCGTCAGCCGGGCCGCCGCCTCGCGCGTCGCTTCGAAGAAGACGATCAGGTCGCCGTCGGTCCGGCCCGAGAGTTGCACGCTCGCCGCGCCGTTGATCTCGACCGTCGCGGTCGGCGCGTGGTCGGGATCAAGGTCCGCGGCCGGATCGCGCCCGCCCACAGTGAGCGTCACCGCCCCGCCGACCTTGCGGATCTGGCCCGTGGTCAGGCCCTCGCGCTTCATCTGCTGCTTGCTCGGCCCCTCGACGAAGACCTCGACCTCGCGCCCCACCTGCTCGCGCGCGATCTCGTCCGAGATCTCCGCCTGCACCGCCAGCAGTTCGTTGTTCCGCCGCCGCTTGACGGCCTCGGGCACGTCGTCGGCGATGCGCTCGAACGCGACCGTCCCCGGGCGCGGTGAATACTTGAAGATGAAGCAGTTCTTGTATCGCGCCCGGCGCAGCAGCCCGACCGTCGCCTCGAAGTCCTCGTCGGTCTCGGTCGGGAAGCCGACGATGACGTCGCCCGACACCATCAGCGGGCGGCCGATCTCCGGCTGGTCGAGGAACTCGCGGGCGCGGGCGAGGAACTCCTCGTATTCCCCGACCGTGTAGCCGCGGTTCATCTTCGCCAGCACGCGGTCGGACCCGCTCTGCGCCGGCACGTGCAGGTAGCGGCAGATGCGCGGATGGTCGCGAATCACTTCGAGCACGTCGTTGCCGAAGTCGCGCGGGTAACTGGTGACGAACCGCAGCCGCCGGATCGCCGGAACCTCCTCGTGGATGCGCGCGAGCAGGTCGGCGAACGTGGTCACGTTCTCGCCGGCGAAGGGGTCGCGGTCGTGCCCGCCGCGGTAACTCCGCCCCTTCTGCGGCTGCGTGACGCCGCCCACAGTGACGGCCGCGCCGTGCTCGAAGCGATAGTGGTTCACCGTCTGGCCCAGCAGCGTGACCTCGACCACGCCCGCGTCGGCAAGGCGTTTGCACTCGTCCACGACGTGGTCCGGCGGGCGGTGCACCTCCGCCCCGCGCGTGAAGGGCACGACGCAGTAGGTGCAGAACTTGTTGCACCCGCGCGTGATGCGGACGTACGCCGAGCGCCGGCTCGCCCCGGACGCCGGATCGACGGGCGAGACGGCCCGCGAGAGGTCGAGCAGTTCGAGGTTGTCCTCGGCTGCGGCGAGCGTCGCGCTGCGCCGGCTCGCGTTGCCCTGGAGCGCGACCTGCTTCGCCGAGGCGGGCGGGCGGGGAGGCTCGCCGTGCAGGCTTTCCTTCGTCCGCACGGCGTAGTCCAGCAGTCCCGGCAGTTTGTCCAGTTCGCCCGGCCCGCACATCACGTCCACGACGGGCATGCGCCGGATGAGGTCCTCGCCGTCGCGTTCCGCCATGCAGCCTAGCACGCCGACCACCAGCGACGGCTCGCGCCGCTTGCGAACAGACATCTCGCCCAGGCGGCTCCAGACCTTCTGCTCGGCGTGCTCGCGGACGGAGCATGTGTTGTAGAGCACGACGTCGGCCCGCTCCGGGTCGCCGGTGAAGGCGTAGCCCAGGCGCGCGAGTTCCCCCGCCACCAGTTCCGAGTCCAACTCGTTCATCTGGCAGCCGAAGGTTTCGAGATAGACGGTCCGACCGGGCATCGCGGGGGAAGTGTAGAACCTATCCCATATCCTCAAGATTCAACTTCACCACAGAGACACAGAGATCACAGAGGCGGAAAAACAAGCCCTTTCTCTCTGTGCCCCTGTGGTGAATCAGGATAGTGAGGATAGGCCCTGGCCTCGACTGAGAAGGCGGGGCCTCGCGCCATCCTCCGAGCGCAAGACCCCGCCGACGAGCCATCGGGCGATGGCGCCCAAGCGTCAGCGGCGGCGGCGGCGCACCGCGGCAGCGCCGGCCAGCGCGAGCAGCGCGCCCGCGCCCGGCGAGGGGATGTTGGTGAAGGCGACCCTGTAATCATCGCTCGTGCCGTAGCCGGTGCTGCCCACGTCCATCAGCCGGAACGTCGCGTGCCACTCGGTCTGCGTCGGGTCGAACGCGGCGTCATCCGAGTCGATGTGCCAGAACGGATGCACGTCGAACTCGTGCCCACCCAGCGCGAACGAGTCGCCCGGCGACATCAGGTTGAAGAACGGGTCGTAGACCTTGAACGCGGGATCGGCGGCGACGAGCACGAACCAGACGTCCGCGCCGGCCGCGAGCATGTAGAAATCCTCGTCCGGCTCGTCCTCGTCCAGCGAGACGAAGCCGGGATCGTCGCCGAACCAGCCGACGATGCCGCCTGCGTTGAACGGGGGCAGGTAGAACGCCTCGTCGAGGTCGGCCTCGACCGTCAGTGTGCCGAGTCCGTTGACACCGACGACGAAATCGTCGTCGTGCTGAGCGGGCGCGCCGAATGCCAGGCCGGCGACCGTGAGAAGACTCGTCATCATACGGGTACGCATCACTAACTCTCCTTTGCTCCTTCTTCTTCGGAGCGATCGTGGAAGTGAACGAACAGAAACGAAGGCGGGGTCGCTCCGATCAGCACCCCGCGACGAAAGCGTTGAGGAACGCGACGAAGTCCAGCGTGTTGACGACCGTGTCGCCGTTGAAGTCCGCCGCGGCTTCGCCCGCGACGAAGGCGTTGAGGAACGCGACGAAGTCCAGCGTGTTGACGACCGTGTCGCCGTTGAAGTCCGCGGGGCAGCCCGCGCCGCACGACGAGACGAAGTCCAAGGCCCAATCGGCGGCCTGCTGGAACTCGCTTGCGTCGAGATCCTTGTTGAACACCATCCAGAACGGCTCGCTCGGGCCCACAGCCGGGTGCGTGGACCAGAACTCGAGTTCGATGAGGTACGCGCCGGGCGAGGCGGGCGCGGTCAGGCGAAAGGTGTAGTGGTAGTGGAACGACCCGTTCGAACTCGCGTTGAGCGTGAAGCCCGGCACCGGCGCGTCGCTCGCCGGCGACTCGACCGGCCCGAGCGGCCCCCACGACATCGCGATCTTCTCCGGCGGGATCGTCGAGAAGTCCGCGCCGTTCCACTTGCGCACGGCGCGCCGGATCGTGAACCCGATGTCCGCGTTCGCGGGGAACGTCCCCACAACGCTGTCAAAGCCGGGGTTGTTGGTCTGGTTCGTCCCGCCGAACGCGCCGGTGAACAGGCACCACGGCTCCGTCACCCCGTTGTCGTAGGTGTTGGTGACGATGTGCCCGTCCGTGACGGTCAGCACGACGTCCCCGCCGTGCGGCTGCGCGACGGCGGCGCAGGCGGCGAGCGAGATCGTCAGCAACCAGAACGAGCGAATGTATCGCATGTCGGTCTCCTTTCGTTGGTTGAAGCCTCGTTCTCCGATCACTTGGCCACGGGGGGGAAGAAGCGGTTGTCGTAGTAGTCCGTGTACACGCGGTCGAAGCGGAGCGTCTCCGCGTGCCCGTCGAGGTAGCCGTAGTTCGCCACGGCGTCCCACGCGCCGTGCCGCCCGCCGTGGGCGTCCGATTGCATGTGCATGGCCGCGAGTTTCGGACGGTCGGCGGGGTCAACGCCCGTGCCGTCCCACTCGTAGACGTGGACGTGGTCGGTGCGCGCGTACTGCGGATCGGCGTACCGGCCCGTCCCCTCGGTCATCATCAGGAAGTGCACCGTCGCGTAGGGCCGCGGCACGCGCTCCATCCGGTCGAAGTGCGTGATGCGACCCAGTTTCGGATCGACGTACGTCGGACCCTTGCTCGTGAGGTAATCGTTGAGGCCGTAACTCGTCCAGCGGCAGACGTCGCCCGGCTCCGGATCGTTGGAGGGGTCGTCGTCCGCCAGCAGGTTCAGCAGGTGCGCGAGCGTGACGCCCTCGCACTGCCCCCCCTCGCTCGCGTGCCAGTGCGGGCTGCGGTCGCCCGGCGAGCGAACGACGGGCGACCCGCCGTAGTAGGGCGCGAGCGTGCTGATCCACGAGTCGCGGACAGAGCCGGAGGCCCCGCCGTGCGAGAGGGCCGCGTCGATGAAGCGGTCGTTGTGGTCGTTCATGTAGAGGGTGTGCGCGATTTCGAGTTGGCGCACGTTGCTCAGGCAGACGGCGGCGCGAGCCGCCCGGCGCGCCTTGCCCAGCGCGGGCAGCAGCAGCCCGACCAGCAGCGCGACGATCGCCATGACGACCAGCAGTTCGATGAGCGTGAATCCGCGGCGGCCCATGGCCGACCTCCCGATCGCCCGCGCTGCGGACGCCCGGCGCATGACGGGGCCATGCCCGTCAGGCCCGTGCGCACGCCGCGCGGCGACGATCCGACTCGATTGCAAGTGATGAAGCGAGAGTCCGACGCGCGCGGTGCATCACGCCGTCGGCGGGCCGCGTGTGGGCGCGCACGTCAACGACGGCGCGGGCGCGGGCAGCACGTCGGCAGCCGCGATCGGGCCGGGCAACGCAGGGAGCAAGGCAACGAGGCCCGGAGCGGACATCTCCGGCGTCCCGCTCGTCCGGGCCAGTTTCAGCGCCAGACAGATGCGGCAGTCGTCGTGGTCTTGAACCGGGCGAGGCTCCTCCGCCGGCTCGGACGGACCATGCTCGTGGTGCCCGCCGTGAGAGCAGGCGTGGATCGCCGCCGCTGGCTCGCTCGCGGGATCGTGCCCGTGTGCGGCGTGCGAGTGGGCCGATTGAACAACCGGCAGCACGGCATAGAGCACGCACGCCAGCAGGGCAACAAGCGCGGTCAACGTCCCGCCCCGGCTGGCGAGTCGGTCGCGTCTGCCTGTCCTGCGCCGTGCGGCCATGGTCCCCTCGGAGGCAAGTGTTGCGGAAGCGCCCCCCCTGAGTCAAGCAGAATCCGCGGCCCGCAGACCGATTACGCCCGAGCGCCCCCCCCGGGTTCCCTAGACTGGCGCGGATGAGTCGGCGATCGCCTGTCTCGTGGATTCGCGGCCTGTCGCTCGCCGACAAGTGTCTCGTCCTGTTCGGGAGCGCGGTGGTGCTCATTGTGTGCGCTGCCCTGGCCGCGCCGTGGTTCCGCATGTTCGCGCTCGTCGAGGAGGGCCAACTCGAACTCTCGCGGACGCTCGCGTCGGTGTGGCTGCGCAGCGACGCCGAAAGCCCGACGCTCCCGGACTTCGGGCCGATGTCGCACGCGGGCGTGGAGGCCGAGCGGATCACGCTGGCCGAGGCACGCCGCCGTGCGGCGAAGGAGCCGTTCGTCCGCGACGCCCTGCGCCGGTTCGATCGCGACCCACCCCTCACAGACCACCACGCCGCCGCGTGGGACGGCCCGGCCCGCATCTATCGATACGCCAAGACCGAACGGGCCGAGGGCGGGCGCATCGACTCGATCCTGCTGCTCGAGCGGCGCTCCGAGGGCGCGCCGACCCTTCTGGCCGTCAACACGCTCTACCTGCTCAGCGCGGCGTTCTTCGTCCTCGCGCTCGCCGTCGTCGTCTTTTACCAGATCATCCACCGCATCATCCTCAGCCCCGTGCGCCAACTGAAGCGCACCGCCGAGCGCGTCCGCGGGGGTGAGTTGCAGGTCCGCTCGGACATCACCACGGGCGACGAGTTCGAGGAACTCGCCGCGACCTTCAACCAGATGCTCGCCAACCTCGAAGAGAGCCACGACCAGTTGCGCGCCATCAACGCCGCCATGGACCTCAAACTCACCGAACTCGCGCAGGCGAACGTCGCCCTCTACCAGACGGCGAAACTCAAGAGCGAGTTCCTGGCGAACGTCAGCCACGAGCTCCGCACCCCGCTCAACTCCATCATCGGGTTCGCGGAACTCCTCCTCGATATCGCCCGCGCCGAGCAGACCCCTGACGCGACCGGCTCGGCCGCCAAGCGGGTCCGCTACCTCGACAACATCGTCGCCGCCGGACGAAACCTGCTGGACATGATCGAGGACCTGCTCGCCATGGCCCGGCTGGAGGCGGGGCGGGTCGACCTGACCGTCGATCGGCTCAGCCTCCGCGAGGCGACCGAGGCGCTCGCGGGCCTCATCCACCCCCTCGCGGACCGCCGCGGCATCGAGGTGCGCATCGAGGCCGCCCCGGACCTCCCCGTCATCGAGACCGACCCGCGCAAGTTCCAGCAGATCGTCTTCAACTTCCTCAGCAACGCCGTCAAGTTCATCGAGCCGGAGGAGCGAACCGGTCGCAAGGGCCGCGTCACGCTCCGCGCCGAACGCCTGCCCGCCGGGCCCGACTCCGACACCGACCGCGTCCGCGTCAGCGTCATCGACAACGGCCCGGGAATCCCGCCCGAGGAGCAGGAGACCATCTTCGAGAAGTTCCGCCAACTCGACGCCGCACACACACGCGAGCACAGCGGCACCGGCCTCGGCCTCGCCATCGCACGCGAACTCGCCTCGCTCATCCAGGGCGAGATCCAACTCGTCAGCGAGCCGGGACGCGGCTCCATGTTCAGCCTCATCGTCCCCGTCACCCTCGACCCCGAACGCATCGCCGAGCGATCCCTCGAAGCCCGATTCCGCGGCACGCTCGCCGGGCGACGCGATTGGACCTGATCAAAGCAACCACCGAATCAAGGGCGCAACGGATCAAGCCGTCCCACACTCCGCCTCACGTTCACTTCCCCATCACCCCCTCGAAGTGCTTCAGCCGCGGCCTGCCCAGGCCCTCGCCGTCGGTCCACGGCCAGTCGATGGCGACCACGTCGATACGCACCGGCCGATCCGACCAGCCGTTCGCCCGCGCCAGCCCCCGCGCGATCGCGGCGAGCCGGCGCCGCTTGTCCGCGTTCACCGCCGCCTCCGCGGGCACCGTGTCCGACAGCCCCCCCCTTCCGCGCCGCAGCCGCGTCTTCACCTCCACCACCACGATCGTCGTGCGGTCGGGCGCGAGGCACACGATGTCCGCCTCCCCGCCGGCGATTCCCACATTGCGACCCAGCACCCGGAAGCCCGCCCGGCGAAGCCGCCGCGCCGCCGCCCGTTCGCCGCGCCGCCCGAGCGCGGCCCGATCGGGCGGTTCGTCGTCGCGCCAGCGAGCGAGCAGCCGCCGAAGCATCCCCGCGCCCTCAGTTCGACCCGCCCGGCTGGTAGTACCAGACCTCCGCGACGTCGGTCAGTCTTCTGACCACGTTGCCGAAGTCGTCCATGCCCGATCGGCGGATCAACTTGAAGAGGTACTTCGTCTCCTCCTCGCGAAGGCGGCGCGAGTACAACTCATCCTGGATGATGAGTTGCGCGTCGTACAGGCTCGTCGCCTCCCTGCGCACGTCCCTCAGGAACACCCAGTACGTGAACGCACCGGCCCGGATCGGGCCTGCCCACGCGCCGGGCACAAGCCCGCGCGCGGCCTCGTTCAGCGCCTCCAGCCCGAAGAACGACTCCTCCTCGAACGGGCCCGTCAACTCACGCTCCACCGGATCGCGGCGCTCGTTCACCTCCAGGTCCGCCACCTCATCGAACGGCGCGCCCGCCTCGAGCGCCTCCGTCACCTGCCCGATCGCCCCCGCATCAGCCGTCCTCACGCGAATCTGCCGGAAGACGGCCTTCGGCGGCGGGTTGAAGACCTCCTCGTTGCGCTCGTACACCAGCCGGATGTCCCGCCACGGCACCTGAACCCGCGACGCGATCTCCCGCCGGAACTGCTCCTGGATCAGCACCAGTTGCTCGCGCTCGCGCCGCGCCTCCTCCAGCGTGATGCCGCGCTCCTCGGCCAGTTGACGCTCCGCCAGCGTGCGGCTGCCCGCCGCCCCGCTCACCACGTCCGACTCGAACCTCTCCAGGAACGCCCGAAGCCCCTGCTTCTCCTGCGGCGTGAGCGACGCACGCGCCTCGGCCAGCAGCAACTGGTCCTTCAACTCGCTCCGCAGACGCTCCGCGATCTCGTTCTCCGCGAAGGCCCGCCACTGCGCCCGCGGCAACTCTGCCGAACGCGCCCGCAGGCGATCGCCGATCTGCTCCAGCCACGCCCGCGCGTAGATGGGCCTGCCGTTCAGGTCCCCCACTTTCGCATCGACGAGGTATCGCGCGCCGCCCGCGGGCGTCTGCCGCAGCATCGCGGCCGCCTCGTCGTACTCGCGCTGCCCCGCCGGCTCGCTCCCCGGCAGGTCGTCGATGCCGATCACCCCCCCCTCAGCGACCTCGCGCGTCACCACCGTGAACTCGGGCGCGGCCTCGGGCGCAGGATCGTCCGCCGACGCCACCGGAGGCGAAGCCCCCCCCGCGAACTCCGCGGCCCGCACCGTCCGCGTCGATGTGCCCAGCCCGAGGGGCAGGTCGCGCCGCGCGCACCCGCACGCCGCGCACGCCGCCACGCCCGCCACCACCACCCGCAGCCCCCGCACCGCTCTCGCTCGCACGACCGGAGCCTCCGTCCTCTCCCGCGCAGCCGGGCATCGCCCCGGTGCCGCGTCTACCATCCCCCGAAAGCATACCTGAAAGGGGCGCGACCCGATGCCCGACCCGGACCAGCCCAAGATCATCGTGGATTCCGACTGGAAATCGCAGGCCCAGGCGGAGAAGGACCGCCTCGCCGAGCAGGAGCGTGCCCACGCCGCGGCCGCGCCGCAGCCGCGCCCCGCGCCGGGCGCGGACCCGCACGCCGAGCCGGAAGGCCCCATCTGCTTCGACGACCTGGTGCGCCTGCTCACCACGCAGGCCCTCATGTACCTCGGCGCGTACCCCGACCCCCAGACCGGCCGCGCCATGGTCGCCCTCGACGTCGCCAAGGTCCACGTCGATCTGCTCGGCGTCCTCGAAGAGAAGACCCGCGGCAACCTGAACGAGGCCGAGCAGAAACTCCTCGCCGGCGTGCTCTACGAACTCCGCATGCAGTTCGCCGAGGTCGCCAAGGCCCTCGAAAAGGCCGTCCGCGAAGGCCGCATCTCGCCGAGCCAGGCATCCCAGGCCGGCGCAGGCCCGAGCGCGCCGCCGCCGCCATCGTCCTGAGCGGCGGGGTGCAACAATGACTCCGAACCGTGCCACCACGCCGGTGAAAGTGATTAATCCGAGGGGGAACGAGGTCATAAGGGCGGTGGGACTGCGACAGGAGAACCGGCGTGCCATCGGACGATTGGAGCATGAGCCACGAACGGGAGTTCATCGAGAACCTGCTCTGTCAGCGGTTCAACTTCTTCCTTGTCGTATTCGGGGCAACGATTGCGGGTATCCTCGCCTCGGCAGAGCGCCAACATCTGCTGATCGTGCTCTGGAGCGCCGTCCCAGTCCTTTGGCTCATGACGTTCACGCTCTGGCGCGCTCAACACAAACTCAACCTCGTGTTCGCTGAACTTGGGGGGCAGACCGATCATCCGGCCATTGTGATCAACCGCAAAGCAAAGGGGCCGAGCGTTCGCAACCTGATCGGATACGGGATTCCATCGTTCTGTTCGACCTTAGTCTCTGTCGCGCTGGTTCTCGCGTACTGCGGCGTGCTGCGGCCCGGTGCCTCGGCGTCATGAAGCCGAAAGGGCAATCATGAGCGGGCGAACATCTCTGAAACCCCCGAAGGAAGACATCACCGACAAGGCTCTCGCCATCGGGAAAGCCATTCTCGGGGACATCGTTCCGCTGGGCGGCACGTTCGCGGAGTTGGCCGGACAGTTCATTCGCACGCCCTATCAGAAGCGTGTCGAGGAATGGCAGGAGCAGGTCGGTGAGGCGCTCCATCGGCTCGCCATTGAGCAGAAGGTCCGGCTCGAAGACCTTCAAGAGGACCCGAAGTTCGTGGACACCGTGCTCCACGCGACGCAGATTGCGCTCCGCAATGCCAACGAGGAGAAGCGTGCGGCGCTGCGGAACGCAATCGTCAACTCGGGGCTGCCCTCCGCGCCGGACGAGTCCCAGCGGCAGATGTTCCTGAACTACATCGACTCGTTCACTCCGTGGCACCTGCGCCTGCTCGCGTTGTTCAATGACCCGACCGGCTGGTTCAGGGCGCACGGCAAGCCGTGGCCCAACATCTACATGGGAGCGCGGGCGCACATCCTCGAAGCCGCGTACCCGGAGGCCAAGCAGGAGGAGGCATTCTTCCGGCAGGTGTGGCGCGACCTGCATACCTCTGGTCTAGTCGCCACCGACAGCCTCAGCGGCATGATGTCAGAAAACCGCATTAAGCAGGCGGTGACGACCGCAACCGGAGGGCAGTTCCTCCGGTTCATCAACGAACCGCCAACTGGATAAACCGCTGATCCGCGAGGATGAACCAGCCGGACGGCAGCACAGGGACCCTACGGCGGTGGGCGCCGACTTTCGCGCCACCGACTTCCGCTGTCCGAAGTCGGCGACTCCAGACGCAATAAACGTCTCCCATCAGGGTCGCCTGACTCCCCTCATCCTGAGCGCATTCCCCGGGAACTCCTGGCTCACAGCCGAACCGGGTCGGCCTTCACGATGCCGCGGCAGTCAGGAAAGCGAGAACAGCCCCAGAACGCGGAGCCGGCATGCCGCCCCGACTTCGCGACCCGACGAACCATAGGGGACCCGCACTCGGGGCAAGCCGGCTCGTCGATGCCGCCAGTCCGGGCTTCACGGGCGCCCCCGCCCACGGCGGGTCCGGAGGGTGAACTGACCCCGGCGATGCGCCCCGACGTTTGTACCTCGGCCAGCATATCGACAAGTTCCCGGCCATCGATCAGGCGGATCGGGTTCCTGGACGCAAACGCAATGGCGTCGGGTGAAAACTGGCCAGAAGTGACAACAACTCCCGACTGCGCCCGCTCGTCCTTCACCACACCCAGTAACTCACGCACAACGTTGACGCCAACCTGCCTCCGCCTCCAGTGCTTGCACTGCACGAGCGTCTTGGCGCCGGCCTTGTGCAACCGCAGATCAACGCCCCCGTCCGGGCCGGCCTTCCCGGAGTGTTCGACCTGGAAGCCCTGTCGGCGAAACGCTTCCGACAACAAAGTCTCAAACGCTTGCCAATCAAGAGCACGAACGCTCGACTGCCCTGACTGCGAATCGAGCAGTCGCACGTCACTCCGTTTCTTGAACTCTGCGACGATCCACACCAAGAGAGTCCCGACGCCCAGCAGGGGCGCCGCCTGCACGGAGACTGTTGATAGGACTCCGGCAATCCCACCACCCAACTCATTCCCTGAGATGATCAGATCGAAGAACCATGGGAGCAGCCAGCGGCTGAGCACGTACACCCCCGCCGCGACGCACGGGCCGACCCACGTGGGAGCGCAAGCCAGAAAGTCAAAGAGTTCGTTGATGAACGATGAATCGCTGCGCCGCCGTCGCGTCATCACGTGTCTCCGTTCTTGGACGCGCCATTCCTCACCGTGCTGCCCCCGCTCGTCATGCCATGCCACAAGGAGGCCGGATGAGGACAAGAGTCTACAACGAACGATGAGTAGGGGAGCATCCTGGTTCCGAGCCACCGACTTCGGCCCTGCGAAGTCTGTGCTTCCGGCAGGGCCTCTCGGGCCACGATCCGCCCTTCGTGCTTCAACAGCCTGCCCGTCCCGCCTCCCCGTCTCCCCACCTCCCGCCCCCGCGTCCCCTACACTCCCTCCCCCCGAGGACGCGACACGTGACTGCGAACTGGTTCGAGCGGCACTACTTCCTGCTCCGGCGACTGCACTCGCTCTCCGGCGTCGTCCCGATCGGCGCGTTCCTCATCATCCACCTGACCACCAACGCCTCGATCGTCTGGGGCAACATCGACGCCGGGCACGGCGGCGTCGGCACGTTCCAGCACGAGGTCAACTTCATCCACTCCCTCCCCGCCCTGCTCCTCACCGAGATCTTCGTCCTCTGGATCCCGATCGCGTTCCACTCGATCCTCGGCTTCTACTACGCCTTCTCCGGCCGCCCGAACGTCGACCGCTACCGCTACCAGGCGAACCGCCGCTACGCCCTCCAGCGCCTCACGGGCTACCTCGGCTTCCTCTTCATCGTCTATCACGTCGCCACGCTGCGATGGGGATGGACGTTCCTCGTCCCGGGTGGCACGAAGTGGAGCTACGAGTACGCGGCCTCGACCCTCGCGGCCGCCATGCAGGGCAGCGACGAGGGCATGACGCGCTGGGGCCTCGTCGTCGCCGCGTTCTACATGTTCGGCGTTACCGCGCTCGTCTTCCATTTCGCCAACGGCCTCTGGACCGCCGCCATCACCTGGGGCCTGACCGTCTCCGCGCAGGCCCAGAAGCGATGGGGCATGGTCTGCTTCGCGATCGGCGCGGGGCTGATGGCGCTCGCGTGGTCGGCCGTCGTCGGCTTCGCCACGCTCGACCCGCAGGAGGCGCGGCTCGTCGAGGAGGACATCCTCCGCGGGCGCGGCGCGCTCGTCGAGCCGGATCGCGACACCCAGGCCGACGCGAGGGAGGAACGCTGACATGCCCCAGCCCCGCGTCATCGTCGTCGGAGGCGGCCTCGCCGGCCTGGCCGCGACCGTCCGCATCGTCGAGCAGGGACTCCCCGTCGATCTCTTCTCGATGGTCCCCGTGAAGCGCTCCCACTCCGTCTGCGCCCAGGGCGGCATCAACGCCTGCAACGACGTCGCGCGCCAGCAGGGCTACAGCGAGTATCAGCACTTCGACGAGACCATCTACGGCGGGGATTTCCTCGCCGACCAGCCCCCCGTCCTCGAGATGTGCAACTGGGCGCCGCGCATCATCGACCTCCTCGACCGCATGGGCGTCCCCTTCAACCGCACGGCCGAGGGCTTCCGCGACCTGCGCCTCTTCGGCGGCTCGCTCTTCAAGCGCACGCACTTCGCCGGCGCGACCACCGGCCAGCAACTCCTCTACGCCCTCGACGAGCAGGTCCGACGCCACGAGGCCGACGGCAAGGTCCACAAGCACGAGTTCTGGGAGTTCCTGTGGCCGGTCGTCACCGGCGAGGGCGACGACCGACGCTGCGTCGGCATCGTCGCACAGGACATGCGCACCATGCAGGTTCGCGCCTTCCGCGCCGAGGCCGTCGTCATGGCCGTCGGCGGCTGCGGCCTCATCTTCGGCAAGTCCACGAACTCCCTCATCTGCACCGGCGGCGCGGCCAGCCGCTGCTACCAGGCCGGCGCGTGGTACGCCAACGCCGAGATGATCCAGGTCCATCCCACCGCCATCCCCGGCGCGGACAAGTGCCGACTCATGTCCGAGTCCGCCCGCGGCGAGGGCGGACGCGTCTGGGTCCCCCGAAAACGCGGCGACAACCGCCCGCCGCGCGACATCCCGGAGAGCGAACGCTGGTACTTCCTCGAAGAGAAGTACCCCAAATACGGCAACCTCGTCCCGCGCGACATCGCCAGCCGCGAGATCTTCGACGTCTGCGTCAACCAGGGCATGGGCGTCGCGGGCGAGAACCAGGTCTTCCTCGACCTCACCCACAAGGACCCCGAGTACCTCACCCGCAAACTCGGCGGCATCCTCGAAATCTACGAGAAGTTCGTCGGCGACGACCCCCGCCACACGCCCATGCGCATCTTCCCCTCCGTCCACTACTCGATGGGCGGCCTGTGGACCACCTACACGCCCGGCTCCTACCGACCCGCCACACCGGCGGGCGAGCACCGCGCCGGCGACACCCCGCCCGCCGACGCCACGCCCGGCCGCGGCATGAAGCCGGGCGCGATCAACAACGCCATGACCAACATCCGCGGCCTCTACGCCTTCGGCGAGGTCAACTTCGCCTATCACGGCGCGACGCGCCTCGGCGCAAACGCCCTGCTCTCGTGCATCTTCGACGGCCTCTTCTGCGGCACCTCCGTCGTCAACTACTGCCGCGACGACGCCACCCCCCCCGCCGAGGCCGTCCCGCAGAACGAATACGACGCCGCCGTCCGCCGCGAAGATGCCAAGGCGAAGCGGCTGCTCGACTCCGTGCATGCCGACCCCGCCGACGACCCGGCGACGAACCCCTACGTCATCGGGCGCGAACTCGGCGTCGAGATGACCGCCGCCAGCACCGTCGTCAAGACCGGCCCGCGCCTCGAGCAGTGCCTCCGCACGCTCGCCGATCTGCGCGAGCGCTACTCGCGCCTCCGGCTCGCCGACTCGGCCGCGTGGTCCAACCAGGCGCTCTCCTACGCCCGCGCCCTCGGCGACATGCTTATCCTCGCCGAGGTCATCGCCAAGGCGGGCCTGCTGCGGCGCGAAAGCCGCGGCTCGCACTACCGCCTCGACTTCCCCGAGCGCGACGACGACAACTTCCTCCGCACCACCGTCGCCGAGTACCGCCCCAACGCCGACTCGCCCGAACGCGACCACCACGCCATTACCTTCGCCCCCGTCGATACCTCCCTCGTCCGCCCGCGTGCCCGGACCTACGGCCGCGTCGATGGGCAGGCTCGGGTACCGCGCCCCTCCGTGGCGGGCGTCGAACCCAGCGCCTCCGCCACCCGATAGGATGCCGATGAGCCGCACCCTGACCTTCAACGAGGAGATCGCCCTCGGCATGCTCTCCGAAGGCTCGCACCTGCTCGCCGTCGCCGCACGCGCCGCCGACGCGACGAACGCGCCCGTCATCGGCGGCGTCGCCGTCTTCCTGCACGGCTACCGGCGCACGACCGAGGACGTGGACCTCTTCGCCGACGATCCCCAGACCGCCGCCGATGCCCTGCGCGCCGCCGGCGCGACGTGGGACGCGCAGCGCCGCGAGCACACGCTCGACGGCGTGCCGATTCACCTCGTCACCGCCGCGCAGACCGGCTCTCGCCCCGACGCCACCGAGCAGCGCCACGGCGTCACCATCATCAGCCTGCCCGACCTCGTCCGATTCAAACTCCACGCCGGCCTTGACCGGCTCGACCGCGCCCGCGACCTCGCCGACGTCGTCGAACTCATCCGGCGCGTCCCCCTCGACAAGTCCTTCGCCGCCCGTCTCCCCCCCCCAGTGCGCGACCCGTTCAAGCGCCTCGTGGATGCCGTCCGTTCCGCCCCGCCCCATCCGTGACCCGCACCACCATGACCGCAACCGCCACAGCCAAGCGAACCGTCCGCCTCCGCATCCGCCGCTGCGACGGCCCCGGCCTCCCCTCGCGCTGGGAGTCGTTCATGGTGCCGGTCGAGCCGGGCGCGAACGTCATCTCCTGCCTGCAGACCATCGCCGCCGACCCCGTCACCGAGGAAGGCCGGCGCACCACGCCGATCGTCTGGGACGCCAACTGCCTCGAAGAGGTCTGCGGCGCGTGCACCATGGTCATCAACGGCCGCGTCCGCCAGAGTTGCTCCTGCCTCGTCGATCAGGTCGCGCCACGCAACGGCGACACCATCACGCTCGAACCCATGTCCAAGTTCCCCGTCGTCCGCGATCTGTGGGTCGATCGCTCCCGCCTCTTCCACGCCCTCGCCCGCGTCCGCGCCTGGGCGCCGATCGACGACACCTTCGACCGAGGCCCCGGCCCGCGCGAAACCCCCGACAAACAGGCCGTCCGGTACACGCTCTCCACCTGCATGTCCTGCGGCTGCTGTCTCGAAGCCTGCCCGCAGTTCCTCCTCGTCGACGACGAAGCGAAGTGGGACACGGCCTTCGTCGGCGCGCACGCCCTCAGCCAGGCCCGCCTCTTCAACGCCCACGACACCGGCCGCACCCTCAAGGGTGAACGCCTCGAAGCCCTCACCGGCCCCGGCGGCGTCTCCGACTGCGGCAACGCCCAGAACTGCGTCAAGGTCTGCCCCAAGGGCATCCCGCTCACCGAATCCATCGCCGACATCGGCCGCCAGACCACCCTCCACGCCCTCGCCCGCTGGTTCACAGGCCGCTGACCCCGCCCACGCCCCTCCCCGCTCCAAAACAGAGCCCGAAGCGCAAGCGAGTGCCACCCCCCGCCCCGCGGCGGAGGCAGTCGAATCCCCGAGGCCGGAGTTGGTCTCCCGATTTGGCCATTTGGAAATTTGGCCCTTTCCCCTCCCCCAATCCGGCGGATTTTCCCCGACCCGAACCCGACCGCCCCTCGTACCGAATCATGGAGAGGGGTTCCGGTTCGGTCTTGTCCGTCGTGGCGGAACCGCCGATAGGACGAGTTGGTAGAGCGCATGGACTGGCCCTCGGGCCGCCGCATGGAAGCGACGGGCCGACGCCGCAGGGCGTCGTCCGGGCATCGAACGTTCTGAGCCGTCGGCATCTCCCCGGAGTGGGGGGCGACGCCGGCAGGGAGGAGGAACGCGATGTCCGAGCAGCGTCATCTGTCGTCCGATCGTCCCAGCGAGAGCGAGCGCGGCGCGGGCCGCGACCTGGCCGAACTCATCGCCTCGCGCGTCGACCGCGCCTCGCACCACGACCAGAACTGGACCGGCTCCTTCTGGGACTACCTCGACCTGTGCGCACAGAACCCGGCGGTCGTCCGCAACGCCTACCAGCGCCTCTACGACGCCATTCTCGCGCACGGCTTCGAGAAGTACCGCCTCTTCAAGCGCGACTGCATCCGATACCACTTCTTCTCCGACCCGTTCGATCACGGGCAGGACGCCATCTTCGGCCTTGACTTCGCCCTCATGGAACTCGTCGACGTCCTCCGCTCCGCCGCCGAGGGCTACGGCACCGACAAGCGCATCCTGCTGCTGCACGGCCCGGTCGGCTCCAGCAAGTCCACCATCGCACGCCTGCTCAAAAAGGGCGTCGAGCACTACTCCCGCACGCCCGAGGGCGCGCTCTACTCCTTCTCGTGGCTCCTCGACGAGCGCTGCGAGGTCACGCCGCAGGAGGGCAACCACGCCGAGGCCGTCCGCACCCACGCCTTCCCCTCGCCGATGCACGAGGACCCGCTGGTGCTCGTGCCCCGCGAGGCCCGCGCCCCGCTCCTCGAGCAACTCAACGCCCACTACCGCCCGCGCCACCACCACGGCAAGGTCCGCATCTACGGCGAGCCGGACCCCTTCAGCCGGCGCATCTACGACGACCTGATGCGCTTCTACGACGGCGACTGGAAGCGCGTCATGGAGCACGTCCGCGTCCGCCGCGTCGTCCTGAGCGAAAAGGACCGCGTCGGCATCGGCACCTTCCAGCCCAAGGACGAGAAGAACCAGGACTCCACCGAACTCACCGGCGACATCAACTACCGCAAGATCGCCCTCTACGGCTCCGACTCCGACCCCCGAGCCTTCAACTTCGACGGCGAACTCAACATCGCCAACCGCGGCGTCTGCGAGTTCATCGAGATCCTGAAACTCGACGTCGCCTTCCTCTACGACCTCCTCGGCGCGACCCAGGAGCACACCATCAAGCCCAAGAAGTTCGCCCAGACCCACATCGACGAGGTCATCCTCGGGCACACCAACGAGCCGGAGTACAAGCGCCTCCAGTCCAACGAGATGATGGAGGCCTTCCGCGACCGCACCATCAAGATCGACGTCCCCTACAACATCCGCCTCGACGACGAGATCCGCATCTACCAGAAGGACTTCGGACCCGAGCGCATCCGCAACGTCCACGTCGCGCCGCACACCCTCGAGGTCGCCGCCATGTGGGCCGTCCTCACTCGCCTCCAGGAGCCGAAGAAGGCCGGCCTCTCGCTCCTCCAGAAGATGAAACTCTACAACGGGCGCAGCATCCCCGGCTTCACCGAGGACGCCGTCAAGGAACTCAAGGAAGAGGCCGCCCGCGAGGGCATGACCGGCATCAGCCCCCGCTACATCCAGGACAAGATCAGCAACGCCCTCGTCAGCCGCCAGGCCATCGAAGAGAAGTGCATCAACCCCTTCATGGTTCTCAACGAACTCGAGGGCGGCCTGAGCCACCACTCCCTCATCACCGACGAGGAGACCCGCAAGCGCTTCCGCGAACTCCTCTCCGTCGTCAAGGAGGAATACGAGGACGTCATCAAGGCCGAGGTCCAGCGCGCCATCAGCGCGGACGAGGAGGCCATCAAGCGCCTCTGCGCCAACTACATCGAGAACGTCCGCGCCTACACCCAGAAGGAGCGCGTCCTCAACAAGTACACCGGCAAGTACGACGAGCCGGACGAGCGCCTCATGCGCTCCATCGAGGACAAGATCGACGTCCCCGAGAGCCGCAAGGACGACTTCCGCCAGGAGATCATGAACTACATCGGCGCCCTCGCCCTCGACGGCAAGAAGTTTGAGTACAACACGAACGCCCGGCTCTACAAGGCCCTCGAACTCAAACTCTTCGAGGACCAGCGCGACACCATCAAACTCAAGAACCTCGTCTCCTCCGTCGTCGACGACGAGACCCAGCAGAAGATCGACGTCGTCAAGCAGCGACTCATCAAGCAGTTCGGCTACAACGAGACCAGCGCCACCGACGTCCTCAACTACGTCGCCAGCATCTTCGCCCGCGGCGACGCCAGGAAGTAGCCCTCACGCCACCGTGTCCGAAAACCCCAGGTCCGGCACGCTCGCGAACGCGATCCCCCCCGTCGCCCTCCCGCGCACGCCCTGCATCGACGCCGTGTACACCGTCAGCCGACCGTGCCGCGCGTTCAGCCGGTCGATCGCACGCGACAACGCTCGACGCCGCTCCTCCTCAGGGAACAGCGGCAGTGTCGCCTCCTCCGTCGCCCCCAGCCCCGCCAGCGTCACCCCAACCTGCAGCACAGGCCCGCGCGCCCGCCTCGCCCACAGCCGCACCAGCGCCCCGATCATCTCCAGCGTGTCCTGCGAGCCGCCCGGCAGTTCGACCCGCCCCTCCCACGCACGCCCCCCCACCAGACGCACCGACACCGTCATCTCCCCCGCCTCGTAGCCCAGGTGCCGCATCCTCGCCGCGGCCTTGTGCAGCAGGCGGATGATCACCGCCCTCGCCCCCTCCTCGTTGCGCAGTTCGACGACGCCGCCGATCTTCTCGACATTGGCCTTGACGATATCCATGCCGACGCCGCGTCCCGAAATCGCCGTCACCTGCGCCGCGGTCGAAAAGCCGGGGCGGAAGATCAGGCCGAGCCGTTCGGCGGGCGTCAGCGCGCGCGCGTCGCTCGCGGTCAGAATCCGCGCCGCGATCGCTTTGGCGACC
>DAOMNQ010000012.1:57348-61075 GCA_035443945.1 Phycisphaerales bacterium | reverse complement strand
CCCCCCCAGCCGGCCCCACCTGCTCGCGCAGCGCGAGCGACAGCACCAGCGCCGGGTCCGCGGCGCCCGTGTTCAGCACCACCCGGTCGATGCGCTCCAGCGCGTCGAACGTCTTGCGCGGCATCGGCGCGGAGGGGTCGATCACCGGATGAACGACGACCCCGAAGTACCGGTTCGTCATCCCCGCCCACACCAGTTCGTAGGACTTCTCCGCCGCACGGTCGTTCGGCCACAAGGGCGACGGCAGCGTCTCCGGGTACAGGCCCGTCTGCTTGTCACGCGAGCCGAGCGCCTTGTCGCGCGGCCAGAGGAAGTCGCTCGCCGAGACGAACTGCCGCGTCGGATCGACCGCAGGCGCGGCCAGGTACCCGAACCGCACGCGCCGCTTGTCACCGCCGTAGCCGAGGTGGTCCTCCGGCAGGTCGCCCGGCCCGAACACCCGCAGCCGCACGCGCAGCGCACGGTCGGTCAGGTTCTCGACCCGCTGGCTCAGCAGCACGTCGTTCGCGTTCTCGGCCAGCGTGTACCGCCGCTCGACCCGCAGCACGCGCCGCCCATCCGCGTCCACCACGAACGCCTCGAACCGCCCCGGCTCGCCCTCCGAAACCTGCCGCCACAGCGGGCGCACCGCGTCGGCCAGCGCGACCAGCGCACCATCCACCTCAACCGCCAGCGCGGCCATCGGCGCGATCGCCGCCGTCCGCGTCACCGCGTTCCCCGCCGCATCCACGCCCGTCCACGTCACACGCCGCTCCGCCTGCAACTCGACGAAGTGCGCCTCCTCCACTGGCTCGCGCTTGCGGGCCGCCCGGTCCGTCTGGATCGAGTCCAACTGGTCCGCAAGCCTCAGCGACCGAACGCCCGCCCCCAGCGGCGTGAACTCCAGCCGCATCTCATACGGCGAGTCGTACCCAAGCCCCCCCAGCGGCGCGAACGACGACGCCAGCGGATCGCCATCGAACGACTCGGCCCGAAGACCCGTGGGAGGCTCGACCGGCTCGCCCTGCGGCGCGGCGGCCCGCGGCGCCGGCGCATCGGCCGGCTGCTCAGCCAACGCGGGCGGGGCCTGCTCGCGCGCCGCCTCCTGCACGGCCTGCTGCTCGACCTGCGCCTGCGCGGCCTCCCTCGCCGCACGCTGGTTCGCCGTGTTCCGCGCCACCGCGATCATCACGCCGATGCCCGCGACCATCACGATCAGCGGCACCACGATCCTCAGCGGTCTGTTCCGGGTCGGCGGCATGGCTGAACGCGCGGAGCCTCCTCAGCGTCGGCGGGGGGCAACGATAGCCGGTCGTTCCGATCCCGGCGGACCCGATTCCGCCCGCCAGCCCCTCACCGGCCCTCGTAGAGCCGGTCCCCCAGCCAGTCGTGCAGCGACGCGATCGCCTTGATCTTCTTCGCCGTCACGTCCACGTTGTACTCGACACGCACGAACTGCGCCCGGTCCGGGTGCAGCACCACGTAACTCGCCCGGGGGTCGTGGTCGCGCGGCTGCCCCACCGACCCGACGTTGATGATCGCCTTCTCCTCCTCCGCGAAGGTGTACGTCATCTCCCCCAGTTCCGCGGGCGGGTAGAAGTCCGGCTCGTTCGTGAACACCCCCGGCACGTGCGTGTGCCCGACCAGACACAGCCGGTCCACACGCTCGAACACCGCCTCCAGTTTGTCCGGGCTGGCGATCGCGTCGTCCGGGAAGATGTACTCGTTGATCGGCCGGCGCGGCGAGCCGTGTACGGCCAGGATCGGCGTGCTCCCGCCCGGCGGCGTCTCCACCACTCGCACGCGCAGCCGTCCCAGAAACTCGTACCGCTCAGCACGCAACGCCGAGTCCGGCTCGCTGTCGAACTGCTCGCGCGTCCAGTACGCCGCCTGCTCCGCCCCGGGATTGAAGTTGGTCGGCTCATACAGCACGCCGAAGTCGTGGTTTCCCATCAGCGACCACGCGCACCGCCGGCGCACCATGTCCACGCACTCGAGCGGGTCCGGCCCGTAGCCCACGATGTCGCCCAGGCAGATGATGCGCTCGATGCCGCGCCCGTCGATGTCCGCCATCACCGCCCGGAGGGCTTCGGCGTTGGCGTGGATGTCGCTGATGACGGCGGTGAGCACGGCTGGCTTTCTCGTCGCCCGCTTTCCGGGCGTGCCCCCGGGGCCTCCGGGGCAGGCGGGCATCGTAGGGAACCCGCGCCGGATCGGCAATCGCCCCAAAGCCGTGGGGCGTTCCGGCCGATCGTGGATGGGGGCGGACAGGGCCGCGCCGGGCGCGGTGGCGACGCGCAACGACGGCCCTAGCATGCCCCCACCGACGCCGCACGCGCGGCCGAACGACCACACGCGGGGAGGAAGCACAGATGCCGGCCGCAGGGATCACCTACCAGCGCACGCGAGAGATGACCATCGAGGAACTCCTCCTCGAAAACCGCATCGTCTTCCTCGCCAGCGACATCAACCACGTCTCCGCCTCGCGCGTCATGATGCAGATGCACTACCTCGAGCACCAGAAGCGCGGGCAGGAGATCAACTTCTACATCAAGAGTCCCGGCGGCAGCGTGGACGACACGCTCGCCATCTACGACACGATGCGGCTGCTGACGTCGCCGGTGGCGACGTACTGCATCGGGTACGCCTACTCCGGCGCGGCGCTGCTGGTGACGGCGGGCGTGAAGGGGCGGCGCTTCATCCTGCCCCACGCCAAGATCATGATCCACCAGCCCTACGGCGGCGTGACCGGTCAGGCCGAGGACATCCGCATCCAGGCCGAGCAGATCATCAAGGCCAAGCGCCAACTCAACGAGATCTTCTCCCGCCACACCGGGCAGGACGTCGAGCAGATCCGGCGCGACGCCGAGCGCGACAAGTACTTCTCCGCGGAGGAGGCGGTCGCGTACGGGCTCGTCGACGAGGTCCTCAAGGAACCGCCCAAGGAAGCCAACGTCGCCCGCTGACCCGCCCGAGCACCACCGGATCACCAGTCGAACGCACCGAGAGCAGGACACGCCCCATGTCGAGTTACCTCGTCCCCATCGTCATCGAGAAGACCTCACGCGGCGAACGGTCCTACGACATCTACTCCCGCCTCCTGAAGGACCGCATCATCTTCCTCGGCGGCCCCATCATGGACGAGATGGCCAACCTCGTCGTCGCCCAGTTGCTCTTCCTCGCAAACGAAGACCCAAAGAGCGACATCCACCTCTACGTCAACTCCCCCGGCGGCAGCGTCACCGCCGGACTCGGCATCCTCGACACCATGAACTTCATCGCACCCGACGTCTGCACCTACATCATCGGGCAGGCAGCCAGCATGGGTTCCGTCCTCGCCTGCTCCGGCGCCAAGGGCAAACGCTTCGCACTCCCCAACGCCCGCAACCTGCTCCACCAGCCGCTGCTCTCCGGCGTCATGGAAGGCCAGGCCACCGACATCGAGATCGAGGCCCGCGAGATGCTCCGCCTCCGCGACCGCATCTACGAGGTCTACGTCAACGCCACCGGCCAGCCGCGCGCCCGAATCGAGGAAGACCTCGACCGCAACAAGTGGCTGGACGAGAAGGAAATGCTCGCCTACGGCCTCATCGACGCCGTCCTCGAATCCATGCCCCAGCACAGACGCGAGCGGCACGACGAGGATTGACGCTATCGGTCACGGCAGCGCGAACCGCCCGCACATCGCCCGCACGTCCTCGCGCACCTTCGCGCACACGCTCGCCTCGCCCGCCGCACCCAGCACCCG
>DAOMNQ010000012.1:55709-57294 GCA_035443945.1 Phycisphaerales bacterium | reverse complement strand
GGCGTGCCGAGGCGCAGGCCGCTGGTCACGCGGGGGGGGCGCGGGTCCTGCGGGATGCCGTTCTTGTTCGTGATGATGCCCGCCGACTCGAGCCACTTCTCCGCGTCCGCGCCCGTCAGGTTCTCGTCGCGCGTGCGCAGGTCCACGAGCATCAGGTGGTTGTCCGTGCCGCCGCTGGTGATGCGGTAGCCTCGCTCCTTGAGCGCGCCCGCCAGCCCCCGGGCGTTCTTCACGACCTGCCCCTGGTACGCCTTGAACTCCGGCCTCAGCGCCTCGCCGAACGCCACCGCCTTCGCGAACACCACGTGCATCAGCGGGCCGCCCTGCATCCCGGGGAAGACGGCCCGGTCGATCTTCTTCGCGATCTCCTCGTCGTCGGTCAGGATCAGCCCGCCCCGCGGCCCGCGCAGCGTCTTGTGCGTCGTCGTCGTCACCACGTGGCAGTGCGGGAAGGGCGACGGGTGCTCGCCGGTCGCCACCAGCCCGGCGATGTGCGCGATGTCCGCCATCAGGATCGCGCCGCACTTGTCCGCGATCTCGCGGAAGCGGGCGAAATCGATCACGCGCGGGTAGGCGGAGTAGCCGCACATGAGCAGTTTCGGCCGGTGCTCCATGCACAGCGCCTCGGCCGCGTCGTAGTCGATCTGCTCGAAGCGCGGGTGGGCGGCGTCGTAGTGCAGCGGGTAGAACACCGGGTTGAACCACTTGCCGCTGAGGTTCACCTTCAGCCCGTGCGAGAGGTGCCCGCCGTCGGCGAGGACGAGCGATGCGAAGGTGTCGCCCGGCTGGAGCAGGGCGAGGAAGACGGCCGCGTTCGCCTGCGCACCCGAGTGCGGCTGCACGTTGGCGAACCGGCACCCGAAGAGCCGCTTGGCCCGCTCGCGGGCCAGTTCCTCGGCCTGGTCGTGGTAGACGCACCCGCCGTAGTACCGCGCCCCCGGGTAGCCCTCGGCGTACTTGTTCGTGAAGCACGTCCCCATCGCGTGCATGACCGCGGGCGAGACGTGGTTCTCGCTCGCGATCAGTTCCAGCGTCGTCGCCTGGCGATCCTGCTCCCGCCCGAGGATCGCGGCCGCGTCCGGGTCACGCTCGCGCAGCAGCCCGAGCACACTGTCAGCAATGGGGTCGTGGGACATGCGGGGATGATACGGACGACGCTCGTCGAACGGCCCGTTTCACCCCACGTCCCCCGCCAGCGCCAGCGGCTTGACCATCCCCGGCGCCTCTTCCGCTCGCGGCGGGTTGGCCAGGTCGATCGGCAGGTAGACGCCCCGCGCATGGTCGCTGTTCAGCACCACGGCGCACGGCGGCACCACCAGCACGCCGTTGTCGGCCTTCTCGTGCCCCAGCACGAACAGCCCCACCCCCCACCGCTCGACCAGGTCCTCCAACTGCTCCGCGTCGTACCCCCGCCCCCACACCATCACGTGCGCCGAGCCACGCCGCGGCTGGAAATCGTCGTCCGTCAGGTCGCGGTCGAGGATCGTCGCGTCGAACCGCGCCATCCCCTCCGGCCCAGGCAGGCTGTGCGCGCACAGCACGTCCCCCCGCGGCCCGCTGCACCGCAACGCGATCGGCATCGAAC
>DAOMNQ010000012.1:29488-55699 GCA_035443945.1 Phycisphaerales bacterium | reverse complement strand
ATGAACCGCTCCACCGCCCCCGCCACCCGCTCCCACTCGCCGCCGAAGACGTACCCCAGCCCGTCGTTGAAGGCGTCCACGCACCGCACGCCGTCCTTCACGATCCCTGCCCCGATGATCTGGCTCAGTTCATGGTTTGCGAGCAGCGCATGGACGCGCTCCGGGAACTCGACTTTCAACTGCGCCACCCGCGCCAGCGCGCGGTAACTGAAGTCCAGCCCGTTCACCAGCCGGTCCGCGTGGATGACTTCGTGCAGCGTCAGGTGCGGCCCCGGCTCGCCCTCGCCCGCCGGGTGGTCCATCCGCGCCGCCTCGACCAGCCGCTCGAGATGGAACGGATTGTCGTGCAGGTCGCCCGTGGCGATCAGCGTGCCCGGTGACTCGATCGCGTCGATCGACTTCCGCCGGCAGGCCGCGTCGCGGTTGGCTTCCGCGCCGCGCTCGAACAGGCGGCAGACCGCGTCCGGGTCTTGGAGGTCGGGCGCGCGGAGGATCGCTAGTCCTCCTCGTCGTCGATCGCGCCCGCGGCCATCGTCGTCGCCGCGTGCAGAATGCCCCGGACCAGGTTCAGCCTGTCCTGGACCTCCTTCATCGACTCGGGGCGCTTCTCTGAGTCGATCTCTACGCACTGCATGATCAGGTCGTTCAGTTTCGGGTGGATGCGCGGATTCAGTTCGATCGCGGGCTTGGGCTTGGCGACCAGGTTGTCGTCGAGCGACCCCACCAGCGAGTCCCCTTTCGCCAGCGCGGTCGGGATGTGCTGCCGCGTGAGCACCCAGTACATCGTCGCCCCGAGGTTGTAGATGTCCGTCTTGGGCGTGATCGCCCGACGGTGCACCTGCTCCGGGGCGATGTAGTCCGGCGTGCCCTGGATCCGCGGCTTGATCGTCCCCGACGAGCACGACTGCCCGAGGTCGATGATCTTCACCACGCCCCCCTCGGAGACGACAATGTTGTTCGGCTTCATGTCCGCGTGCACGAACCCGCGACCGTGCATGTGGGCCATCGCCGCCGCCGCCTGCTCGAAGATCGCGCACGCCTCCTCGAAGGTCTGCGGCGGGTGGCGGTCGAGGCTCACCCCGTCCACGAACTCCATGACGAGGTACAACTCCTTGACCGCCAGGAACGACCCCTTCCTGATCAGCCGTTCGATCTTGCGGATGCCGGGGTGGTCCAGTTGCCGGGCGACCTTGTACTCGGTCTCGGTCTGGTCCAGAAACCGCTGGTCCTTGTCTGTCTGCTTCTCGACGTGCTTGAGGGCGACGATCTGCTTGGACTTCGGATCCTGCACCAGGTAGATGACGGATGCCGCCCCGCGTCCGATCTCGGACAGCACGCGGTAGCCTTCGACGACGTCGCCCTTCTTCTTCACCGGCACGGATGAGGTGTCCTCTGCCATCGTCGAACCCCCGCGACGGACGGGGGCCGCTCCTCCGAAAACCCGCCGGACGACAGACCGGCGGTGTGCCTGGTGCCCGGACGCCGCCCCGAAGACGACCCGGATAGGCCCGTGGGCCAGAGGGCGGCGTGTACGCGGCCTCCCTTGTCGGGCGACCGGACCCGATCTTAGCAGCAACGACCCCCGTCGTGCGGGCGGGCACGCGCGGGGCCGAGATACGAGTGCAATCCGGCGTCAGCGACGGGCGTCAACCTGCTCCCGGAACGCCGCCGCAGGGAAGAGACGCCCCGGCCCGCCCGAAGGCGAAACATCCGAGGCAAGAACGATCCGCTCGGGCGGGATGCCCAGGTCGCGGGCCAGCACGCTCACCAGTTCGACCAGCCGCGACATCTGGGCGTCCGTGAACGACCGCCGATCCCCGTTGCCCACGAGGCAGATTCCGATCGCGTGCTGGTTGTACCAGTCCGCGTCCGGCCCGCCGGTGTGCGCACCGGCCTGTTGCTCCAGCCACCGGTAGCCCACGTGGATCTCGCCGTCCGACAGCCCGTTGCCGTTGCCGACGACGAAGTGGTATCCGAGGCCGCGGAGGTTCCGGGCCTTGTGCTCCTGGTCGATCGACGACGGGGTGCCGAACGGCGAGCCGGACTGCTCGATCACGATCGCCCGCCAGCGCGCCCGGTCCAGCGGCTGCCGGGGCGCGAGCACGACCTCCATCGACGCCGGGCCGGTCGCCGCCGCGAGAGCGGGCAGCGTCAGGCCGTCGAAACGCGGGGCCGGGCCGCCGTCCAGCGCCAGCAACGCCCCGCTCACCCCGGTCATCGCGGCGAGCAGCGACAGCCACACCGTCTTCGAGCGGCGGCTCATGCGGGTCGTGCTGCGATTGCCCTTCATGCCCCTCGGCTCCATCTCACGGATGCATCATCGGCAAAGACTACCAAACGATCGGGCCTGCGGCGTGCGTTTCGTTGGAAATCGCGCGATATCGACGCGAGTTTCTGACGGTTGAGCAGGGAGACGATCCGTTCGTCACTCCGCCGCGAGCAGCCGCCCGCGCAGGTTCGGGATCCGCCGACCGAACTCGTCCTCTAGGCATTGCGGTGGGTACTGCCCGCGCACCAAGTCGTAGCGGCTGTACTGGCTCCGGGGATCACGCGCGTTGATCGGCGACTGGTGGCAACCCGACAGCCAGACCCCAGAAAGCCCGAGAAAAACCGCACAAGCGACGCCCGACCGCCACGAACCGATCGCGCCGAGTCTGCGCCGTGCGACAAGATGGCGGAGCATGGTCGCGGCCATAACGAACGCCGGCAGTCTACCACCCTTTGCGCTGGGTGGCGGCTGCCGGCTGTCCGTTCGGAGAGAAACAGCAAGGAGGAGTCAGGAAGAGCGTAGCCGCTCCGCCCCTGAATACGACACATCCACGCCCCGCGTTCGAGCCGACAACGGACTTTCTCAGCCCGGCGACGCAGCATCCACGCCCAGACGCCCCGCACCATCGATCGACAACTCCCCTCTCCCGATCATCTGCCGAACAGCCTCGGACATCACCACCGACGCCGCGTTGGCGAGATTCAGCGATCGCTCCCCGGCAAGCATCGGGATCGCAAGTGTCCGATCGGCGTGGGCTGCCAGAATCGTCTCCGGCAAGCCCGTACTCTCACGCCCAAAGACCAGATGGTCGCCGCGACGCAGGTCCGCCTCGAACAGCGTCCGCGGAGCCTTCGCGGAGAAGAACCACAGCCGACCCGGCCCCTCACGTTCAATGTAGTCCTCCCACGACCCGTGCTCGCGCAGCATCAACCGCGGCCAATAGTCCAGCCCGGCCCGACGGCACGCGTGTTCCGTGATCTCGAACCCGATCGGGTGGATCAGGTGCAACGCGGCTCCCAGCGCCACGCACGTCCGCCCGATCGTCCCCGTGTTGTTCGGAATCTCAGGCTCATGCAGGACGACGTGCAGCGTCGGCAACCTCACTCCCGAACCACCTCCGCTGGACGACACCCCAACGCCGCCCTCTCGCCCTTCCCCCTCAGGCCTCATCCGCCCTTCGTCCGGATGTACTCCGCCTCCGCACGACGGCGGGCCGCGATGCCGGGGTCGTCGCGGATCACCCGGTCCAGCGCGGAGCGGAACGCGGGGCTGACCGGGTCCCCCCAATAACGCACCAGCCCGTCCGAACTCGCCAGCACCGCATAGGGAGTCGGGATCTTGGGGGTCCCGTACCCCTGCCTCGACGGGATGGACGCGATGCTCACCCCGGCCACGTCCAGCAGCAGCGCGTGGTCAAGTTGCCGGGCGTTGCGGAACTGGGTCATGCGCGTGGTGAGCACCGCCGGATCGTTCTTCGTGTCCTGCTGCTGCTGGTAGCCGCGGTTCTCGTCCTGGATCGGAACCAGCGCGCCGACGACAACGAGGTCCCGGCCCATCTGCCGCTGCAAACGGTCCATCTCCCCCATCACCGAGTAACTGTCCCGATCGTTCGGATTCCAGAAGTACACCACCACCGCACGCCCCGCTGTCGCGGGCGGCGCAGGGTGGTAGCCCTCCTTCGGGAGCACGAGCAGCGACGGCTCCTGCGCCTGCTGCTGGCCGCGGTTCTGATCGTCCCTCGGGGGCGTCGGCCAGGTCGTCGCTTCATACGCCGCCTTCGACGGGGGCATGAACGGAACCTCCGGCAGCGTCCGCAGGTCGATCTGCGAACGGATCGCCTCCGTCCGGCGGGCATCCGCCTCGCGCCGCTGCGCATCCTCCGCCAGACGTCCGCGAATCCCCGCCGCCTGATCGAACGTCTCGCCCAAGGTCGCCCGGACCGCCGTCTCGACCGACTCCGTCACGATGTCCGCGTACCGCAACTGCCCGGCCCGGTCGATCACGTAGAAGTCCGGATCCTGATCCACGAGCAGCGCCTCGCGGAACTTGTTCTCCGCATCGTGCGCCAGCAGGAACTTGATCCCCGCCCGCTCCGCCGCCTTCAACCCGTCCTCCCACCCCGTGCCGTGGTGCACCCCGACGAGGATCAGCCCCTCCGCCTCGTAGTTGTCGTGCAGGCGCTTGGCCATCGGCAGCACACGCGACGCCACCGGGTTCCACCCCGCCCACGTCATGACCACCACGACCTTGCCGTTCGTCGCCTCGCTCGTCAGCGCATCGCCGTTCGTCCACGAGGAGAGCAGGTTCCAGTTCGCCCCGTCGAACGGAGCCAACTCCATCTTCGTGAGGCGCTGGAGCCGCTCGCCCGTGCTCTCGCGGATCACGCCGTCCTGACCGAACGCGGGAACAGACAGCACGACCGCCGTCAGCAGCAGGCTCGAGATTCTCATGGCACGAGGCTCCTTCCAGGGGAGAACGGGTCGGGCGGATCCGCCGAGCACAGGATAGGGGCGGAGGACAAGCCGCCACGCCCCACACTCATACAGACGCACCACGACCCCCGAGGGTTCCCCCTTATCTACCGGCAAGCCCTGCCAGTCGGTGCAGGGCGATCGCCGCCGCCACCGCGGCATTCAGCGAGTCCACTCCCACCGAGATCGGGATGCGAACACGCAGTTCCGCGCCCGCGGTTGCCCCCTCGCTCAGCCCCGGCCCCTCCGCCCCCACCAGCAGCGCTGGCCTGAAGCCGGGCACGCACGCCGCTCGCGCCGCAACTTCGTCGATCGGAACGGCGTCCTCGCCCGGCGTCAGCGCGATCAGCGTGAACCCGCTCGCCCGCACCACCCCCAGCCCATCCGGCCACGGCTCCAGACGCGCAAACGGAACCTGCAACGCGCACCCCATCGACACCCGCAGGCACTTGCGGTACAGCGGATCGCAGCACCGCGGCCCGAGCAGCACCCCCGCCCGCTCCGGCCCGACCAGCGCGCCGGCGCTGCGGAAGATCGACCCCAGGTTGTCGTGATTCGACAACTCCTCGGCCACCACCAGCGCGGCCGCCCGCCGCATCACCGACTCCGCATCCATCGGCATGCCGACACGCCCGCACGCCAGCACGCCACGGTGCAGGTCGAACCCCACGATCGCCTCGACCACCGCCCGCGAACCGACGTACACCGGCACGCCACGGGGCAACGCGGCAAGCGCGTCCGCCAGCGCACCCACTCGGTTCTCCGCCACCAGCGCCGACACCGGCTCGAACCGCGACCGCAACAGCGTGCGAACGACCAGTTCCCCCTCCGCCATGAACAGGCCGCCTGTCAGCCCCGTTCCACCCTCGGCCCGCGCCCGCAGCCACTGGTCCTTCTGGTTGCGATACACCTCGACGCGCGGATCGTCGGCATCGACGATGCGCTCCAGCCGTTCGTGCAATCTGGCGGGAATCTCCACGCCAGAGACTAACCCGCCCGACCGATAGACAAGGAGCACGGGGCCGTGCCCGGCTCGGCAGGCCGTAGACTCCCGCCCGCACGTCGCGGCCAGGAAAGGACCAATCGCGTGGAATGGTGGCAGGCCGTCGTGCTCGGGCTGGTCGAGGGGATCACGGAGTACCTGCCCGTCAGTTCGACGGGCCACCTGATCCTCGCCTCGGGCCTCATGGGCCTCGACGAGCCGCCCGAGACCAAGGCCGCCGTCGACGCCTTCAACATCGTCATCCAGGGCGGGGCCATCCTCGCCGTCCTCGGCCTCTACTGGCCCAGCGTGCGCCGCATGATCGTCGGCGGCCTCGGACTCATCCGCATCGGCCGTGGCGACGCCGCGGGCCTGCGCCTCGGCATCAACGTCGCCGTCGCGTTCGTGCCCGCCGCCGTCCTCGGCGTGCTGCTCGACGACTGGATCGAATCGCACCTCTTCAGCACAGGCCCCGTGCTCGCCGCGCTCGCCCTCGGCGGCGTTTTCATGATCGCCCTCGACCGCTGGCGGCTGCGGGCCGCACGCACCGCGGAGAACAGCGGCGCCACCGACGGCGAACGCCTCGCCGGCATGGGCCGTGAACTCGATCAACTCACTCCGGCGGGCGCACTCCTCATCGGTCTCATGCAGTGCGTCGCCATGTGGCCCGGCACCAGCCGCTCCATGATGACCATCGCCGGCGGCGTGCTGGTCGGACTCAGGCCCCGCGCCGCCGCCGAGTTCTCCTTCATCCTCGGCCTCCCCACCCTCGGCGGCGCGTGCGTCTACAAACTCGCCAAGAACCTGATGGAGGCCCGCGAGTCGGGCGGACCGAACCTGTTCGAGGCCGTCGGCATCGCGCCGAGCGTCATCGGCATCGTCGTCGCCACAGCCTCCGCCGTCGTCGCCATCCGCTGGCTCGTCGGCTTCCTCAACCACCACGGCCTCGCCCCCTTCGGCTGGTACCGACTCGCCCTGTGCGCCGTCCTCGGCGGAGCCATCGCTGCAGGACTCGTCAGGATCGGAGACAAAGCGCCGGAGCAGGGAATCAGCAGAGCGGCACATCCCGACGCTCAGAGCGCCTTCGAAACCCCCACCCCAGCCGTACCACCCCCCGCTCCTCCGCTGCTCTCCTGATTCGTTGCTTCCTCCGAATTTGCCATATCTCGCTTTGCCATTTGCCATTTTCCTCCATGGACACCTCCTTCCCCAAAGACCGCATCCGCGTCGTCCTGCTCGAGGGCGTGCACGACGCCGCCGTCGAGGCCTCCACGCGCGACGGCTTCCGCGTCGAGGTCGAACGCGGCTCGCCCGACGCGGCACGCCTGCGCACCCTCGTCGAATCCGCCCACGTCGTCGGACTCCGCTCCAAGACCCGCCTGGACGCGGACCTCATCGGCGCGGCACGGCGCCTGCTCGCCCTCGGCTGCTTCTGCATCGGCACCGACCAGGTGGACCTCCGCGCCGCGCGCGCACGCGGCATCCCCGTCTTCAACTCCCCCTTCTCCAACACCCGCTCCGTCGCCGAACTCACCGTCGCCGAGGTCGTCATGCTCTGCCGGCGCACCGTCGAGAAGAACGCCCGGATGCACGCCGGCACCTGGGACAAGAGCGCGGCCGGGGCACACGAGGTCCGCGGACGCACCCTCGGCATCGTCGGCTACGGGCACATCGGCTCACAGGTCTCGGTGCTGGCCGAGGCGATGGGCATGCGCGTCCTCTTCTACGACACCGCCCCGCGCCTCGCCCTCGGCAACGCCGAGCGCGCCGGCTCCCTCGGCGAACTCCTCGAACGCAGCGACGTGGTGACGCTGCACGTCCCCGCCACGCCGCAGACCGCCGGTATGATCGCACGCGACGCCATCGCCCGCATGCGCCCCGGCGCGATGCTCATCAACAACGCCCGCGGCTCGCTCGTCGACCTCCGCACCCTGCGCGAGGCGATCGAAGCCGGACGCATCGGCGGCGCCGCCCTCGACGTCTTCCCGGAAGAGCCGGCCGCCGCGGGCGATGACTTCCGATGCGAACTCGCCGGATTGCCCAACGTCATCCTCACGCCGCACGTCGGCGGCAGCACCGCCGAGGCCCAGGAGGCGATCGGCCGCGACGTCGCCGCCAAACTCATCGCCTTCATCAACGCCGGCTCAACTTCCGGAGCCGTCAACATGCCCCAGGTGGACCTGCCCCCGCAGCCGCACCGCGCGGGCGAATCCGCAGAGGCCACCCACCGCGTCCTGCACCTGCACCGAAACGTCCCCGGCGTGCTCTCGAAGATCAACGCCCTGCTCGCCGCCCGCGGCATCAACGTCCGCTCGCAACGCCTCGAAACCGACGCCGAACTCGGCTACGTCGTGCTGGACGTGGACCCGACCGAGTCCGCCGCCGCCCTCGAAGAACTCGAGTCGATCCCCGAGACCGTGCGGACGCGCGTGCTGTGGTGAAAGGCGAAGGAAACAACAAGAGCCTATCCCATATCCCAAACACACAGATTTTACCACAGAGGCACAGAGATCACAGAGGCGGCAAGACAAGCAACTTCACTCTGTGCCCTCTGTGTCTCTGTGGTGAATCTTGGGTTCCGGGATAGTCTCTCGAATCTAACTTCGTCACTTCCCCCTCCGATGATCCTTCTTCCCCCTGTCGCGTGACTTGCTCTTCCGGCTCCGTCGCTGCGCTCCGGTCATGTCCTTGAAGCCAGTGCCCCTGCCCGTGCCCAGCCCTCCCCACTGCCCCTCCGACCCGATCTTCAGCCCCGCCTTCTTCGCCTTGCCGCCCGCCCGCGACGCCGGGTCGTCGATCACCAGGTCCATCTGCCGCTTGGCGAGGTCCACGGCCGCCACGCGCACCGTCACCAGGTCGCCCATGTTGAACGACCGCCCGCTGTTGGCGTCCACCAGCGCGCCGGTCCGCTGGTCGATGCGCCAGCGCGGCGGCTGGTTGGAGCGCGTCACGTCCCCCGGCAGGTCCTCCGCCTTCACCATCCCGTCAGCCAGGAACTTGCTGAGTTGCACGTACACGCCGCGCGGCGAGACCCCCGTCACCACGCCGTCGAACGCCTCGCCGACGTGCTCCGCCATCAACTGCAGCACCAGGAACTGCCGCAGCGCCCGCTCCGCCTCCTCGGCGTTCTCCTCGGTCTGGGTGCATCGCCGCCCGACCTGCACCAGTTCCTCCGTCGTCGGCAGCGCCTCACGCAACTCGCGCCCCAGTTCGTGCCGCTGCTTCTCGCTCTTGGGACGGTCCTGGCCGTTGTTCGTTCGCTTCAGGTACTCCGCCATCGCGCGGTGCAGCGTCAGGTCGGGGTAGCGCCGGATCGGGCTGGTGAAGTGCGCGTACGCGGTGCTCGCCAGCGCGAAGTGCCCGACCAGCGCGGGCGAATATTCCGCCTTCGTCAGCGTCCGCAGCACCGCCATGTGCACCGCCCGCGCCGCCGCCGTCCCCCGCGTCGCGTTCAGCAACCCCTGCAACTCCTCCCGCGTCGGGTGCCGAGGCACCGTGAACCCCGCCACTTTCGCAGCCTTCTGAAGGTCCGCCGACTCGTTCGGCGTCGGCTCCGGGTGCGTCCGCCGCAGGATCGGCACGTTCAGGTCCTCGAACAGCCGCGCCAGCACCTCGTTCGCCTCCACCATGAACATCTCGATGACGGTGTGCGTGAAGGCGTCGTCCTCGCGTTCGGCGTCGATCACCCGTCCGTTCTCGTCGAAGATCAGCACCACCTCCGGCAGTTCCAGCGAGATCATCCCCTTACGCTCGCGCCGACCCCGGATCGCCCTCGCGCACGCGTCCATCTCCCGCAGCGCTTCCAGCAACTGAGGCGTGTAGTTCGGCTCGGTCCGCGCGTGCTTCTTCGCCTCCTCCTCATCCCCGTCGATCAGTGCCTGCGCCTCCAGGTACGTCAGACGCTTCGCCGAGCGAATCAGCGTCTGCGACACCCCGCTCGCCGTCATGTTCCCGTCCCGGTCGTAGCGCATGAACGCGCTCTTCGTGAACCGCGGCACGCCCTCCTGCAGCGAACAGATGCCGTTCGACAGCACCTCCGGCAGCATCGGGATCACCAGCCGCGGCAGGTAGACCGAGTTCCCCCGCTCGCGTGCCTCCTCGTCCAGCGCGGACCCCGGCTCGATGAAGTGCGCCACGTCCGCGATGTGCACGCCCAGTTCCCACCCGCCGCCCACCCGCTCGATCGAGATCGCGTCGTCGTAGTCCTTCGCGTCCGGCGGGTCGATCGTGATGATGAACCGCCCCGTCAGATCGTCCCGCCCCTGGAGTTTCTGCCCGCCCTCCCACGCCGCGATCTGGCTGTCGAAGCGCCGCGTCGCCCGGCGCGCCTGCTCGACGCACGCCTCCGGGAACTCGCCCGGCAGGTTGTACGCCGCGATCACCGCCTGCGTCTCGACGTCGGGCCTGCCCGCCTCGCCCAGCACGCGGCTGATGACGCCCTCCGCCAGCGCATCGCCCTGCGGATACTCGACCACGTCCACGACGACCTTGTCGCCCGGCTTGACGTTCTTCGACTCCGCGTCCCGCACCACGATCGGCCGACGCATCTCCCGACCGTCCGGCTGCACCAGCCACAGCGGCCCCTGGCGGAAGACCTCGCCCGTGAAGCACGCCCGCCGACGCTCCAGCACCTCGACGACGACGCCCGTGAACTGCGGCTCGCCATCGCCCGCGCGCCGCTCGCGCCGCTTGTCGCGCTCGACCTCGACGCGCACGCGGTCGCCGCTCAGCGCATCCAGCGTCGCGCCCGGCGGGATGAACACGTCGCCCTCGCGCCGGCGCACGTCCGGCTCGACGAACCCGAACCCGCGATCCGTGCCGCGGAACGTGCCGACGATCTCCCCCCCCGCCGACGCCAGCGACGGCAGCCGCACGCGCCCCCGCTCGTCAACCTCGACCGTCCCCGCCTCGACCAGCCGCTCGACCTCCTCCGCGAAGGCTCGCGTGTCCTCGACACGCAGTTCCTCCGCCAGCGCCTCGACCGACTTCGGCGCGTAGTCCTCATGCTCGAGGTGCTGGATCAACCGCCGTTCATGGCGTGAAGACATGGTGCCGCCTTGTGAGAGCGCCGGGCCTGCTCGTCGGGGCGGGGCCTTTCAGGCCCCGTCGTGCCAGTCACATCGAACCAGCATACCCCGCGAACGCCTCCCGGAACGCCACCGGCTCGAAACCGAGGTGCGCCCTCGCCTTGTGCGGCTGCGACACGCTGTCCTCCTGCGCCATCAACGCCATCCCGGCATCGAACGGCAGCAACTGCCCCAGCCCCAAGGCCCCCAGCGCACGCGCCTTCGCCGCCGCGATCGGCGCGGGCAGCCCCACGCACCGCAGCCCGGGCTTCGCGTCCGGCACGTGGTCGCGCACGAACACCAGCATCTCAGGCCACGTCACCGTCTCCGGCCCCGTCAGGTTGTAGACCTCGCCGACCGCCTCCTCCCGCTCAAGCGACTCGCACACCGCCCGCGCCACGTCCTCCACCCACACCGGCTGCACACGCGCCGACTCGAACCTCGGACGCAGCGGCGACGAACCCGGCACGATCCGCGTGAAGTACGGCATGAACACGAACGGCGCGGCACGACCCGACGCCCACGCCCGCATCTGCCGCGTCATTTCCCCCCCCGGCCCGTGGATCAGACCCGGCCGAAGGATCGTCCACGCCGGCCCCGACGCCCGCACGATCCGCTCCCCCTCCGCCTTCGACCGCTGGTACTCCGCTGCCCCCTCCTCGTGCACGCCGAGCGCGGAGATCTGCACGAACCGCGACACACCCGCCCCGGCCGCCGCCTCGCATAGCGCCCGCGCCGCCTGCACGTGCAGCCGCCGGAAAGATTCGCCGCCCGGCCGCTCGCGGATGATCCCGATGCAGTTGACCGCCGCTGCCGCGCCTCGCATCAGTTCCGCCGCCACGCCCGGCCCCAGCACATCGCCCTCGACGAACTCCAGCCCGTCGTGCGCCGGCAGCGCGGCCCGCGCCTTGGCCGGATCACGCACCAGCGCGCGCACGCCCCACCCACGCTCCAGCAACGCCCGCACCACGGAACGCCCCACGAACCCCGTCGCCCCGCTCACCGATGCCGTTCTCGACGCGCCCATGCCTGCCCTCATGCCACCGTTCCCCGGCGTGCGGCCAGTGTAGGGGACGCCTCCCGCCCCCGCCATGCACGCCCACCCCGCCCTCTACCATGCGCCATGACGCTCGCCGCTGAGGCAGTCTCCTTCGCCTACCGGCGCGGCCGGCCCGTGCTGCGCGACCTCACGCTCCACTTCGAGCCGGGCACCGTCACCGCCATCGTCGGCCCCAACGGCGCGGGCAAGACCACCCTCCTCCGCCTGCTGCTCGGCCTGCGCGAGCCGGACGCCGGGCGCGTCATGCTCGACGCCCGCTCCGTCGCGAGCCTCTCCGCCCGCGAACGAGCCGCCCGCATGGCCTACGTCCCGCAGCGAAGCCGCATGGCCTTCGCCTTCACCGTACGCGAGGTCGTCCGCCACGCCCGCTTCGCCACGCCCGACGAACGAACGGACGAGTCGGTCGCCTCGGCCCTGCACGAAGTCGGCCTTGAGCCGCTCGCCGACGAGCCGTTCGAGCGTCTCAGCGCGGGCCAGCAGCAGCGGACGCTCATCGCCCGGGCGCTCGCGCAGTTGTCCGCCCCCTGCCCCGAGGGCGTGACCCGCGTCCTCGCCGCCGACGAGCCGCTCAGCACGCTCGATCCGAAGCACGCGCTCGACACGGCCTCGCTCATCCGGTCGCTTGTCGCGCGCGGGCCGTCGCTCGCGGCTATCGTCGTCCTCCACGACCTCACCGCCGCCCTCCGCTTCGCCGATCGCGCCGCCGTCCTCGACGGCGCGGGCCGGCTCGCCGCCCTCGGCCCGACCGGCGAAACGCTCACCCCCGACCTCCTCGCGGGCGTCTTCGGCGTCCCCTTCGCCCGCGTCCGCGGCGAAGGCTGCGAGGGCCTCCTCCCGACCGCCACACCGCCACACGCCGCGACTGTGTAGGATGCCCCCGTGGGACAGTACATCCAGTACATCTTCCTGATCCTGTTCATCGGCGGCCCGATCCTGCAGTGGATCATCCGCAAACTCAACGAGCAGGCGAAGGCCCGCAAACTCGAACAACTCCGCCAGCAGGCCCGCGCCGAGATGCTCCGCACCGGCCGCGACCCGGACGCAGAAGCCCGCGAGCAGGGCGAACAGCGTCGGCAGCGCGCGATCCAGCAGCAGCAGGAGATCGCCGCCCGCCGCCAGGCGCAACTCGAGGAACTCCGCCGCCGCCAGGCCGAGGCCCAGCAGCGGCGCACCGCGCCGCAGAGGCCTCAGCCGACAGCCGCGCCCCCGACGCAGCGTGTGCCGGCACAGCGCACACCAGCGCAGCAGCGCGTCCCTGTGATCGCGCCGGCGCCCTCCCGGGCGCAGTCGGCGCGCCCACCGCACACCGTCCGTGTCGCCACGCCTCAGCAGCAGGAGGCGCAGCGTGCCGCGCGTCGCACCGCCGATGCCGCCGAGTCCGTGCGCCGAACACAGCAGACCCACCTCGCCGAGGCCGCACGCCAGCGGGCCGCGGCCGCGAAACCAGCCCCGAAGAGGCCCGCTGCATCCACTCCCCAGGCCCCTGGGCATTCGGACCAACCCGCACCGCGTCGCCCGATCTCCACCCTCGCGCTCCCGATGACGCCCCAGGGCTGGAGGAGCGCGTTCGTGATGCAGGAGATTCTCAGGCCCCCGATGGCTCTCCGCTCCGAGCCGGGGCCGTTCGACCCGCTCTGACACCGCTCGGCCCGCCCTGTATCATCCTCACTCATGCCCGATCGGCGCGCACAGGGTGTGTTCCTCGTCTCGGCCGCCGCGGCCGTCCTCGCGCTCGCCTCCTGCGAGACGCCCGAGGAGATGCGCGGCGCCAAGAGCCTGATCCAGGTCGCACAGCCCGTCACCCCCGAGCAGGCCGCCAGGATGGCCATCGATCCCTACGACACCGACCTCCGCTACCGCGGCACCATGCTCCTCGCCAACAGTTGGTTCGGCGGCGAGCCTGTCTACGTCGAGTTGTACGCCGACCACCTCGACGACGAGGACGCCAATGTCCGCGTCGCCGCGGTGCGCGCCATCGGCATCCACGGCTCGCCCGATCACGTACCCCGCGTCGTCGAACTGCTCAGCGACGCCGACGACCGCGTCCGTCTCGAAGCCGCACGCACGCTCCAGCGCCTCCACAACCCCGTCGCCGTCGGGCCGCTCATCGAGCACGTCCGCGAGCCGGAGCCGACACGCGGCGTCTTCGACGGCGAGGCAGACGCACGCGTCCGCGCCGAATCCGCCCACGCCCTCGGCCAGTACGCCGACCCCCGCGTCCTCCAGCCCCTCATCGCAGCGCTCGACGACCGCAACCTCGCCGTGAACACCGCCGCCCTCCACTCGCTCCGCACCCTCACCGGCGAGGACCACGGCTTCGACCGGCGCGCCTGGTTGCGCTGGTTCAACCAGACCTCTAGCCCCTTCGCGGGTCGCACCGCCTACTTCTACCCCGCCTTCCACCGCGACCGCACACTCATCGAGTTCCTCCCCTTCGTCCCCCCGCCGCCGAACGAGCCTGAATCCACCCCCGTCGGCATGCGGCCCGTCGAAGCCCGATAACCAATCTCCGATCCAGTTCCCTTCCGATCCCGCCGATACCCCTCACGGGCGCGATCGCCGCGCCAACGAGGGAGGTTCGAGTGCGCGCAATCCGTTCCGATGGCCGCCTCGTCTCGCTCGACCGCGCCGCACGCGAGCCGACGCTCGCCCCCGGCGAGGCCCTCATCCGCCCCCTCCGCGTCGGCATCGGCGCGGCCGACGTCCACGCCTTCCGCAACCCCGCCGCGTTCACCGGCGTCCTCGGGCACGAAGCCGTCGGCGTCGTCGAGCGCGTCAACACCCTCCCAGGCCGCGACGACCAGCGCCGCCTCGAAGGCACGCGCGTCGTCTGCTCGCCGACCGTCGTCTGCGGCCGATGCTCCCTCTGCCGCGCCGGCCTGAGCAACCACTGCCGCGAGCGCACCGTCATGGGCCTCTCAGGCCGCGATGGCTGCCTCGCCGACCGCTTCACCCTCCCCGTCGCCAACCTCTTCGCCGTCCCGGATTCCATCGACGACGAGGCCGCCGTCTTCGCCGAGCCGCTCGGCTCCGTCCTCCACGCCGGCCTGCTCGCCCCCATCGAGAGCAAGACCTACGTCACCGTCCTCGGCGACGGCCCGGTCGCCCTCCTCGCCGCCCAGGTCATGGCACGGCGCAATGCCAGCGTCCGCCTCCTCGGCCGGCACCCCGACCGCTTCGGCCTGTGCGAGAAATGGGGCGTCAAGCACCGCCACGTCGACGAGGCCGGGCGGCGCCAGGACCAGGACATCGTCCTCGACTGCACCGGCACCGCCTCGGGCCTCGACCTCGCCCTCCAGTTCGTCCGCCCGCGCGGCACCGTCATCCTCAAGGCCCCCCCCACCGGCGCAGGCCCCGCCCCCGGCCTCGACCCCGCACGAATCATCGACGCCGAACTCCAACTCCTCGGATCGCGCGGCTCGCGCATCGCCGACGCCCTGCTCGAACTCGAGGCCGGGCGGGTCGACGTCGTCACCCTCATCACGCGCCGCTTCCGCCTCGACGACGCCCTCAACGCCTTCACCGCCGCACAGGAACCGGGCCAGGTGAAGGTGATCGTCGAGGTGTGATCGCAAAATCAATCCTGAATGCGACCAACGAGCCGCGCGCGTAAGCAAGCGGTCTATCGGTATTCACAACGGGGATCCGCTCCCTCACGGTCGCGGCTCGTTGGTGCGCGACGTGTCATCGGTGCGCATCGACCGGCGGGCACGTGCACACCAGGTTCCTGTCCCCGTACGGGTTGTCGATCCGCGCCGACGCCGGCCAGAACTTCCGCTCGCGCAGCCACTGCGCGGGGAACGCCGCCTGCTCGCGGCTGTAGGCGTGCGTCCATTCGTCGGCCGCCACCATCGCCATCGTGTGCGGCGCGTGGCGCAGCGGGTTGTCCTCGCGGCTCGCCCTCCCCTCCTCGATGGCCCGGATCTCCTCGCGGATCGAGATCATCGCGTCGCAGAAGCGGTCCAGTTCCGCCCTGCTCTCGCTCTCCGTCGGCTCGATCATCAGCGTCCCCGGCACCGGGAAACTCATCGTCGGCGCGTGGAAGCCGTAGTCCATCAGCCGCTTGGCGACGTCCTCGGCCTTCACGCCCGCGGACTTTTCGAACGGGCGCAGGTCCAGGATGAACTCGTGCGCCACGCGCCCGTTGCGCCCTCGGTAGACGATGGCGTAATGGTCCTCCAGTCGTCTCGCCATGTAGTTCGCATTCAGGATCGCCACCTGCGTCGCCCGTCGCAGCCCCTCCGCCCCCATGAGCGAGATGTAGACCCACGGGATGGTCAGGATGCTCGGGCTGCCCCACGGGGCCGCGCTGACCGCGCCGATCGCCCGCTCGCCGGCCGAGCCGGGCTTCACGACCGGGTGACCCGGCAGGAACGGGGCGAGGTGCCTGGCGACGCAGATCGGCCCCATCCCCGGCCCCCCCCCCCCGTGCGGGATGCAGAAGGTCTTGTGCAGGTTCAGGTGGCAGACGTCCGCCCCGTAGTCCCCCGGCCGGCACACCCCGACCTGCGCGTTCATGTTCGCCCCGTCCAGGTACACCTGCCCCCCGAACTCATGCACGATCGCGCACAACTCCGTGATGCCCTCCTCGAACACCCCGTGCGTGCTCGGGTACGTCACCATGAGCGCGGCCAGCGTCTCGCGGTGCTGCTCCGCCTTCGCCCGCAAGTCCGCGAGGTCCACGTTCCCGTTCGCGTCGCACTTCACCACCACCACCCGCATCCCCGCGATCACCGCGCTCGCCGGGTTCGTCCCGTGCGCCGACGCCGGGATCAGGCACACGTCCCTCTTCCCCTCGCCGCGCGACTCGTGCCACGCCCGGATCACCAGCAGCCCCGTGTATTCGCCCTGCGAACCCGCGTTCGGTTGCAGGCTCACCGCCGCGAACCCCGTGATCTCGGCCAACCACCGCTCGAGGTCGGCGAACAGTCTCGCGTAGCCGCCCGCCTGGTCTGCCGGCGCGAAGGGGTGCAACGCGCCGAACTCGGGCCAGGTGATGGGGATCATCTCCGCCGTCGCGATCAGTTTCATCGTGCACGAGCCGAGCGGGATCATCGAGTGCGCCAGGCTCAGGTCGCGCCCCTGCAACCGGCAGATGTACCGCAGCATCTCCGTCTCGCTGTGGTACGAGTTGAACACCGGGTGCGTCATGTACGGCGTCGTCCGCCTGAACGCCGCGGGTATCGCCGTCCGCGCCGAAGCGGCCGCCGCGTCCAGTGCGCCCGCGTCGCCGCCGAACGCCTCGACCAGCCCGCCAAGCAGCGCCCGGTCCGCCGTCTCGTCCAGCGTCACGCCCACGGTCCCGTCGCCGAAGTCGCGCAGGTTGATGCGCCGCTCGCGCGCCGCCCGCAGCACGTCCGCCGCCGACCGCCCGCGCGGCCTCACCCGCAGCGTGTCGAAGACCAGGTCCTCCCCGATCTCGTGCCCCAGCCCGAGCAACGCGGCCCGCAGCGTCTGCGTCAGCGCGTGCACGCGCTCCGCGATCCGCCGCAGCCCGTCAGGCCCGTGATACACGCCGTAGAACGCCGACATGATCGCCAGCAACGCCTGGGCCGTGCAGATGTTGCTCGTCGCCCGCTCGCGTTTGATGTGCTGCTCGCGGGTCTGGATCGCCATCCGGTACGCCGGATTCCCTGTCGCATCGCGCGAGACCCCGATGATCCGCCCCGGCATCCGGCGCACGTGCTCCTCGCGCGTCGCCATGTACGCCGCGTGCGGCCCGCCGAACCCCATCGGCACGCCGAACCGCTGCGCGCTCCCCACCGCGATGTCCGCCCCCCACTCGCCGGGCGGGCGGATCAGCGTCAGCGACAGCGGGTCCGCGGCGGCCACGACGAGCGCGCCCGCCCCGTGCGCCCGCTCCGCCAGCGACTCGTAGCACTCGACCCGCCCGTCCGTCGTCGGCACCTGCACCAGCACGCCGCAGTCGTCCGCGCCGACCTCGAACGACTCCGGTGCGCCCACCACCACCGTCACGCCCATCGACGCCGCCCGCGTCCGCACCACCTCGACCGTCTGCGGGTGGCAGTCGTCCGCCACGAGGAACCGCGTCCGCTGCCGGTCGTGCGCCGCGAAGCACATCGCCATCGCCTCGGCCGCCGCCGTCGCCTCGTCGAGCAGCGACGCCCCCGCCACCGGCAGCCCCGTCAGGTCCGCGATCATCGTCTGGAAGTTCAGCAGCGCCTCCAGCCGACCCTGCGAAATCTCCGCCTGGTACGGCGTGTACTGCGTGTACCACCCCGGGTTCTCCAGCACGTTGCGCAGGATCACCGGCGGCACGATGCAGTCGTGGTACCCCGTGCCGATGCACGAGCGGTGCACCGCGTTCTCTGTCGCCATCGCCCGCAGACGCTCGATCGCCTCGCGCTCGCCCATCCCGCCGGTGCCGGCCAGACGCAGCGGCGCGCGAACACGGATCGCCCCCGGCACCGTCGCGTCCGACAGTTCGTCCAGCGAGCCGTACCCCAGCGCGCCCAGCATCTCCGCGACCTCGACCTCCGACGGCCCCAGGTGCCGGCGCGGGAACGTGTCCAGCGCATCGAAGACCGACCGACCTCCCATGCCCGGGCCGGACGCCCGCGCTTCCGTACCTGCTCGCGTCGCGTTCATCTGACGGGTTTCCCCTCGTGGGATGGCTGCCTCGCCCTCCCCGGAGCACTCGACAACGTACGTCCGGAGCGGGGCGGCGGAGTCTAGGACGCACCCGGTAAACCATCGAACCGCGACCAACGAGCCGCGACCGTAAGGGAGCGGTCCCGGTACATACCCGCAATCGCCCGCTCCCTCACGGTCGCGGCTCGTCCAGAGATGGACTAAGTGAGCGCACCCCCACGAACCTACACTGCCTCAGCCGGCAATCACGCCACGTCCACGAAAGGACCGCCCATGCGCCGTCTGCCCCTCGCGCTGCTGCTCGTGCTCGCCCCTCCCGCCTCGCTCGCCGGAGACGGCACGGACCTGAAGGACGCCATCTCCGCCCTCGGCGTATCCCCCGTCTCCACGCTCCTCCTGAACATGCCCGAGGACGTGCAGACCTACGACAAGCACATCACCACCCTCGCCAATCCCTTCTTCGAGGGCCGCGCCCCGGGCCTCCGCGGCAACCGCGACGCCGCCGAATACATCCGCTTCTACTTCCAGCGATTCGGCCTCAAGCCCGCGTTCCCCGAGACCATCAGGGCCGCCGACGGCTCCGAGGTCCGCAACCCCTTCGTCTCCTACTTCCAGTACTTCGAGCACGGCCGGAACTTCGAGATCCGCGGCAGCGCAGTCGAAGCCCGCGCAGGCGACGCCGCCCCCATGACCTTCCGCGAGGGCGCGGACTACGTCGTCCTCGGCTCCTCAGGCTCGGGCGACGTCACCGGTCCGCTCGTCTTTGTCGGCTACTCCATCGTCAGCGGCAAGGACGGCTACATGGGCTACCAGCCCGCCGACAGCCTCGACGGCAAGATCGCCCTCGCCTTCCGCTTCGAACCGATGAACGAAGAAGGACAAAGCCTCTGGTCCGAGACCGGCGACGGCTGGTCCTTCATGGCCAACCTCGAACCCAAGATCTCCGCCGCCGCGCGCCGCGGCGCCAAGGCGGTCATCATCGTCAACCCGCCCGGCGCGGCCGACGAACGCGCCGACCGACTCGCCACCGCCGAGGAGACCCGCGCCGGCAACTTCGACGTCCCCGTCATCATGCTCACCGCCGACGCCGCCGACCGCCTCGCCCGCGCCGCCGACCCCGAGGGGCGGTCGCTCATGGACCTGCGACGGCTCGCCGATGCTTCCGGCGTCGTGCTCGACCTCCCCGGCGCGGCCGTTTCCGTCCGCACCGACGTGGACCGCAGCCCCATCCTCACGCCCAACGTCGGCGGCGTCCTCCCCGGCCGCGGAACGCTCGCCGACGAGTACGTCGTCATCGGCGCCCACTTCGACCACGTCGGCTACGGCCTCTTCGGCACCGGCGCCACCGGCCAACTCCACCCCGGCGCGGACGACAACGCCTCGGGCACCTCCGGCATGTTGCTCGCCGCCGAGAAACTCGCCCGCCTCTACGCCGCCCTCCCAGAAGACGCCTCCGCCCGCTCCATCCTCTTCATCGGGTTCACCGCCGAGGAGTCCGGCCTCATCGGCTCACGCCACTACGCCAACAACCCCATCGTCCCCATCGAACGCCACGTCCTCATGCTCAACATGGACATGATCGGACGAGTCCGCGAGAAGGCCGTCCACGTCGGCGGCCTCGCCACCGGCGAAGGGTTGCAGGACTTCGCCGCACCCTTCCTCGAACAGTCCGGCCTCGACGTCAAGCCCATGCCCCCCGGCGTCTTCGGCCGCTCCGACCACGCCTCTTTCTACGCCAAGGACATCCCCGTCCTCTTCTTCTTCTCCGGCTTCCACGACGACTACCACAAGCCCGGCGATGTCAGCGTCCTCATCAACCGCAACGGCGCGGTGGATGTCGTCAACGTCGTCTGCCGCCTCGCCCTCGCCATGGCCCAGCGCGCCGAGACCCTCCCCTTCGTCCCCGACAGCGCGGACGGTCGCCGCGCCTCCGAGAACCTCCCACGCCTCGGACAGGGACAGGGTCGCGGCGGCTCGCGCGTCCGCGTCGGCATCCGCCCCGGCTACGACGAAGACGGCCGCGGCGTCCTCATCGAAGAGGTCACCCCCGACACCGCCGCCGCCGAGGCCGGCATGCAGCCCGGCGACATCATGACACGCTGGAACGGCCAGGCCGTCGGCAGCGTCACCGACTGGATGCCGCTCTTCCGAGACGCCCGCCCCGGCGACAAGGTCGAAGTCGTCGTCCTCCGCAACGCCGAGGAAATCACCCTCACCCTCACCCTCCGAGCCGCCGGCGCCAGAGATTGAAACAGATTCCAACAAGATTCGGCGCATCCGCGCCGTGAGAGTGCCCGCTCTCCGCCCGCAGGGCGCACGCCCGTTGCCGGGGGCGCCGCGAGGCTCTGCGAGCAAGCCCCCGGAAGCATCCACTTCTTCAGGTTCCCCGCCCGGCAGGGCGGACGAGCGCGACTTCCTCGAATCGGTCGCCAGTCCTCACGATGCTGGCCGCGCTGCTCGGACCTCCACTGTCCACTCCCCACTCTCCCTCACGCCGCCATCCGCTGCACGCGCACCACCCACTCCGGCGTGCCCGCCGCGTGCTCGCGCACGTGCCGCGCCCGCGTCGCGTAGTACCACGCCATCCCCCCCTGCGCCAGCACGCTCCCGACGAACAGCCCGCCGTACGTCGCCAGCATCACCACGCGCATCATCGCCTGCATCGGCTCGGCCACGTCCGCCAGCATCGCGTCCACCTGCGCATCGCCTGTCGCCGCCAGGCCGCCGGGGCCGTCGCCCGTCAGCGTCCGCAACACGCCCCAGACGGCATAGGCGCACAGGCACGCGCCGAAGAAGACCTGGTTCAGCGCGAGCCGCCGGGGCGCACGATCGTCGAGCCGCGCCAGCGAACGCGCTCCCTGCAACTCCCGCCACGCCACCACCGCCAGCGCAACGCCCAGCGCAAGCCCCACGACACTGAACAGCCCGCTCAGCAGCGAGACGAACGCGAACACCGCCGTCGTCCACCCGCTCACCCGCGCGACCGCCACCGCACGCCGCACCTTCGCGCTGCGCCGAACGCCCTCCGCGAGTTGCCGGAAGTGCTCCTCGCGCAGCGGTGATTCGGGCTGGTCGGCCTGCGGACGCACCGAATCTCCATCGGCGCGTCGCCGACAGGCCATGAGCGGCCGATTCCGACTGTGCCGCCTGGCGCGATGGCGCGGGCGCGCACCCCGACGCCCAGCCGATCAGCCCCGCGTGAGCAAATGACCGGCCGGCGGGGCACACGGAACCCCCGCCGGCCGGGTTGGAGGACGAACGCGGGCGAACCGCCACCGCCGCGCTGTGCGGGTCGTCCCAAAACGGATGAACTCCGACTGACGCGCCGAGACTGCGGCGCACACGAATGCTCGACGAGACCCGGCAGCGAACCCGGACCCGAACTTTCTCGAAGACCGGCAGGCTGCGCGCAACTATCCGCACCCGCGTTCAGCCGGTTCCCGCGGTTGCATCGTGCATCGGGTGTGGGCTGGTCTATCGACCCGGGAGCCGCGCGGCGCCATCGTCCGGGAGTTCGGCCTTGCACAACGGACAGTGCGTTCCCCGCATGGAGTGGCCGAACGGCGGGTAGTACCCGTTGCAGTGCGGACACTGATAGACCTCGTCGCACTGCACGCTCTGGCAGTTGACACAGGTCACATAGCCCTGCTTCTGCATCACGGACTTGTACTCGGACGCCGTGAGGTCGAACGTCGTCTCGCAGGACGAGCACCGCCAACTCGTCGCCTGCCAGCCCTCTTCGGGCACTCCCGTCGTCTTGGTAAAGAACTTCCCGAACAGCACACCGGCCCCGACGATGCAGATAACGATGATGCCGATCTTGATCGCATTGTTCACAGGCTGCAGCCTCTCAGCAACTCTCGCCCCTCTCGTCTATCAGACGCCCAACGCTCGTCGCGACGCCAAACCGCTCGACAAGGAATGCAGAGCCTCTCGATTCACCAGTACTCGGGGTGCGGCTTGTAGTCGCAGTTCCAGCGGCGCATCGACTCGTCGTCGCGGCGGACCAGGTCCTCGAGCGGCATGATCTTGACGTGCCCGTCCGCGAACCCCACGTTCGCACCGCCGAAGTGACGCCGGCTGGGCCACATCTTCTCCGCGCCCCGCTGCGGCGTGATCCACGCGTCCCAGGACTTGTCCGTGTTCGAGTCCGCGACCGCGATCATGTCCGACGGCATCGCCACCTTGTTCAGCGGGAGTTCCCACCACATCCGTTCGCCCCAGTTCTCCCACTGCGTCGGATCATCCTTCAGCGGCAGCGCGACGTGCCCGCCCAGCCCCATCATGAACCGCTGAGACTCGTGCCCGCCGCCCGAGGAGAAGTCGCTGATCCCCCAGCCGTTGTACCCGTAACTGAAGAACTCGCTCCCGTACAGGAACATCTCACCCTCTTCGTACCCGTAGTACTCAGACTCCCACCACTGCTGGTTCAGCATGGTCTTCTGCTGGTTCGTCAGGTCGAATATCTTGTACCAGTGAAGGTCGCGCGGGACCGACGGGCAGTTGAACGCCTCCGTCCGGTTGTCCAGGTACGGCCTGATCCGCGGCACCCACGTGATGATCGAGTACTTCCGCGGCTGGGCGTGGTCGCCGGGGAAGAACTCCTTGTTGTCCTCCACGTACCCCGCCGTCCCCTGCATCTGCGATCGCAGGTTCGACGCGGACATCACGGCACGCGCGGCCTCGCGCGCCTTGCCCAGCGCAGGGAGAAGGATGCCGATCAGCAACGCGATGATCGCGATCACCACCAGCAACTCGATCAGCGTGAATCCCCGGGTTCTGAACGCCATGTGAGGCCTCCTGCTTTGAGCGCGTGTCCAAGATCGACAGCGTACGCCGCGAGAGTGAACTCCTCGCAGCACCCCCATGAACGCTCTGAGAATAACCGCGACTGAACCTTCGGAGCAACCCCATGACCCGCGGAAAATGCTCATTATCGACATCGAATCCCCAAATAATACCGTACAAAAGCCTATCAAAGCCGCAACTCTGTTGACAACCCTTGATTCCGCGACGGCAACGAACACAATTGAGTCGCCCACCCCCCGCACTGATTCGCCGCCTTCGGAGTGCCACGAACATGCGACTCGCCATCCGCCCCCTTCTTTTCCTGCTCGCGGTCGCCCCGTGTTCCGCTCACGCCCACACGTGGCACTACTACTTCGGCCTCTCCGCCGCCCAGGTCACCACCGGATCGCAAAGCCCGCATCGGGGTTCCGCCATCCTGCACTACAACCACCACAACCTCCGCGCCGATCTCGACCTCTTCATTTCAGGCCTCACCCTCGACGACCTCCTCCCGCACGGACCGAACGGAACGCCCATCCACTTCCACATGGGAAGGATTCTCGAGGAAGGCCCGATCGTCACGGACTTGGGGTGGCTGGGAGACTTCGTCCAGGAGCAGAACGGCATCAGGCTGACGCTCTCGCAGGTCTACCTCGCGGGCCAGCAGGGCGAGATCTACAGCGACTTCGGCGACGTCGAGTACGCACTCTACAACAACAGCATCTATGCGCAGGTCTACACAAAGGCCTACCCCCTCGGCGAACTCCGCGGACAGATCTACGATCGGCGCGGGTTCGGTCCGTTGGGAAACCCCACCTTCAACAACGACTTCGAAGTGATCGGACCCGTGCCCGCGCCAGCGACTTCGGCGCTCCTCCTCTCGCTCGCCGCCACCATCCGACGGCGCAGGCCCTGAGGCCGCTTCTTCCCGCGCAGAACAAATGACAACCCGCCCGGCATCAACCGGGCGGGCGTCGCGTGGCAGCAGGGCTTCGGAGGCTGTGGTGGTGGGTGCGCCCCGCCGCCTGGTGGTGGCCTGTCCGCCCCGCCGGCACTCATGCCGACGGAACGCCTGGAAAGGCACGGGCGGGTGGTGGCTCGCCCGGGCCGGGTGTCGAGGGGGCCTCCTGTTCGCCGGGGCGTCCTTGCGCCGGCGGCCGGGCCGATCACACAGGCCCGGCGGGAGTTTCAGCAGTCCGTTCGTTCCGCCCTCTCGACGCGTGTCGTCTCGCGGAGCCTTCGCCCCGCCGTTCGTCTGTCCTCGCCCGGCCGCTCGGGCCGGCGCTCCGTCATGCTCCGCCGCCCGCGCCCGAACGCCGAACGCGAGCGATGTACTCCTGCAACTGCGCCAGCCGCGCGGCCTCGTGCTTCGACCACTCGGCCCGGCTGTGAATCTCCAGGTGCCGGCCCGCCCCAACCACGACCACCTCGTTCGGCATCCCGGTCAACTCGACGTGCCGACGCGGCAGAATCAGCCGACCCGCCGCGTCCGTGTCGATCTTCTCCGAGAAGCCGAACAGAATCCGATGAACCTCCGTCTCGTCCCGATCCGACAGCAGGCTCCCGCCCATGAACTCCGAGAGACGGTCGAACTCGGCCAACGGATACAGCCGGATCGTGCCGTCGTCCCGCGGCATGCTCACCCAGGTCCGCGACTCGGTCTCCGCACCCAGCGCGGAGCGGAACTTCGCCGGGACGGCCAGCCGCCCCTTGCCGTCGATCGTGACCTCGGCTAGTCCGATAAACCCCACGAGTGACCGCCTCCGCTGTCATGGCTGGGATCATGCCCCACTTTGCCCCACCTGTCAACACCCATCGGTCCCTTTTTGGGCCAACTTGGGAGAAAAGTTGCGACCCGTCCGGCCGCCACCCCGGACACAGCCCGGTCCAACCGAGCCTCCGCCGCCACTCCCGGTAGACTCCGGCCCTCCGTGGGCCGAAACAGAACTCCGAGGCACGATGTCCGACACACGGATCGACGACCCAAAGGCCGCGATCGAGCGAGTCCCAGGAGGGACGTTCGTCATGACGGCCGCCTTCGAGGGCAAGCGCGCCGGCGTCGTGGTGCGCTCGGTCCAGCCCTGCGCCGAGGAGCCGCTCCTCATCTGCGTCGCCGCGAAGAAGGGGCACTGGATCGAGCCGCTCATCCGCGACAGTCACGCCTTCGCGATCTGCCGCGTCTCGCCCGACAACCGCCTCATCCAGCGCAAGTTCTCCACCGAACTCGCCGACCACGACGAGACCCGCGGCGACCCCTTCGACGCCTTCCCGACCGAGACCCTCGTCACCGGCTCGCCCGTGCTGCTCCGTTCCATCGTCGCCTTCGACTGCGAAGTCGTCCGCCACTTCGACCTCGAAGCCGATCACGAACTCTTCGTCGGCCTGGTGCTCGCCTCGCGCATGTACGGGCGGCAGTAGACATGCCAGCCAAGCACGCTCGCCTCGGACTCCTGCTGCTCCTCGGGCTTGCCGTCTCCGCCGCGCTCGCGGCGTGCTCATCCCCGCTGCGCACCGCGTTCAGACCCGAGTTCGTCGGCGCGGACGGCGCGGTCGTCTACGTCTACCGCCCGCGTGCCCCGCTCTCGCGCCGACCCGCGGAGGTCTACATCGACCAGCGGCACGCCGGAACGCTCGCGCAGGGCGAGTACCTGCCCCTCCACGTCAATCCCGGCGAGCACCACATCCGCGTCGAGGCCCGCGCCAGTGCCGCACGCCGTGTCGAAGTCCGCCCCGGCGAGAGCGCGTACCTCCATCTCATTGTCCGCCGAATGGGCCGCCGCGTCGCCCTCGAAGAGGCCGACCCCGACGCCGCGCTCGAGAGGCTCGCGCACTCATCGCTCGCTCAGCCCTGAACGCGCAATCGGTGCTCCGCGAGCCGCTCGTAGATCGCCCGGCACCGCTCGTACACCCCCGCCAGCCGCTCCGGCACCGGCTCCTCCTTCGCCCGGTACGGCTCGAACCCC
>DAOMNQ010000012.1:4151-29478 GCA_035443945.1 Phycisphaerales bacterium | reverse complement strand
TCGACGCCTCGACGCTCGCGTACCAGTGCGGCCCCCACACGCCGTCCGTCTCGCGCGGCCCCGCCTCCCACCGAAGCATCGCCACGTCGAACGCGATCCCCACCCGCTCGCACAGCAGCCCGAGCATCGCCGCCGGCTCCGACAGCACGTCGCGCGAATCGATCACCGGCGGCGCGCGCCCGGTTCGCGCACGCTCCGCCTCGAACAACCCCCACTGCTGCGGCAGCCCCAGTTCCTCCGGCGTCGGGTCCGCGACCACCTTCACGAAACTCGTGATGACCTCCGCCGGGTCGCGGATCAGAAAGCAGTTCGTCAACCCGCGCACCCACGCGCGGTCCATCCCCGGCAGCAGATGGTGCGCCATGTGCTTCTGGTAGAACACGCGCTTGCCGTCTGGCGCGGGCCCGGTCAGCGACGCCACCACCATGCGCCAATCCGTCTCGTGCTTCGCGATCACTTCGTCGCGCCCCGGGTGGTCCGCGCCGGTCGCCTTCAAGTAGTGGGCGTAGAGAGGCTCGTCCACGACCGCCGTATCAGCGCGGCTGCCGAACGACCGCATCAGCGCCGTCGAGATATTCCGCGGCCCGGACCACATCGCGATGCGCACAGGCTCCGTCATGGCCCGCAGTCTACTGCCCGCCTCACGCCGCGACCGCACCGTCGCCGGCATAGCCGAGCCGCGACAGCGTCTTGCCCGCGATCCCCTCGAAGATCATCCCATCGCGCGCGGTGAACCACGACCGCCAGTCGCCGGGCGACGCGCTCCGAGCCAGGGAGCCCGGCTCAGCCCGCCCGCGAGCCCGACCCGTCACCCGCTCGAAGCGCTGCCGCTCGACCGCGCGACGCGCGTTCGACACCGGATCGGCAACGCCCAGCAGCCCGAACACCATCGCGATACCGGGCACGGCGTCCTCCACCAGCGACTCATACCGCAGCCGCACGAACCGATCGCCATACAGCACGCTCGCCCGCTCGCCGCCCGTGACCGATCGCACCCATCGCCGCGCGAAGAACTCCAGGGCCTCGTCCGTGAACAGCCGGAACCCCGAACCGTCGTCCACCCGCGCCCCCTCCTCGATACGACACCGCACCGCTTCCGCCCGCGCAGGCCCGCCCCACATCTCAACGCTCTTCCGCTGCATCACCTGCTTGAACGCGGAGGAAACCGCCGTATCGCGACCGTCGCGCACCACATCGACGAACACCGAATCCGGGAACGCCGCGTGCAGCCGATCCGCGCACACGCACGAGTGGTAAGGCGTGCGATCGCCCAGCACGCGCACGCCCGCCCAGGGCGCAAACACACGCCGGTACGGCCGATCGACCACCTCCCTCACATCCGCCCCCGCGAACGACGCGGGATCGATGTGGCAGAACAACGCAGCGCTCGTCGAGCAACCTTGCACCCACCCGCTTACGCTCGCGGCGTCCGTGCACCAGTCGATGCCGGCGTCTTCGCGGAAAAAGGCGCACTCTCCGCGCACCATCACCTCGGGGTGCTCGTCGAGCATCCGACCCACCCACGTCGTGCCCGAGCGGTTCGCGCCCGTCACGAACAACCACCGCTCGCGACGATCACGCGATCGTTCCTGCATGGTGCGTCTATCGGACTACGATTCGGCCGCGATCCAGTGATCAGGGGACAACCGCGGGATCCCCCGCCTTTCCCGGCTCGCCCGGCGCGGGCGTCTCCGCGTCGATCCCCGCCAGCACCGGGCGGTCCAGCGACCCCGCCGACGGACGCACCGCGATCGGACGCAACGGCAGGTCCACAGGCTCGAACTCCGGCACCCTCACCCGCGCCAACAGCGGCACCGTGCAGACACGCGCCGCAAACGACAGCCCGAAGATCAGGAAGTACACCCACGGCTCGGCGTGGAAGAGCGTCAGCACCGCCGCCCCGACCAGCGCGCCCCCCACGATCGCCAGCGCGTTGGCGAAGTTGAACAGCGTGAGCACGCTCGTCCGCTCGCTCGCCGGAATCGTCTCAAAGAGCAGCAGAAACGTCGCCATCTCGTAGCACGCCCACATCGCCCCCGCCAGCACCTGCGTCGCAACCAGGTACCAGTAGTTGTCCGACACGATCCACAACGCCGACAGCGGCAGGATCCCAACCCCCCCGATCCACAGCACCGCCCGCGGCCCCAGCGCGTGCGCCAGACGCCCGATGTACGGCAGGCAGATCGAACGCGCCACGAACGACACGCTCACCAGCAGCATGAACTGCGCGTAACTGAACTCCAGCCGCGCCAGCATGTACGGCGTGAAGTACGGCCCGCTGATCTGCACCGCCACCTGCATCGCCAGCATGTACGTCAGCAGCCGCGCGTCGTGCCCGTGACGCCACCGAGACGCCATCTCACGCCACCCGACCAGGCGGAAGTCCGGCGGGATCGGCACCGGCTCCCGCTGACCCGCGATGCACCGGCTCGCCGCGAACCGCGCCGCCGCCGCCGCCAGGAACAACGCCGCGTACGCATGCACCGCGTTCGACGAACCCTTCACCGCGTGCAGCACCACGCCCCCAAACACCAGCCCGCCCAGCGTGCCGAACTGCGCCACGCGCGAGCGGTTCGCGAAGTATCGCGCACGGATCCGTCGCGGCACCAGCGTCGTCACCCACGTGTTCCACGCCGGACCCTGCCCGTAGTTCACCGCCCAGTACACCGCCACCACCAGGAACAGCAACCACGCCGGCATCGCCCCCACGACCGCCCCGACCGCCAGCGGCAGGAAACTCAGCGACTGCACCGTCGCGCAGATCACCACCCAACGCCGCAGCGACCCCAGCCGCGCCACCGCCCACGGCGAAACCAGTTGCAGCAACGCCCCCGTCACCAGCGGCACCGACGCCACCAGCCCCGCCAGCACCTCCCCCAGCCCGATCGCCAACGCGAACGCCGCGAAGTACGTCTCCCCCGTCCCAACCATGTACGAGTACAGCACCCCGTCAGCCGTCATCAGCCGAAGGTCACGACGGACGGACGCCGGCGTGCTGCGTGGAATGAGACGACGAAGCATGGCGAACAGGCCCGGGCGGTGCGAGGGGCGGGAGGATAGGCGTCATGCCATCCCAGGCCGCACGCGGAAGGCACGATCAAGCCGTCGGTTCGAAGAACACCCCGACGAAGAAAAGAACGATGCCAGCCCTCGCAACGAGTCCGAGAGCGATGACCGCGACCTTGGCCCGTCTGGTCGTGAGGCGGCTACGCGCGACCAGGAACGCCGCCACTGAGAGCGCCGCAACGGTAGCGAGCAATCCGCCGAAATCACGGATGGTCATCGGCAGCTCCTCAAGCCTCCGTCACAGCCGCAAGACCGTCTCTGCACGCCCTGTGCGCAGCCTCGCTATATCCGGCAGCACGGCGCGATCGTGGAAGTGGCATCGCGCAGCATCCCGGATATTCTGACGAAGCGCCCACTCGTCACCAGCCTCCGTGAAGACGGACTCCCCGATCGCACAAGCAACGAAACCACCATCTGGATCGCGGGTGACCTCGAACACAATCTCGCGCATCGTGTACGCCCCATCGCCCCTACTTGATCTCGCCGGGGCTGAGCGCCAGCATCAGGCTGATCTTCGACGTCTGAGCGTTGGTCAGCCCCGCCCGATCGAGACAATCGCGAAGAATCCCCTGACGCTCGTACTCGCTCTTGCCGTCGAACAGCCTCGACACGACGAGCACGTGAATGTTGCCCATATAGCCGTCCGTCACGTCGACCGTATCCTTGGGGAACTCCTCCCGAAGCGCGGTCACGATCTTGTTCTTGAGATCAATGGATCCCTTCGCGGAACCCCGCCGACGTGCCGGCGCCGTCTGCTTCCCGGCGCTCGTGGCTTTTTTCTTGGCTGCCTTGCTCATATGTTGTTCTCCAACCAGTTCCAGACCACATCGACCGCTGCCAGGAACCGATCCGCCTGCCCTGCCGGGGCGTTCGACGAGTCGTAACGCCACTCCGTTGTCCAACGGTTGACTTGCCCTCGAAACGCGTCCGCGGCCACACCCGTTGTGAGCCGTTCGAATACCCCACCGGGGAGGAGCCTCTGAATCAATGCCTCAAGCCTGTGACCATAGACCTGCTGCGATGACAGCCCGAGCCTCTTCCGAAGCGCATCGAGGTCGTCGCAACCGTGGCGCTCCATCGCAATCGCCTTGACCTTGCACTCAATGGCGTATCCGCCAAGATACATCGCCCCCCGCGAGTGCTCCGGTCCCTGCGCCGCCAGCCGCTTCGCGTCCGCCGGCGCTTGATCGCCGCCTTCCGTTGCTCGGTCTTCCCTGCGAACCGCCACCTCATCGCCGCATCCTATCGACAACCGACCGCAGCCCACGCGACTCGCTCTCGTCACGAACTCCCTCGACAAACTCCCCCAGCCCCATCGCCCCGAGGTCCTGCTGCACACCGCGCGCACGCACCGACACCGTCCCAGCCTCCTCGTCCCGAGGCCCGACCACCAGCAGGTACGGCACCTTCTCCTCCGCCGCGTGCCGGATCTTCGCCTGCAAACGCTCGTTCGCCATGTCCGCCGTCGCCCGCACCCGCGCCTCCACCAACGCCGCCAGCACCCGCTTGGCATACGCCTCCGTCTTCTCGCTCACCGGCAGCACCCGCACCTGCTCCGGCGAGAGCCACGCCGGGAACGCCCCCGCGAAGTGTTCGATCAGGAACCCCACGAACCGCTCCATGCTCCCGAACGGCGCGCGGTGGATCATCACCGGCCGGTGCGGCTTGTTGTCCGCACCGATGTACGACAGGTCGAAACGCTCCGGCAGGTTGTAGTCCACCTGCACCGTCCCCAACTGCCACTCACGCCCGATCACATCCTTCACCACGAAGTCGATCTTCGGCCCGTAGAACGCCGCCTCGCCCGGCTCCTCCGTGAATGGCACCCCCAGCGTCCGCGCCGCCTCGCGACACGACGCCTCCGCCCGGTCCCAGTTCTCCGGCTTGCCCACGTACTTCGCCGAGTCCGGATCGCGCAGCCCCACACGCACCCGGTACTCCTTCATCCCCAGCGTCGCGAAGATCACCTTCACCAGTTCCAGGCACCCCAGCACCTCCTGCCCCACCTGCTCCGGCGTGCAGAACAGGTGCGCATCGTCCTGCGTGAAGCATCGCACCCGCAGCATCCCGCTCAACTCCCCCGACTGCTCCCACCGGTACACCGTCCCGAACTCCGCCAGCCGCACCGGCATGTCGCGGTACGAGTGCGGCTCGCTCGCGAAAATCTTCACGTGGTGCGGGCAGTTCATCGGCTTGAGCAGGTACCCGTCGATCTCGCCCTTCGACAGCCGGTTCGCGTACTCGGCGCACGAGCACCCCTCCGCCGCGAGCGCGGCCAGCGACTCACGCTCCACGATCGGAGGGAACTGGCTCTCCGCGTAGTACGGGAAGTGCCCGCTCGTCCGGTACAGGTCCAGTTTCCCCACGTGCGGCGAGAAGACCTCGAAGTACCCCTGCTTGCGCAACTCCTCCCCGATGAACGACTGCAACTCCTTGCGCACGATCGACCCCCGCGGCGTCCACAGCACCAGCCCCTGCCCCACCATCTCGTCGATGTGGAACAGGCGCAACTGCTTCCCGATCACGCGGTGGTCGCGCTTCTTCGCCTCCTCCAGCCGCGTCAGGTACTCGTCGAGGTCCTTCTTCGAGAAGAACGCCGTGCCGTACACCCGCGTCAGCCGGTCCGAGTTCTCGTCGCCGTGCCAGTACGAAGACGCCAGCGACATCACCTTGAACGCCCCGATCCGCCCCGTGCTCGGCAGGTGCGGTCCGCGGCAGAGATCCTCCCAGTGGCTCCTTGGTGCAGCCGTGACTCCAGTGTCAAGATTCCGTGCGACGGTGCGGCCAGGTTGATCGGACTCATCGAAGCGAATGTGCGAGTCCGATGCGTGTTCCGGCTTGCGGAATACCCATGCCTCCGCTCCACCTCTCGGAACTTCAAGCACTACTTGCCCTTCCTGTCCGGGTTCTCGAATCGTTCGCAGGCGTCCGGTCACGTACCACGAGAGCGAAGTGGCGCCGGTCTGCACTGCACGATTCGCGTTGTCCCGCTTGTACTTGCTGCCTTCGGCCATAAGTTTCTCGAACCCCAGTTTGATTGGCAGTTCGTACCTCGTGAACGGCCGATCCTCCTTCACGATCCTCGCCATCTCCGCCTCGACCGCCTCGAAGTCCCCCTCCTTCAGCGGCCGGTCCTCCGGGAAGCGGATGTCGTAGTAGAACCCCGTCTCCAGCGGCGGGCCGTAGACCAGTTGCGCCCCCGGCACGATCCGCTGGATTGCTTCCGCCATCACGTGCGCCGCCGAGTGACGCAGCAGGTACAGCGCATCCGGGTCCGGCCTGCCGTCGCGCGTCTTCTCCGTCACGATCGCCACGCGGCAGTCCCGGTCGATCACCGCCGACAGGTCGGACAACTCCCCGTCGATCTTCGCCCCCACCGCCGCCAGAGCCAGCCGCGGCCCGATCGACTCCGCCACCTGCCGCGCCGTCACCGCCCCGGCGAACTCCTTCACCGACCCGTCCGGCAGCGTCACGCGGACCACCCTCGAAGCGACCTGGCTCATCGTTCCTCTCCGTCTTCAGTCATCCATCCCAAGGCCGACAGCCTACGCCGCCGCCCAAAAGTAAAGACCCCGGCTCGCGGGCCGGGGCGGGTTCGGTCGGTCCAACTGGCGAACCGCCACTACACCCCGCCCGGGCCGGCGGTCGTCGTCGTCGTGGTCGTAGTGGCAGGGCGGGCCTTCACAGCACCCCACTATACGGCCGATCGGGCCGGGCGACGTGAGCGGCCCGGCAGGATGCCGATGCCCGTGCCTTTGACGCCCCGCCCGCCAGCCGTCAAGATGTATGGGCCTCGCCGGCCACCCGGCACCACACCTCGCGGACGGCCAATGATCTGCCCCTACTGCAACGCCACCGACGACAAGGTCATCGACTCGCGGGCAAGCGAGGGCGGCCGCGTCATCCGACGACGCCGGCAGTGCCTCAAGTGCGGCCGCCGATTCACCACCTACGAACGCGCCGAGCAGACTAACCGACTCACCGTCGTCAAACGCGACGGCACGCGCGTCCCCTTCGATCCCGAGCGCGTCCTCGCCGGTATCGTCTCCGCCTGCGGCAAGCGCCCCGTCCCCGAGGCCGTCAAACGCCGCATCGTCGAGGAGGTCGAGGAGGAACTCACCCGCGACTTCGACCGCGAGGTCGCCAGCAGCGTCATCGGCGAGCGCGTCATGGCACGCCTCCGCGAGATCGACCCCGTCGCCTACATCCGCTTCGCCTCTGAGCACCTCCGCATCGAGACCATCCAGGAACTCAAGGCCGAACTCGACGACCTCGCCGCACGCCCGCGAACCTCCCCCGACCAGCAGCCCCTCTTCGAGCGCTGACGACCGGAAACCGCGGGAAGAAGGGACGCTCGGCGCACGCTCTGGAGGGGGGGTGAACGCGAAGGGCGAGAAGTCGGAGTCGCCGAAAGTCCGAATCACAGGATCAAAGGGCGGCAACCCGCCATCCTTCTCTCGGTCTCTTCTCCATCCGGCTCTTTGCTTCTCCCGGTCATCCCTCCGCTTCCTCCGCGCTCCTCTCCGCGCTCTCCGCGTTCCTTCCCGTTGGGCCCTTCGCTCACGACTCCGCCGGCACGAACCACCGCAGCCGCCAGTTGCTCTTCCGAAATACCGGCTTCCCCTCCTCGTCGAGCCGTTCCGTGTCCCACCCCCCCCCTTCGAGCACCATGTCGAACCCACGCCAGCGCAGCCCCCGCGCCGCCAGCCCCGTCAGCAGCACTCGGTACATGCGGTCGTCGATCTTCTGCACTACTACGTACGGCGAACGCTCCCCGGCATGCATCCGCGACAGCACCTTCAGCACCTCGTCCCGGTGCCGGCGCAGGTACCGGAACGCCTCCGCCGGCTCGACCCCGTTCTCGCGGCACTCCCGCACCGTCATCTCGCTGAGCACCTGCGAGAGGAACAACTCCTCCTCGTCCTCGACCAGCGTCCTCTGGATGTGCGCGACCAGGTGCGCCGCCGAACGCGCGACCAGCGTCTTCGAGCCGTCGTCGTGCTCGACCACGATCGACCCGCCCTCGACGTGCGTCGGGTCGCGGTACCCCTTCGGCCCCGCTCCCACGATCGGCTGGTTCGACTGCACCCCCGGCAACCCCGCGAACATCGGCCGGTTGTACGTCACGCGCTGCTCGACGCACGCGACCGGCGCGACCGCGCACACCATTGCCGCAACGCCGACCGCCTTCGACCACACGCTCATCGCGCCGCCCCCGCCCCCGCCAGCGCCGCCTCACGCTCCGGCTCGCCCTCGCCGCGCCGCCAGCAATCGTGCACGCCGAAGTCCTCGCTCGCCTCGCGTCGATCCGTCCGCGTGTGGCAGCCGCGCGATTCCTCACGCCACTCCGCCGAGCGAGCCACCAGCGCGCCGACCAGCAGCATGTTCTGCGTCTCCCACCCCTCCGGGTCGTCGAACACCTTGTCCAGCGTGTAGCGTGCCCAGAAGTCGAACATCTCCACCGCGTCGCGCAGCCGCTCCCCGCTCCGCTCGATCCCCACGTTGCGCCACATCGCCGAGCGAAGGCTCGACCGCACGTCCTCCAGGTCCAGTTCCCCCTGCCGCGACGGCGGGATGTCGCTTACGATCCGCGCGTGCCGCGGCCCGTTCTCGCCCGCGCGCGCCGCCGACGCCGCCTCCTCCCCCGCGATCCGCCCGAAGACCAGCCCCTCCAGCAGCGAGTTGCTCGCCAGCCGGTTCGCGCCGTGGATGCCCGTGCACGACGCCTCGCCCACCGCCAGCAGACCCGGCACGCTCGTTCGGCAGCGCAGGTCCGTGCGCACGCCGCCGATCGTGTAGTGCGCAGCCGGATGCACCGGCACCAGGTCCTTCGCCGGATCGATCTCGAACCGCGCCAGCAGCGCGGCGATGCCGGGGAACCGCGCCGCGAAACCGTGCAGGTGCCGGCAGTCCAGCCACACGTGCTGCCCGCCCTGGAGCGATATCTGCCGCACGATCGACCGTGCAACCACGTCGCGCGGCGCGAGTTCCGCGAGTTCGTGCACCTCCGGCATGAACCGACGACCCGCCGCGTCCAGCAGGTACGCCCCTTCCCCGCGCACCGCCTCCGTGATCAGCGACCGCGCCGCCCCGGGCAGATACAGCACAGTTGGGTGGAACTGCACGAACGCCATGTCCGCCAGCCGCGCACCGGCCCGGTACGCCGCCGCAAGCCCGTCCGCCGTCGCCGACGGCGGGTTCGTCGTCTCCCGGAACAGCACCCCCGCGCCGCCCGACGCCAGGATCGTCGTCCGCGCCCAGATCATCTGCAGCCCGTGCCGAGAGTGGTGCGTGATCGCCCCGAGCACAGGCGACCCCGGCTCGTCCGAGGGCGTCACGAGGTCGAGCAGAAAGCACCGCTCGAAGAGCCGAACGTTCGGAAGCGCTCGCACACGCTCCGCCATGCACCGCGACAGTTCCTCGCCCGTCGCGTCACCCCCCGCGTGAAAGACGCGGCTTGCCGAGTGCCCACCCTCGCGCCCCGCGTCGAGTTGGCCCGCCGCGTCGCGGTCCAGCCGCAGGCCCCACGACAGAATCTCCCGCAGCCGCTCCGGCCCCTCCTCGCACAGCAGCCGCACCGCAGGCTCGTCGCACAGACCCGCCCCCGCCGTCAGCGTGTCCGCGACGTGCGACTCCGCGCTGTCGCCCGGCGCGAGCGCGGCCGCGACCCCCCCCTGCGCCCACGCCGTGTTCGTCTGCCGAAGGTCCGACTTCGAGAGGAGAATGACCTCGCCCCCGCGCGCCGCCGCCTCCGCCGCACGCAGCCCCGCCACGCCCGCTCCCACCACGAGCGTGTCGGTGAAGATCTGCGGCAGGAGCGTCGATCGGAACGGGATCAGGTACCGCCGCTGGTCGAAGACGCCTTCCATCCGACGCGAGTCTAGGGCCGCCCGGGCCTGCGCCGGCTCATACGGATTGTGTGAAGTCCCTGCGCCTCGGGTACCCCGCCACTCCGTGGCGGCTTCGCCCATACCCCCACTCTCAACGCACCGAGGCTTCACACGATCCGTATCAGGCCGCCGCCCGCGCCCCGCACGCCTCGACCGCCGCGTTCAGCGCGCCCGTCAGCCTCGCCATCGGCGTCGGGGTCGGGAGCATCAGCACGCGCCTGCCCTCGGCAACCGACTCCTCAGGCGCCACCGTGCCCTCCTGCGAGAGCACGATCAGCGGAAGCCGGCCTACCCCCGCGTCCGCCTCCGCCGACGCGTACGCCTGCGAAACCGGGAGCCGATCCGCCGGCGACGAGAAGTGCACCACGCCCACGTTCGCAGGCTCATCGCCCGCGGCGCGCAGCCGGTCCAGCGCGATCCGGTACGCGTCGCACGCCGGCGAAGCGCTCACAAACAGCGGACGCACCGGCGAGCAAAGCGCCCTCGCGTGGTGATCCACGCGACGCTTCCACTCCATCGTCCGCCCCGGCGACGCCAGCATCGCCAGTTTGATCGTCTCCGTCTCGCCTTCGATCGTCCTCTCGATCTCGGCGATCACCTCGTCCGCCAGCCCCAGCCCGCGACACAACTCGTCGGTCGGGTAGAGCGCGTCGTTCCCGCTCGATCCGAGCATGAACGCGTGCGCCAGACGATCGGCGAGCGCGAGCGTCGCCACCTCCCCGTACCGTTTCGGGCAGTTCCGCCGGATGTCCGGCGCGGGGAGGTGGTGGAACACGATCGGGTCCACCAGGTCGCGCGGGAAGTGCCACGCCCGCAGGATGCGGTCCATCCCCTCCGCGTGGTTCATCAGCAGCATCCGCGACTCGACCCGCTCGACCTCCGCGCCCAGTTCCTCGGCGCTGGCGAGCACCTCCGCGTACTTGTCCCGCAGCAGTTCCGCGTACACCACGCGCCCCATGTCGTGCAGCAGCCCCATCGTGAACGCCGCGTCCGGCTCCCCCTCGCCGCGCGCCCGCGTCGCCGCCGCCGCGATCAGCCCCACCGCGATCGAGTGCTCCCAGAACAGGACCGGGTCCATGAACCCTTCCACCGCCACGCTGCTGAAGCGATCCACAACGCCGATGCTCATCACCGCCTGCCGGATCGCGCCAACCCCGATCCGCAGCACCGCCTTCTCGACCGTGTCCGCAGGCGTCCCGCTCGCGAACGCGCTCGAGTTCGCGAGCCGCAGGATCTTCAGCGCGATCGCCGGATCACGCTTGATGACCCCCGCAACCTGCTCGCTGTTCGCCTGCGAACTGTTCACCACCTTCAGCACCTCCGCCACGCTCGGCGGCAGCGCCTTCAACTCCCCGCAGCGATCCAGCATCTCCACCAGTTCAGAACGCACGACGCGAGGCTTGATGTTCCGCAGCGCGGCCGCCGCCTCCGCGGGCGTCGGCACGACCGACGCCGTCGAGCCGGAGTCCACGCCGACCGTGCCCGCTCCCGGCGTCCCCCCACCGACCCTTCCCGCGACGCCCGACTCGCCATCACGCTGCGCAACGACCGCAGCCCCGGCTCCCGCCGACGCCTCCTCGCGCCGATCCGACGTCAGTTCTCGCACGCGTGCCACCATGTCCGCCAGCGAGAACTGTGCCTTGAGCAGGTAGTGCCGAACCCCCAACTGCCGCGACTTGAGCACCGAGTCCTTGTCCCCGGCCGCCGTCAGCACCACCACCGGCGGCGATGGCAGCGTCGCGTCGGTCTTCATCCGCCGCAGCAACTCCAGCCCGTCCATCTCCGGCATCCCAAGGTCCAGCAGGATCAGGTCCGGCGGCTGCGTCCGCATCAGCCCGATCGCCTCGCGACCGTTCGCCGCGCACACCGCGTCGAACCCCTCGCGCCGCAGCGCGGCCGCGATCGGCTCGCGGATCACCGTCAGGTCGTCAACCACCAGGACGCGCTTCATGCCGCTTCTCGGATGATCTGCACGCTCTCCGCCACCGCGGCCGGTTCCTCGAGTTCCGCGCGCAGCGCCACGACGAACCTCGTTCCCTCCCCCTCCCGCGACAGCACGCGCACCACGCCGCCGTGCGCCGCCGCGATCCCCTTGCAGATCGCAAGCCCCAGCCCCGTCCCGTGCGACGCCGCGGAGCCGACCATCCCCGAGTTCAGCGCGAACGCCGTCCCGAGTTGCCGCACGACGTGCTCGGGCATCCCGCTCCCGGTGTCGCGCACCTCGATGTGCACGCGACGCTCGCCCTGCTCGGTCGTCTCCGTCGCCCCAACTTCGATCCGTCCCCTGCGCGTGTGCTTCGCCGAGTTGCTCGCCAGATTCATGACCAGCCGGCGGATCGCGTCCGCGTCGCCCCGCATCGACAGGCCCTCGGGCTCAACCGACGACATCACCTCGACCGCCGACAGGTTCACCTGCGGCCGCACCGTCTCCAAAGCCTGCTCCACCGCGTCGGCGACCCGCACCGTCCCCCAGTTCCACCGCGCCAACCCACTGTCGAAACGCGCCGCCTCCAGCACGTTGTTCACCGTCTCCGTCATCCGCACCGTCTCGCCGTGGATCGACGACAGGAACTGCTCCAACTCCGGTGCGTTGCGCGATTCCGGCGCCATCAGGTACTCCGACATCAGTCGCATCGACGTAAGCGGCGTGCGGAGTTCGTGCGCCACCACCGCCAGCACGCGCTCCATCGCACGCGCCGCCTCCTGGAGCGAGCGACGCTCACGCTCCAGCCGCTGCGCGCACTTCTGCGCCATCGCGTACCGGATCGCCCGCTCCAGCGCCACCGCGCTGGCCGTGTCCTTCTGCACGTACTCCGTCGCCCCCGCCTCCAGCGCCTCGCGGTCCACGCTCCGGCCGCCCTGGCCTGTCATCAGGATCACAGGCCGATCCGGCAGGGCGCCAGATACTTCCCGAAGCAGGTCGATCCCGCTCTCCGCCCCGAGCCGGTAGTCAATCAGGTACGCCTCGTAACGATCCTGGCCGATGACTTGACGAGCCTCCGCAGCCGACGTCGCCCAATCGACCTCGTACCGACCCGACTCGACGTCATCCAGCCACGCACGAACGAGGACCAGCATGTCCTCATCGTCGTCAACGAGCAGAACCCTTATCGGACTCTGTACCGGCGTTTCCATCACACCCGTCTATCGGCAGTTCCGCGTGCTCAAGCCAGTAGCGACCGATGGCCTTCACCGTCTCCGACAGCCCCGAGTAGGACGAGGGCTTCCGCATGTACGAGTTCGCGCCGCTGTCGTACGCACACGCCACGTCCTCCAATGCTCCCGAGGTCGTCAGCACCACCACAGGCACACACCGAAGACTGTCGTCGCTCCGGATCTCACGCAACGCGTCACGCCCGTCCACCTTCGGCATGTTCAGGTCCAGCAGGATCAGCCCCGGCCTCGGCGCCGCCGCCCGGTCCGCGTAACGCCCGCGCGCAAAGAGGTAGTCCAGTAACTCCTCTCCGTCCTCGACGAACCGCAGGTCGTTGTTCAGCGACGCCTCGTCCCACGCTTCGCGCGTGATCAGGCGGTCGTCCGGGTCGTCCTCGGCGACGAGGACTGTAACCGATCTGTCTTTGCGTCGTGGCATGGCTGTTCCCCGGTCGCCCCCTGTCTCAAAGGGAGTTCTATCACGAACGAAGCCCCCTCGCCAGCCCGACCCTCCGCCGCGATCCGGCCCCCGTGACGCTCCACGATCTTCCGGCAGATCGCCAGCCCCATCCCCGAGCCTTCATACTCCGACCGCCCGTGCAGACGGTGGAACGGCTCGAAGATCACACCCGCGTACCTCGGGTCAAACCCGATCCCGTTGTCCCGAACCACCAGCCGGCACACGGAACCCCCGCCACCACCCGCCTGAACAGGGGATTCGGCCTCGATCGTCACGCGAGGCAGACGCTCGCCGCACCTGAACTTCAACGCGTTCGACAGCAGGTTCTGGAACAACTGGCGCATCTGCGTCGCGTCCGAGTCGATCACCGGCAGGTCGCCCACCTCGACCGACCCGCCCGACTCCTGCAGCGCGACCTCCAGGTCCGTCAGCACGCCGCGCACAACATCGCCAAGGTCCACCCGCTCGAACGGCCTCCCCTTCGACGTCACACGCGTCAGTTCCAGCAGGTCATTCAGCAGCGACGACATCCGGTCCGCCGCGTTCAGCATCCGCGACAGGTAGTCCCTGCCCCTGTCGCCCAGCGCGCCCTCGTACTGCTGACGCAGCCGGTCCCCGAAGACCAGCACCTTCCGCAGCGGCTCCTGAAGGTCGTGCGACGCGATCGACGCGAACTGCGCCAACTCCTCCACCATCCGCTGCAACTCTTCCGTCCGCTGCTGCACCCGTTCTTCGAGCAGCGCGTTCATGCTCTGGATGGCGTCCTCCGCCCGCTTGCGCTCCGTCACGTCGCGGATGATCCCAGTGAACCTCCGGCCTTCTCCGAGCCGAACTTCGCCCACGGACAACTCGATCGGGAACTCAAGCCCATCCTTCCGCAAGCCATACGTCCGAAGCACTCCCCCACCGACCGTCCGTCCAGGCCCGTTCTGCAGGTACCGCCGCAACCCGGCGCGGTGAAGTTCCCGCAGCCTCTCCGGCATCAGCGCCGTCAACTCGCGCCCGATCAGTTCCTCGGCGCAGTACCCGAACATCCGCTCCGTCGCGGGGTTCACCGACTCGACCACCCCGCGCTCGTCCGCGACGATGATGGCGTCCGGGGCCGTCTGAAGGATCGCCCGGAGCCGCTCGCCCCGCTCGCGCAACTCCCGCGTCCGCTGCTCCACGAGCCGCTCGGAGCGGGCGTTGGCCACCCGCAGCATCTGCACATACACCAGCGCGAGCGCGGTCAGCACGAACCCGAACCCCAGCGCCCACGTCGAGGCACGCCCCTCGGGGTAGTACGGCTTCAACGATCGAGCGTCGAACACCGCCACCCAGTCCCGCCCCAGCGTCGAGTAGCGCACCACCTGGCGAACGCCCTCTGCAACCTCGGAGCCTGAAGCACGCCCGAACGCATCGCCCGGCGCGAGCACGCCCGGCGCGGTCGAGTACAGCAACTCCTGCACACCCCCGCCCCCCGCCATGTCAATCAGGTGCACGTCCATCTGCCCCGCGGGCATGCCCTGGATCGCCGCCGCGAGCAGGTCGCTCAGCCGCATCGTCGCCGCGAGGAATCCCGACACCGCCCCGAGCCGCAGGTGCTCCGCGGACGGCGCCACCCCCCCCTCGAACACAGGCAGGTAGACGGTCACCCCTCCTCGGTCGCCGATACCCTCCGCCAGACGGACAACCTTCCGCCTTGCGCTCGCCACCGGCGCGTTGGACCACGCCGACATCTCCATCGCGGACAGCAGCCCCGCCTCCGACCCATGGTCGAACCCGAGCATCGCTCTGGCAGATGGCGCCGAGCACGCATACAGGATCGGGTAGTGCCACGGCCTGCCCTCCGCCGCCACCATCCTCCCCGTCTCGTCGCACTCAAGGATGGCGTACTCAACCCCCAACACCTCACGCGCCGAAGCCACGAACTCCTCGCCCCGCCCCGCCGACACACGCGGCACCCAGTCGAGCGCGAGCACGGTCGTGTGCCGCCTCAGAATCTCGCGCCCGAAGCGCTCGAACTCCTCCGGCTCGACCAACTCAGAGGCCTCATAGAAAGCACGAACCGCGTGCAGCGCATCGACCGCGTCGGCCAGTTCCGAGTCGATCGCCGCCGACCGCCCCACCGCGTCCGTCTGGAACCGCGCGACGGCGAGGCTCCGCTCACGCGACACCAGCACCCCATGCACCACAACCGTCGCCCCGACTCCCAACGCCGCGATCAGCATCGGCACAAGCCAGGACCGACCAACCCGCCCCCCGGCGGCACGCCCCGGTCCACCCGATCCCGAGCCGGTCTGCTTCACGCCTTCTCCCCTGTCGAGCAGCCCGCCGAGCATTCCCCCGGGGCCGCCAGACCCACACCCTCGGATCGACCATCCCGGCCCCAAGGTTGAACCGGGACCGCGACCGCACCCGAGAATCGAACGCCGACCCCCCCGATCCGGGGCCGCTCTACGGGCACCCGGCCACGAACGCGTTCAGGAACGCCACGAAGTCCAGCGTGTTCACCACCGTGTCACCGTTGAAGTCCGCCTTCGGGTCGCCCCCCACGAACGCATTCAGGAACGCCACAAAGTCCAGCGTGTTCACCACCGTGTCCCCGTTGAAGTCCGCCGGGCACCCCGGCCCCTTCTTGAACACGATCCCGTCCCCGTCCGGCCCGCCCAGCGCAGCGATCTCCGCCCCACTCAGCACGTCGTCGGCGAAGTACATGCTCGACACGTAGACCACCTCGCTCCGCCCGCCCGGCCCGAACTCCGCGCTCCCCAGGTCCGCGAACAGGCAGAACGTCGATGCCAGCGGCGTCGGACCCACCGAACCCGGCTCCGTCCCGCTGCTGCGCGCCCACGGGCTGGGGAACTCGCCCCACGCCTGCCAGTCCGCCGGATCGACCGCCTCGCCGTCGCCGTACCGCGGGTCGCCCGGATCGACGCTGTCATACAGCCAGTCGCTCCCCGTGCTCCCCACGAGTTGGCCGTTGACGTACACGCGGCCCACGCCCCCTTGCATGTGGTCGCACACGAACGCAAGCCGGAACCACTCGCCCGGCTTGATGAGCGGCGTGTTCAAGTACTGCCCCGGCTGCCGGTCGAACCCGATCACCCCGCCCCCCCCGAACGCAGGGTTGCGGATGAACATGTCCGCGCCACCGTTGTTGTTGTGGTTCCCATGCACCAGCGCGGCAACCCACTCATGGTTGTTCCACGTCTCGTGCGGGATGTACATGTCCCACACCATCGTCCACTGCCCGAACCACGTGCCCGGGAACGCCGGCTGCGTCCGCGGGTACAACGCAAGCCCGATCCCGCGATAGTTCTTCGGGTCCGTGTCCGTGAGGTTGCGCGCCGGACTCGTCACGTAGACCGTGTCGTCCTTCCCGCCAGGACCGGCGATGCCGAGCGCTGTCGTCGTTGCGAAGAACGACTGCTGCTCCGTCACCCCCGTCGGGATCGTCGGGTCCGGGTTGTCCTCATTCCCGATCCCGCCGAGAATCGTGCCGAACGAGGGATCGTCGAGGTACCGCAGCATCGAAGGCCCAGAGCCGGACACCGAACCGAGGTCCCCCTCGAAGTGCCACTCCGTCTCCTGCCGCGCCGACGCCTCCCAGACCTCCACCGCCGTCGTCCCGCTCTTCACCTTCACCGTCCCGAACAGGATGCCGAGCGGGATGTCGATGTCGCGGATCTCGAAGAACGCCGCGCCATCGTTCCGGAGCCACGTGTCGATCGTGATCGAGAGTTCGATCCCCGCCGCCTCACCCACGAACGTCTGCGCGAACACCCCGTTCTTCGAGAGCGGCAGCCCCCCCAGCAGGTTGCGCGAGTGCCCGCGCAGCAGCCTCGACGCCCCAGGCTCGATGATCTCCATCATCTCCGCGATCGTCGAGTTGTTCGGGATCACAAGCCCCACAAGCCCGGTCGTCTCGACGATGCCGTCGATCTCGAACGAGTACCCCGACGCCGGCACGATGAACTGCGGCGTTCCCGGCGGGAAGGGATGCGCCTGGCTGTTGCGGGACTGGTCCGGGAAGCACGGACCAAAAATCTGGCACCGCAACTCCATCCCCGTAATGTTGATCACCGCGTCGGTGTCCGGCTGCCCGCACGCCGTCCCCAGTCCGAACGCGACCCCCGCCACGGCCCCTGCCAGCGCGATCCGTCTCATGCTCGCCTCTCCTCGCCGACCTCCCCGGCCGGTCCAGCATCCTACAGCGAGACGCCGCCCCACCCAAGAGGGATGATCCAACCGCCCGCTTCCTGTACCATGACCCCTGCCCACCCTGACCAGCCCGGAGAATCCCGGTGATCGACAGGCAGCGTCATCCCGCCCGCGCCTTCACACTCATCGAACTCCTCGTCGTCATCGCCATCATCGCCCTTCTCATCGGCCTCCTCCTCCCGGCCCTCGGCGCGGCACGCGAAGCCGGACGACGCGCCGCATGCCTCTCCAACACACGCCAACTCGCCACCGCCGCAAACCTCTACAGCAACGACACCCGCGTCGGGCTCTTCCTCCCCAGCATCCTCACCTTCGAGGACAATGTCGGCTGGTTCTACCCCGACTACATGCCCGCCATCGAGGCCCCCATCTGCCCCGCAACACGCAACACCATCCGCCCCAACTTCATGGTCTCCGACGAGCCGCTCCTCGAAGACCTCCCGCTCCTCTACGGCCGAAACTTCCTCTTCGACCACTTCTTCTCCGCCGACGACCGCTACGACCAGTCAGGCGGCCACTCCTACGAGACCTTCGCCTGGTTCGACGAGGGCAAGTTCCTCGACGGCATCGTCGTCTCGGGTCGCGGGCGGGGCACCATCGGCGCACAACTCGGCTGGACCTACAACCCGGGCGGCGGCATCGACATCCTCGAACAGCAGACGAAGAACCTGCTCAAGACGCAGGCGACCGTCGCCTTCCCCTCGCGCACCATCATCATCCTCGACAACGACAACGACGACGCCGACCCCGCAGGACTCGCCATCGGCGTCGGCCGCGAGGACGGCATCAACAACTGGCCCGAACCCTGGAACAACCACGGACCCGACGGCCTCAACTCGGCTTTCTGCGACGGATCCGCCGCGTGGATCCCGCGGCGCGACCTCCTCGAAACCTACCTCTACTCCGGCTTCGAACCGCCACTCGAACCCCTCCAGAACTCCGCATTCGGATACCGCCCCTACACCTGGCGCGGCATCACCATCCGCGAGTACTACCGCAAGTAGGCCGCGCGCAAAGACGAGGCCCGGACACTGAAGCCCGAGCCTCGGCAAGGATCACACTGTCCGTCAGCGGGGCGTCAGGCGGCCTCGCGGTTCATCCCGAAGCCGGGCTTGCCGTGGATGTCCGTCCCCTGCGGGCCGCACACCGTGCCGGGGAACGGGAACCCTTGCGGGTACACGCCGTTGTACCCCGCGTTCGCGAACTGGCCGTAGTTCGTCACGGGAGTGCCGAACCCGAAGGGGATGTTCGACGAGGGGATCGGCCAGTTGTACCCGCCCTGATTGCCGTAGAACGGGTTGTAGTTGTACCCGGAGAACGGGATCGTGCCGTGCCCGTACTGCGAGAACGGGATCGTGCTCCAGGGGTTGAAGCCGAAGGTGTTGAACGGCGCCGACCAGTTGTTGAACGAGCCGGTGTAGAACGGGTTGGAGTTCGCACCGAACGACGAGCCGAACGACGGCGGGCAGCAGCCGGGGAAGCACTCGCCCGAGAACGGCGTGTTGCACGAGATCGGGCTGTTCCACCCGTAGAACGGCGGCTGACCGCCGATGTTGTTGATCCCGTAGCCGTAGTTCCACGACCAGGGGAACGAACCGAACGTGTTGAAGTTGTTCCAGTTCGTCCAGTGCGAGAACGGCGTCGGAGAGTTCCAGTTGCCGTACGACCAGTTCGTGTTCCAGGGGAACGAACCGTAGTTGCTCTGGCCGTGGAAGTTCTGGCCGTAGTGCGTCGGATTGAACCACCCGAACGGCTGGGGCCAGTACCCCGAGTTCGGGATCGTGTACCCGAAGTTCCCGGTCGGGTACTGGTTCGTGAAGTTCGTGTAACCCGTGTGGGTCGGCCCGCACCAGTTGAACGGCACGTTCTGGAACGTCTGCCCGGGGAACGGCGTGCAGCAACCGTTCTGACCAAACGTCTGCGGGTTCGGAATCTGCGTCGTCGTCATCGTCGAGTCTCCTTGTGTGTGCTTCCGGTCTGAACGCTTCCCAACGGCCGTCGATCGGCCGCGTTGTCCTGCTGTCCGTCGCCCCACGCCGGAGGCAACACCCTTCACGCGGGCTTCGCGCGTCGTCCGCCCCGCCTTGGCACGCTGGGCGCCCGCCCCTCCACGACTCCGGGCGACGGGCCTATCGGCCGACCGCGTGGGCCGTCTTTGCTTCCGAGGGGGGGTCGCCACGGGCGGGTCCGTTCGCGTCTGAACTTGCGCTCTGGCCCCGACCACGCCGGCCGGGGACCAACCTCATCGGCACCCCGCCGACGCCAGATAAGCCCAGCCCCCCTCACCCTCAGGGTTTTTCCAGTCAAACACGCCCCAGACCGCATCCGCGGCCCCCGCCCGCCCGAATGAGTCGATGACTTTCACCCCGACCGCTTCTCCGGGTCGGCGGCCTCCCGGCGAGCACACGCCGGGACACGGAAACCCCCCCAGACGGACGGGGATTGCAAAAAGTCCCTCCCGCCACGCCGTCCGGGCCGTAAACTGAATGACAAGGGGCAGGGAAGGCCGCCCGATGTTCCCGTGCAGGGACCGCGGCCACGAAAGGAGCCTCACGATGCGACGCGCCAACTTCACCCGTTCGCTTGCTCTTGCGGTGCTGACCGTTGCCGGAGTCGGCCTCGTCGCGCCCGTCGCCTTCGCCCAGCAGGCGGGGGCGTCGACCCGGCGCGCCCCGGGCGTCGATGCCGCCAAGCGCGAGAACCTGATGAAGATGATGCGCCCGGTCACCATCCAGTTCCGTGATCAGCGCCTTGAGGACGTCATCACCTTCATCACCGAACTCACCGGCGCGGACCTCGAACCCCTCTGGATGGACGACCGCAACCCTGAGGGCCTCGACAAAGACCAGCCCATCGCGCTCCGCGCCAACCGGGTCACCGCGCTCAAACTCCTCGAGATGGTCCTCGACCAGGCCGCCGGCCCCGCTTCCTTCTACTCCGGCGGCAACACCTGGCAAGTCACCGAGTGGGGCGCGATCCAGTGCGGCCCCAAGGAACGCCTCGCCATGCGACGCCGAGTCGAGGTCTACCCCATCGACGACATGCTCTTCATCATCCCCGACTACGACGAAGCCCCCGAGATCGACCTCCAGTCGGTCCTCCAGGGCGGCGGCGGTGGCGGCGGCGGCGGGCAAATCCCCTTCCGCGACACCCAGCAGGATCGCCAAGAGACGCGCCCACGCGCTGAACGCGCGGAAGAAATCATCGACATCCTCACCGCACTCGTCGAGCCTGAGCAGTGGACCACCGGCGGCGGAACCTCCACCATGCGATACTTCCAGGGCGGCATCATCGTCAGCGCGCCCGACTTCGTCCACCGCCAACTCAACGGCTACCCGTGGTGGCCCGCCTCCGCGCACTCCGTCTCCATGGTCCAGGGACGCCGATACGTCGGCCTCACCGTCGATACCCAACTCGCCGACTTCGCCGAGTTCGTCAACGTCCCCGTCCGCGCAGTCACCGGCGGCGGCGCAGGCTCGCCACCCCCCCCCGGCGGCGGCGGGTAAGCGGCACGCTGTTCCCGGACCTCACGCCCGAGGCTGCCGCCCGCAGCCTCGGTGTTTTTTTGCGTCTCGTTGACGCCCGTGCCACGTACCATACCAGCGGCCGACACCTCGCCGGATTCACCCCATGCCCGCCTCCGACCGCATCCGCCCCGCCGACGTTCGCCGCTGTGCGCGGCTCGTCGATGAGTGCCGCGACGCCGGAGCCGACCACCTCGCCTGGCAGACGCGCCTCCTGACCGGACTCTTCTCCCTCCTCGACGCACAGGTCGGCATCTCCGGCAACATGCGCGACTTCGGCCCGGGACGACCCAACCAGCACCTCGGCTCCATCCGCCTCGGCTGGCCCGACCAGCGCGCCGAACGCGCCTGGCTCGAATACGTCGAGAACGTCCCCGTCGAGCGCACACCCGAGTTCCCCAGCCTCGCACGAACCACCGGCGCCATCGTCACGCGACTGCGCGATCAACTCTGGGACCGCACCTCCTGGTATCGCTCTCGCGCCTACAACGAAATCCACCGCCGGAGCGGCATCGACGACTACGTCATCTCACTCCAGCGCCTCCCCGTCGGCGGCCTATGCCACTCCCTCTGGATCCACCGCCCTGTCGGCGCCCCCGCCTTCGGCCGACGCCACTGGTGGATGCTCCGCTACGTCCACGAACGCGTCGGCCGGCTCGTCGGCGGCCCGCTCGCCTCGGCCGTCGAGCCGTCCGTCGCCGACCTCACCCCACGGCGACGCCAGATCCTCGACGGCCTCCTCGACGGCGACAGCGAAAAGCAGATCGCCTACCGACTCGACCTCTCACGCCCCACCGTCCACGAGCACGTCATGGCGGTCTACCGCCACTTCGGCGTCTCCAGCCGCGGCGAACTCATGGCCTGGTTCGTCGGCCGCACACGCCCCCCACGCCTCGAAACCTGACCCCGCACCCCCACAACGACCCCAGAATCCCCGACTCCTCGGGCTTCAATGTCCACTGTCCACTGCCCACTGTCGCCCCAAACCCCTCCGTTCAGATGGGCGGTCCCCCGGCGGGGCGGCCGGACAATGCCCGTGAACACACAAGCGGGACACCTCCGTCCCGCACACGGGAGAACGACCATGAACCGCACCGCTCACCTCGCCTCGCTCGTTGCACTCGCCTGCCTCGGCGCGCCCGCGCTCGCCGACACGATCTACGTCGCCGGCCCGGACGGCATCCTCATGAAGGCCGACGCCGACACCGGCATCTTCGAGTTCGCCGGCGTCTGCTCCGGCCCCGTCTCCTCGATGGCCAAGCACCAGGGCGACCTGCTGCTGGCCGACTCGAACGGCGTCATCTACCGCATCGACCTCGACCTCGGCTTCCCGATCGACTCGTGGTCAGTGCCCTCCAACTGCACCGACATGGTCATGTACGGCGACAGCCTGTTCATCTCCGGCTCGACCGGGCAGGTGCTGCGCGTCAACCCCGTGTCGAAACTGGTGACGGACACCTACTACGCCAACGACGACATCCGCGCCCTGTCCATCTTCAACAACACGATCTACGCCGGCGCGAACTCCACCGCCATCTACCGCACCACCGTCGGGTTCGACGGCTTCGAGATGTTCACCGTCTGCGGCGGGCAGGTCCGCAGCGCCACCACCGACGGCACCGACCTCCTCGTCGGCGCGGAGCACGCCATCGTCTACCGCTTCGACGCCACCAACGGCAACTACAAGTCAACCTTCAGCGTCGGCGTCAACTGCTCCGCCATCGCCATGCACGACGGCGACGTCCTCGTCTCCGACACCTCCGGCGTCATCAAGCGATTCGACGCCAACACCGGCGCCCTCAAGGCCACCTACAACGCCGGCTTCCGCGTCAATGCCATGATCGTCGTCACACCCTGCGTCGCCGACTTCAACGGCGACGGCAACCTCAACACACTCGACGTGCTGCTCTTCCTCAACGCTTGGTCCGCCAAGGACGACTCCGCCGACCTCGACGGCAACGGCACGCACGACACACTCGACGTCCTCAACTTCCTCAACCTCTACAACGCCGGCTGCAACTGACCCGCGATCGCCCCCCCCTACGAGCCCCGAGCGGAAGCTCGGGGTCCCGTTCCGAACCACGAGACCCGAGCGGAATCTCGGGCACATCCACGAGCCTGTTTCCTCAACGGAAAGGCCCGGCCCCCAAAGCCGGGCCTTTCCAACTACGAGCCCCGAGCGGAAGCTCGGGGTTCACGCCACCACGCTCATTACTCCCCGACAACCGCGTCCCCCGCCATCCCCCGCACGACCACGTCCACCTCGGGCAACGCCGGCAACTCCTTCTTCCCCTTCACCCCCGCGTCCTCGAACTTCTTCAGGTGCGGGAGGAGCATCCGGTCCACCGAGCCGACGAAGTCGTTGTACTTCTCCGCCGAACGCCGGATCGCCGCCCCCAGCGCATCAACGTGCTCAAACGCCGTCGCGGCCCGCTGGTGCAACTCCCGCCCCAGTTCCAGCAGCCGCTGCGCTTCCTCGGCCAGCCGGTGCTCGCGCCACCCCACCGCCACCGCCCGCAGCAGCCCGATCAGCGTGCTCGGGCTGGCGAGGATCACGTTCGCCTGCGCCGCACGCTCCAGCAGGTCCGGACGCCGTGCGAGCGCAGCGTCCACGAACTGATCTCCGGGCACGAACATGACGACGAAGTCCGGCGATCCGTCATACTGCGCCCAGTACCGCTTCCCGCTCAGCGCCCGCACCTGATCCTCCACGTGCCCCGCGAAGCGCTCCAGGTGCTCCTCCGCCTCCCCGGGCGTCTGCGCCTCGATCGCACGCATGTACGCGTCCGTCGGCGTCTTCGCGTCCACCGCGATCTTCCGCTCGTTCGGCAGCAGCACCACCATGTCCGGCCGCAGCCGCCGACCCTCCTCGTCCGTCGACGACGCCTGCTCCGCGAAGTCGCAGTACGCCGTCATCCCCGCCAGTTCCGCCACCCGCCGCAACTGGATCTCCCCGTACCGCCCGCGCACCTCCGGCCGGCTCAGCGCCCGCACCAGTTTCGACGCCTCCTCGCGCAGAGCGCCGCTCGCCTCGCCCGCCTGCCGCACCTGCTCGTCCAGCCGCGTCAGCCGCTCGCGCGTCTCACGCAGCGTCTCCCCGATCGGCTTGACCAGTTCCTCGACCGCCGTCTTCCGCTTGTCCAGTTCCGCCTCGCCTTCCTTCTGCTGCGCCTCCCACATCGCGCCCGCACGTTCGAGCAGTTGCTTCTGCGAATGGCTCAGCGCCTCCGCCGCCAGCCGCTTGAACACGTCGCTCGCCTGCTCGTTCAGTTCCCCGATCCGCGCCTCCAACGCCGCCCGCTCGCGCCGCAGCGATGCCTCCCGCTCCTCGAACAGCCGCTGATCCGCCTCCCGCCGCTCCACCGCCTGCGCCAACTCAACCCGCACCCGCCCGATATCAGTCCGCAGATCCTCCAACTCCCGCGTGTACTTCGCCTCCCGGCCCTCGGCCTGCGCCGCCTGACGCTCGGCCACCTCCCGGGCAGTGACCGCCGCCCGCGCCTCATCCCGGTGCCGGTCGGCCTTGGCCGCGAGCCTCCCCCGCTCGCGCCACAGCCACACCGCCGCTGCACCCGCCCCCAGCGCGACCACCCCCAACGCCACCGAGATCAGTTCCATGCCGCGATTCTAACGCCACCCGACCGCGATCCCTGCTGCCAATCTGGCACCCGTTCGCCACGATTCCGACCATCGCTGCCGCTCCCTGCACACGACACCCCCCGCCATCGCCCCGCAGCCACCCCCATCTCCGGCACCGGTCTTGCCCTAAGCCCCACGGTGATCAATGCGCGCCTCCATCCCGCTCACCCCGACTCGGGCCAGCAGCCCGGCGCCGGCGGCCGCCTGAACCTCCTTCTCTCCTACGCCGGTTGGGAGGACGAGTCGTGGGTGGACCGCCTCCCCCGCCTCCTCGAACCCATCGGCGTCCAGTCCCTCCGCGCCGGCACCGGCCGACAGGCCTCCGAGGTCATCGCCCGCTACCCCATCCACATCGCCGTCGTCGATCTCGGCCTCCCCCTCGACGCCGCCGC